>NZ_JBWKPU010000010.1:32988-213092 GCF_059418405.1 Pseudomonas sp. GW821-FHT09A09
CCCCCCCCCCCCCCCCCCCCCCCCCCCCCCCCCCCCGTGCTCCTGCACAACCGTTGTCGCCCGCCCACCGGTAAACGACGCCTGAAACGCCGTTTCGGCACAAGCATTGCTTTATCCATTCATCTGCCCGGAAACAGGAGCATTCGTTACCCCCCGACCCAGAGCCCACCCCATAAGAAAGTAAGGACCAGGCCCAGTGGCACCCTCAGCCACGGGCTCATAAAAAATGCGGTTTTTAAAGCGGCAGTGCCACCCAGGCTTCCCTCGGCACTGACAAGGTACTGGAATGGCTCGATCTTTCTTTGACGAAATGAATGACGCGCAAGGCGTATGCCGCGCGCATTATCAGGATTTCTCCCGCTGGCTGGCCAATACGCCGCCGGAACTGCTGGCCCAGAGGCGCCGCGAAGCCGATTTGCTGTTCCATCGGGCCGGGATCACCTTCACCTTGTATGGCGACGAACAAGACACCGAGCGCCTGATCCCCTTCGACATCATCCCCCGCAGCATCCCCGCCAGTGAATGGGCCGTGATCGAACGCGGCTGCATCCAGCGCGTGAACGCACTGAACATGTTCCTCGCCGACATCTACCACGACCAGCGCATCATCAAGGCCGGGATCATCCCTGCCGACCAGGTGCTGGGCAACGAGGGTTACCAGAAGGCCATGGTGGGCCTGGACCTGCACCGCGACATCTACTCGCACATCTCGGGCGTCGACCTGGTGCGTGACGGTGATGGCACCTACTACGTGCTCGAAGACAACCTGCGCACGCCCAGCGGCGTGAGCTACATGCTCGAAGACCGCAAGATGATGATGCGCCTGTTCCCCGAAGTGTTCGCCAAGCAGCGTATCGCGCCGGTGGACCACTACCCCAACCTGCTGCTCAAGACCCTGAAAAGCTCCAGCCGCCTGGATAACCCCAATGTGGTGGTGCTCACGCCGGGTCGTTTCAACAGTGCGTTCTTCGAACATGCGTTCCTGGCCCGGGAAATGGGCGTGGAACTGGTGGAAGGCGCCGACCTGTTCGTGCAGGACCTCAAAGTGTTCATGCGCACCACCGACGGCCCCAAGGCCGTGGACGTGATCTACCGGCGCATCGACGACGCCTTCCTCGACCCGCTGGCGTTCAACCCCGAGTCGATGCTCGGCGTGCCCGGCCTGGTCGCCGCCTATTGCGCGGGCAATGTGGTGCTGGCCAATGCCATTGGCACCGGGGTGGCCGACGACAAATCGATCTATCCATACGTGCCGGAAATGATCCGCTTCTACCTGGACGAAGAACCGGTACTGCAAAACGTGCCGACCTTCCAGTGCCGCAAGCCCGATGAACTGTCCCATGTGCTGGCCCATCTGCCGGAGCTGGTGGTCAAGGAAACCCAGGGTTCCGGTGGCTACGGCATGCTGGTGGGCCCGGCGTCCACGGCGGCCGAGATCGAGGACTTCCGCCAACGCATCAAGGCGCGCCCACACGCGTACATCGCCCAGCCCACCCTGAGCCTGTCCACCTGCCCTACCTTTGTCGAAAACGGCATCGCCCCCCGGCATATCGACCTGCGGCCCTTCGTGCTGTCGGGCAAGGAAACCCGCCTGGTGCCGGGCGGCTTGACCCGCGTGGCGCTGAAGGAAGGCTCGTTGATCGTCAACTCGTCGCAGGGCGGCGGAACCAAGGACACCTGGGTGGTGGAGGGCTGAATCATGTTGAGTAGAACCGCCGCAGATCTGTACTGGATGTCCCGTTACCTGGAGCGTGCCGAGAACCTGGCACGCATGCTCGAAGTCAGTTATTCGCTGTCGCTGATGCCCCAGGCCGGGCGCAGCGATGGCCTGGATGAGCTGGCCATGTCGTTGCTCAGCAGCGGCACCCTCGACAGCTACCTGGAACGCCACAAGCAGCTGGACGCCGAACGCATGCTGCACTTCTTCGCCCTCGACGAAGAAAACCCCGCCAGCATCTACAACTGCCTGCGCGCCGCCCGGGGCAACGCCCACGCGGTACGCGGGCGCATCACCGCCGACATGTGGGAAAACCTCAACGCCACCTGGCTGGAAATGCGCAGCATCGCCGCCGGCGGCCTGGCGCGGCATGGCATCAGCCACTTCTGTGACTGGGTCAAGCAGCGCTCGCACCTGTTTCGCGGCGCCACCTCCGGCACCATCATGCGCAATGACGCCTATCGCTTCATTCGCCTGGGCACCTTTGTCGAGCGAGCGGACAACACCCTGCGCCTGCTCGATGCGCGCTACGAGATGTTTGGCGAGGAATCGGAAGAAGTCAGCGACCTGTCGGCACGCGGCTATTACCAATGGAGCGCGCTGCTGCGGGCGTTGTCGTCGTTCGAGGCCTACACCGAGCTGTACCCGAATGCGTTGAACGCGCGGTCGGTGTCTGAATTGTTGCTGCTGCGCAGTGATGTACCGCGCTCGTTGCACGCCTGCATTGAGGAATTGAGCCACATCCTTGCCGACCTGCCCGGCAGCTACGGACGCACCGCCCAACGCCTGGCCGCCGAGTTCGAAGCGCGGCTGCGCTACACCGGGATCGACGAAATCCTCGAAGACGGCCTGCACAGCCGCCTCACCGACTTCATCGACACCGTGCGCGAACTGGCACGGGCCATTCACAGCTCTTACCTGGAAGTGGTGTGAGTGCAATTGGGTTACTTAACTGTCAATTCAGGTGATTGACCGCTCTTTGATACCGCTCTTATGTTGGGCAGGTGCAACGCCTTCCCACCATAAGAACAGGTACAGAGCATGTCCGAACTGACCCTCACCCCCGCTGCTGCCCAAACCCTGCAACGTTGGCACGCCATGCTGGCCGCCCGTGATCTCAAGTCCCTGCCCGAGCTGCTGGCCGCCGACGCGGTGTTTCGCTCGCCCATGGCCCACACGCCCTACCCTGGCGCGCCCGTGGTGTCGATGATCCTCAACACCGTGATCAAGGTGTTCGAAGACTTCACCTACCACCG
This sequence comes from Pseudomonas sp. GW821-FHT09A09, assembly GCF_059418405.1. Taxonomy (NCBI): domain Bacteria; kingdom Pseudomonadati; phylum Pseudomonadota; class Gammaproteobacteria; order Pseudomonadales; family Pseudomonadaceae; genus Pseudomonas; species Pseudomonas sp. GW821-FHT09A09. The sequence goes on from NZ_JBWKPU010000010.1 coordinate 35,962, forward strand.
TGAACTGGCGACCGGCGATGGCCTGAGCGTGGTGTTGGAGTTCAGCGCCCGGGTGGGCGACAAGCAGCTCAAGGGCATCGACCTGATTCGCTTCAACGAGCAAGGGCAGATCATTGAGTTTGAAGTGATGGTCCGCCCGTTGAGCGGGTTGCAGGCTTTGGGTGAGGAAATGGGTCGACGCCTGGCACCGTACCTGGCCAAGGCCAAATCCCAGGCCTAAAATCGCCCACCTGTAGGAGCCGGCTTGCCGGCGATGGCGGTTGATCAGTCAATGATTTATTGGCTGAAAGATTGCGATCGCCGGCAAGCCGGCTCCTACGGGTGGCGGTGGTGGTTATTGGTTTTTCACCAGGACCGGTTCTGCGCGGTATTGGTCGGGGAACAGTTTTTTCAGCTGCGCTACCTTCGGCAGGTCATTGATCACGATGTAGGGGTAAGACGGGTTCTCGGTGAGAAAGTCCTGATGGTAGGACTCCGCCGGGTAAAACGCCTTGCCGGTTTCCACTTTGGTCACGATCGGCTTGTCGAAGGCCTTGGCCGCGTCCAGCTGGGCGATATACGCCTGGGCGACTTTCTGCTGTTCGGCGTTCTGCGCAAAGATTTCCGAGCGGTATTGGGTGCCGCTGTCCGGGCCCTGGCGGTTCAGCTCGGTGGGGTTGTGGGCCACCGAGAAGTAGATCTGCAGCAGCTTGCCATAGCTGACCTGGCTCGGGTCATAGGTCACCGACACCGATTCGGCATGCCCGGTATCGCCGCCGCTGACGGTCTCGTATTGCGCGGTACTCGCCGCACCACCGTCGTAGCCGGACACGGCGTTTTTCACACCCTGCACATGCTGGAACACCCCTTGCACGCCCCAGAAACAGCCACCGGCAAACACGGCGGTCTGCAGGTTGCCGGAGGTGGCGGGCAGGTCCAGGGCGGGGGGTGCGATCATCACCGCGTCTTCAGCACCACCGAAGGAGAACGCCGAGCTTTGGCCGACAAAAACCGCGAAAGCGAGCACCGGTAAAAACTTGAGTCGTTTCATCACTATCACTCCAGAACACGGTCGACTGTGGGAGCTGGCTTGCCTGCGATGGCGGTGCATCAGGGCCAGATGAAGCGGCTGGCCCGACGCTATCGCAGGCAAGCCAGCTCCCACAGTGATTGGGTTTTCAATTCAGCCGAAAGTGAAGGCGTAGGCCGATACGTTCGGGTCCAGAAATTCGATGGTGAAGGTACGGTCCTGCACCGCACCTGGCTGGCGCACCAGCTGGTACAGGCGCTGCTCGGTCACGGTGCCGCTGCCATCCGGCGCCACGTCGGTGCCATGGGCGTCGCCCGGGGCCTGGCCGTCGACCGTCACCTTGAACCGCACCGGCTTGCCATCGGCGCCCGGGCCCAGCACCAGGTGCAGGTCGCGGGCATGGAAGCGGTAGACGATGCGCCCACCCGCCTGATCGAGGGTGGCTTGCTGGCCGCCGACGTTCCACTGGCCTTCCAGCGTCCAGTTATTCAGCGCCAGGGTGCCGGCCGCCGGGTAGTTCACCACCTTGTCGGTGCCCAGGGTGCCGGTGGTGACGAAGTTCTCGGCGCGCTGGAAGCCCAGGTAGGTTTCCGGCGACTGCACTTCGTTCATGTCCGGCGCCTGTTGCACGCCCTTGGCGTCGGCCTCGATAAGGCCTCCGGCCACATTCTTGGCCCCGGTTTCACGCAGCAGTTGCTGGATCACACGCTCTGACTCGGCGTAGTCACCTTCACCAAAGTGGTGATAACGGATCTGGCCCTTGGCATCGGCAAAGTAATGCGCCGGCCAGTACTGGTTATTGAATGCGCGCCAGATCTTGTAGTTGTTGTCGATGGCCACCGGGTAGGTGATGCCCAGGTCCTTCATAGCCTTGGTGACGTTGTTCACGTCGCGCTCAAAGGCAAACTCCGGGGCGTGCACGCCAATCACCACCAGGCCCTGATCGTGGTACTTCTCGGCCCAGGCCTTCACGTACGGCAAGGTGCGCAGGCAGTTGATGCAGGAGTAGGTCCAGAAATCCACCAGCACCACCTTGCCCTTCAAGCCTTCGGCCGTCAGCGGCGGGCTGTTGAGCCATTGCACGGCACCGTCCAGCGGCGGCAGCGTACCCTCGATGGGCAGCGTGTCGCTGTGGTTGGCGGCCATCATCATGGCGCCACCGGCCATCATCGCCCCGCCCTTCGGTTCAGGCTTGGCACTCAGCTTATCTACCAGGCTTTGTTCCAGGCCACCGGTCGAAGCCGTCGACAAACGCGACAGCACGCCGGTGTCCAGGCCCAGGGCGATTGCCGCCACACCGGCCAGCATCAACGCCCCCAGGCCACGGCGCAGCCATTCACCGGCACCCAGGGACTTTTTCATGAAGCCAAAGACTTTACCGCCGACCAGCAGCGCCAAGGCCAGGGACGTGGCAGCCCCCGCGGCGTAGGCCAGCAAGAGCAAGGTAGTGCCGATGCTGGCGCCCTGCAGCGCCGCGCCGGTGAGTACCAGGCCGAGGATTGGCCCGGCGCACGGCGCCCACAGCAAACCGGTGGCCACGCCGATCAGGAACGAAGCGCCCGGACGCGGCTTGGCGTCGGCCCCGGCGGCTTCCGAGAGGCGACTGCCGGCCGCTACCAACGGGCGCGTCAGCCGTTCCGACAGTTGCGGCAACAGCAGCGTGAGTCCGAACAGGGCAACGCACAGCAACGCGAGCCAGCGCCCGTATTGATTGACTTGCACCACCCAGCCGCCGCCCACCGCCGCCAGCGAGGCCACCAGGGCAAACGTCACCGCCATCCCCGCTAACAGCGGCAAGCCACTGCGCATAAACGGCTGCCCGGTGCGAGCGAAGACAAAAGGCAGAACAGGCAGGATGCACGGACTGACAATCGTCAGCACGCCGCCCAGATACGCGAGAACCAGAAGCCACATGGGATCGTCCCTTATACGAATGAATAGACATCGGCTTACGCCGCCGTGAACGTCATGGCGGCGCCATTCATGCAATAGCGCAGGCCGGTGGGTTGTGGGCCGTCGTCGAACACGTGCCCTTGGTGACCGCCGCAGCGCCGGCAGTGGATTTCCTTGCGCACCACGCCGTAGGAGGTGTCGACGTGACTGGCGACCGCGTTGTCCAGCGGCTGCCAAAAGCTCGGCCAGCCGGTGTGGCTGTCGAACTTGGTGGCCGAGGAAAACAGCGGCAGCGCACAGCCGGCACAGGCGAAGGTGCCGGTGCGGTGTTCATCGTTGAGCTTGCTGCTGTAAGGGCGTTCGGTGCCCTCCTCGCGCAGTACGTCGAATTGCTCGGCGGTGAGCAGGCTGCGCCACTCGGCCTCGGTGTGGCTCACCTCAAAGGTTTCGGCGGCTTCAGCGTCGCTGACCACGTTGAGTTGCTTGAGCAGGCCACCGGCCAGGACGGCGACACCCAGGCCGCCACCGGCCAGCAGTATTTGTCGACGTGAATACATGGCATTCCCCTCTTCGATCCATTGCGATCCCCTGTAGGAGCCGGGTTGCCGGCGATGGCGGTCTATCAGGATGATCGCTATCGCCGGCAAGCCGGCTCCTACCATTGGGCAGTGGGGCCATGCTGCGGCTTTTACGGTCGCGGAATCCTCACGCAGAGTTAAACAATTCGTGATAACTACACTGTGGCAAAACCCGCACAATGCGCGAACTACACGTAAAGGTTTCTCTACATGGATCAGCCAAAACGAGTCCTGGTGGTCGAGGACGACGCCCATATTGCCGACCTGATCTGCCTGCACCTGCGGGACGAGCAGTTCGAGGTGGTGCACAGCGCCGACGGCACCGAAGGCCTGGGCCTGTTGGAGCAAGGCGGCTGGGATGCATTGATCCTCGACCTGATGCTGCCCGGCGTGGACGGCCTGGAGATCTGCCGCCGCGCCCGGGCCATGGCGCGCTACACGCCGATCATCATCACCAGCGCACGCTCCAGCGAATTGCACCGCATCCTCGGCCTGGAACTGGGCGCCGACGACTACCTGGCCAAACCGTTCTCGATGCCGGAACTGGTCGCGCGGGTCAAAGCCCTGCTGCGCCGGGTGGACGCCATGGCGCGCAACCTGAAGATGGACGCCGGCAGCCTCGACCTCGGCCAGCTGTTCATCAACCCGCTGACTCGCGATGCCACGCTGCAGGGCCAGCGCCTGGACCTGACCCCGCGTGAATTCGACCTGCTGTACTTTTTCGCCCGCCAGCCGGGCAAGGTGTTCTCGCGCATGGACCTGCTCAATGCCGTGTGGGGCTACAGCCACGAAGGCTATGAACACACGGTCAATACCCACATCAACCGCCTGCGCGCCAAGGTCGAAGTCGACCCGGCCAACCCGACGCGCATCCTCACGGTGTGGGGCCGCGGCTACAAATTTGCCGAGAGCGCGCCATGAAACTCACGCTGACCCAACGCCTGTCGGTGGTGTTCGCCGTGTTGCTGGTGATTTGCAGCGGCACGTCGGCGTGGTTGCAGGTGCGCTCCAACCACATGCATGAACTGGAAGTGGTGCAAGGCCTGTCCCGCGACCTGGCGGCGCACATTGCCCGTGACACCCAATTGATGGATGCCGACGGCCTCAAGCCTGACGCCGTGCGCAACCTGTTCAGCCAGCTGATGCTGGTCAACCCGAGTGTCGAGGTGTACCTGCTCGACATCGACGGCCGTGTGGTCGGCAATGCCGCGCCCAGCGGGCATTTGCTGCGTGATCGCGTCGACCTGACGCCGGTGCGCCGCTTCCTCAGCGGCGCCATGCTGCCGATCCTCGGCGACGACCCGCGCAGCGTTGATGGGCGCAAAGTGTTCAGTGCCGCACCGCTCAAGGCCAACGGGCAACAAACCGGTTTCCTCTACGTGGTGCTGCTGGGCGAAGCCCATGACGTGTACGACGCCAAGGACGCCACCGGCATGGCGCTGAAGATCGCGCTGTGGTCCATCGGCCTGGTCGCGCTGCTGTGCCTGATGGCGGGCCTGATCGCGTTCGCCTGGATCACCCGGCCGCTGCGCCAGCTGACCGACAAGGTCGGCCAGTTCGACATCAACGGCGCACCGAAAGCCCCCGCGCCGCTGACGCCCGAACTCACCAGCGGCGATGAGATCGCCGTGCTCGACCACGCCTTCGTGCAGATGGAAAACCGCCTGGGCGAACAATGGCGCGCCATTACTCACCAGGACCAGGAACGCCGGGAAATGGTGGCCAACATCTCCCACGACCTGCGCACGCCCCTGGCCTCGTTGCACGGCTACCTGGAAACCCTGTCCCTCAAAGACGCCAGCCTCAGTCCCGAAGAACGCCGCCGTTACCTGGGCATTGCGCTGGACCAAAGCCGCAAGGTCGGCGGGCTCGCCCAGTCACTGCTGGAACTGGTGCGCCTGGAACATGGCTTTGTGCAGCCAGTGATCGAAGGCTTTTCGCTGCCCGACCTGGTGCAGGACATCTTCCAGAAATTCGAGCTCACCGCCGAAGCCCGGGGCATTACCCTGACGGCCACCCTGCCCCCACAGGTGCCCACGGTGCTGGCGGATTTGGGCCTGATCGAACGGGTGCTGACCAACCTGCTGGACAACGCCCTGCGCCACACGCCGGTGAATGGCGAAGTGGAAGTGCTGCTGGCGAGCGCGGCGCATGGCGTGGCGGTGACGGTCAGCGACAGCGGCCCGGGTATCGACGCCGAGCTGCGCGAAGGCTTGTTCCTGCGTGCCTTCACCATCGGCGGCGCACGCCGGGATGGCGGCCTGGGCTTGCGCATCGTGCACCGCATCCTGCAATTGCACGGGCGCAGCATCCAACTGGTGGACCGCCCCGGCCATGGCGCGACCTTTACGTTCTCCCTAGAAACCCGAGCATCAGCGCGTTGACCTGAGCGCCCTGCTCGTTCTGGATCCAGTGCCCGCAGTTGGGGAGTACGTGTTGCTCCAGCACGGGCACCGAATCTGGCATGCGCTTGATCGTATGGGCTTCAAACACGCCGACCGGGTCGCGGTCGCCGATCAGGAACAGCGTCGGTTGCAGCACCTGCCGGCCCGCCAGGGCTTCGGTGCGCTGCCAGTTGCGTTCGAAGTTGCGGTACCAGTTCAACGGGCCGCGAAAGCCGTGCTCGGTGAACGTCTGCACGTAGACGTCGAGGTCTTGCTGGCGGCACCAGTTTGGCAGCGTGGCGGGGGTTGAGACACCGTCGAGCAAGGTGGCATCGGGGGATTTCTTCTGCAAGAACACGTCCTGGTCCTGCATGAACAACCGCAGGGTGCGCTCGATGTCAGCATTCAATTCCCGTTCGGCCACGCCGGGCGCCTGGAAGTACAGGATGTAGTTGAATCGGTCGGCGTACAGCTCGCGCATGATCTCGATCACTGGCCGGCGGGCACGCCCGGCGAACGGCACCGACATCGTGATCAACCGCGTGACACGCTCGGGCTCCAGTAATGCCAGGTGCCAGGCCACCACGGCGCCCCAGTCGTGGCCGACCATCACCACCTCGCGGTGGCCGAAATGGTCCATGGCTTGCTGGATATCGCCGCACAGGGTCATCAGGTCGTAATCGGCAATCTCGGCAGGCGAACTCGACCGACCATAGCCGCGCATTTCCGGCGCGAACACCCGGTAGCCCGCCGACGCCAGCGCCGGTATCTGCTCGCGCCAGGAATGCCAGCATTCAGGAAAACCGTGCAGCAGCCACACCGGCTGGCCGTGTTCAGGGCCGGCGATGTGCACGCTCAGCTCGATACCGTTGACGCGAAGGGTGTGCTGGCTCATGGGTTTAGCCTGGCGAAGGGTTTGCCATAGCCTGGCGCATCGGGTGGGTCGAGGCCAGCATCATTGATGCCGGGAATACGTCAACCGACTGCCCACCACTGCGGCAACAACTGGCGCACCCGTGGCTCGCCAAAGCGGTCATCGATCAACATCACCACGCCTTCGTCCTGCTGGCTGCGGATCACCCGGCCGGCGGCCTGCACCACCTTCTGCAGGCCCGGGTACAAATAGGTGTAGTCGTAGCCGGCGCCGAAGATGGCACCCATGCGCAGCTTCATTTGCTCATTGACCGGGTTCAGTTGCGGCAGCCCGAGGGTGGCGACAAAGGCACCAATCAAGCGCGCGCCTGGCAGGTCGATGCCTTCACCGAAGGCGCCACCGAGCACGGCAAAACCGATGCCCTGGCTGTGCTCGGTGAACTGGTCGAGGAACGCCTGACGCTCGGCCTCGGCCATGCCGCGTGATTGCTGCCACAAGGGGATTTGCGGGTGCGTTTCGGCCAATAACTGCGCCACCTGTTGCAGGTAATCAAAGCTGCTGAAAAACGCCAGATAGTTACCGGGCGTTTTTGCGAACTGGGCGGCGATCAACGCGACGATGGGCGCCAGCGACGCCTCACGGTGTGCAAAGCGTGTGGACACTTGGTCGACAATGCGCACCGTCAGTTGCTCGGCCTTGAACGGCGACTCCACGTCGACCCACGCCGTGTCCGGCGGCAAGCCGAGCAGGTCGGCGTAGTAGTGCCGTGGGCTCAAGGTGGCGGAAAACAGCACGCTGCTGCGCGCCGCCGTCAGCCTGGGCCGCAGGAATTCAGCCGGCACCACGTTGCGCAGGCACAGGGTCGAGCTGCTGCGCTTGCCGCTGAACTGGCGCTTGCTGATATCAAAGATGAAGTGTTCGTTGAACAGCTCCGCGACCTTGGCAAATTGCAGGGCTTCGAAATAGAACGCCTGCAGATCACCGGTGAGGGATTCGGGGTGGTCGTTGAAGTAATCTCCCAGGGCGCTGGTGCACAGATTCAAGGCTTGCAACAGTTTGTCGGGCCGGGTTGGGTAGGCCTGATACGGCGCCAGTTGTTCCTTGTGCAGCGCGTTCCACTCGCGGTTGAGGCGTTGCAGGGGCTTTTTCAGCGCTTCGGGGGCGGTGTCACGCAGGGTCTTGAGGCTGTATTGGTCAAGGCTGGCGCTGTACATCGAGCGCGCACGTTCCACCAGGTTATGGGCCTCGTCCACCAGCACGGCGACACGCCATTGGTTGAGCTGGGCCAGGCCGAAGAGCATGGCGCCGAAGTCGAAATAGTAGTTGTAGTCAGCGACCACCAGGTCGGTCCAGCGCGCCATTTCCTGGCTCAGGTAATAGGGGCAGACATCATGGGCCAGGGCCACCTCGCGCAGGTTGCGCTGATTGAGCAGGCGCACCTGGGAAGCCGCCTCACGGGCAGCCGGCAGACGATCGTAAAAGCCCTTGGCCAACGGGCAGGAATCGCCGTGACAGGCCTTGTCCAGGTGTTCGCAGGCTTTGTCCCGCGCCACCAGTTCCAGCACCCGCAGCGGCAAGTCAGGGCGACTGTCGTACAGCACCTGAGCCGCGTCCAGGGCCAACTTGCGCCCCGGGGTCTTGGCGGTGAGGAACAGCACCTTGTCCAGTTGCTGGGGCGCCAGGGCCTTGAGCAGCGGGAAGATCGTACCGATGGTCTTGCCGATACCCGTGGGCGCCTGGGCCATCAGGCAACGGCCAGTGCTCGCGGCTTTGTAGACCGATTCGGCCAGCACGCGCTGGCCGGGGCGGAACGCGGCATGGGGAAACGCCAAGGTGGTGGCTGCGCTGTTGCGTGCGTCGCGATGCTGCATTTCCCGGGTGGCCCAGCCGAGGAACAACGCGCATTGCTGATTGAAGAAGACCTCCAGTTCGGCGGCCGGGTAATGCTGGTTCAGCAGGGTTTCGCCCTCGCCGACGATGTCGAAGTACACCAGCGCCAGGTCGATGGCATCGAGCCCCAGCTTCTGGCACATCAACCAGCCGTACACCTTGACCTGGGCCCAGTGCAGTTGCCGGTGGTTGGCGGGTTGGGCCTCGAGGTCGCCGCGATAGGTCTTCACTTCTTCCAGGCGATTGGCGTCCGGGTCGTAGCCGTCTGCCCTGCCCCGTACCTTGAGTTGCAGGTACTCGCCTTCCAGCGCCACTTCGTTCTGGTAGTGCGCATTGCGCCGCGAGGCCACGGTGCGATGGCCGACAATGCCTTCCTGGGCACTGGGCGACGGAGTAAAGCGCAGGTCCAGGTCGCCCACCTTGGCCGTGAACTCACACAGCGCGCGCACCGCCACGCTGTAGCTCAAGCGGGTTCTGCCCAGCGCACATAACACACCGTCACGGGCATCTGGTATTCGCCGCAGAACTCCAGCCAGCGCAACTGGTTGTCCTGCAGACGGTCGCCCGGGCCCTTGACCTCGATCATGCGGTAGGTCTTTTGGGCCGGCCAGAACTGGATCAGGTCCGGCATGCCGGCGCGGTTGGCGCGAATGTCCAGCAACAGCCGCTCGAACCAATAACGCAGGTGCTCGGCGGGCAGGCAGGCCAGGGCTTGCTCCAGCAGTTCGTCGCTGAGCAGGTTCCAGAACACGAACGGCGACTGGATGCCCCACTTGTCGGTATAGCGCTGACGGATGGTGGCCTTGTAGCGTTCATCCTGCAGTTGCTCGAAACAGGCGGCGAACAGCGCGGCGCGGCGCAGGTGGAAGTCTTCGCTGTGCAGGTCTGCCGGGCCGCGTTGGAACGGGTGGAAAAACGAACCCGGCAAGGGTGCGAAAATCGCCTCCCAGCACAGCAGGCCGAACAGCGAGTTGATCAGGCCATTCTCGACGTAATGCACCGGCGCGTCCGGCTCGCTCAGGTGCGCCTGCACGCAATATTCCACTGACATCAGTTCATCGGGAGGCGCCAGCGCGAGATCCAGCCGGGTAACCGCCCGGGGTTTGGTCTTGGGTAGCGGTGGCTCACCCAGCTTGCGTCGCAGCCGGGGCAACACGCGCAACAGGTGCTGCTGTTCAGCGGCGCTTTCCGGGGCCTGCTGTGCGGCACAGGCCAGGGCCATGGCCTGGGCATAGTCCTCGCGGCGCTCCAGCACGCGGATCAGCCGCGAACGCGCACCGGGATAGGCGCATTGCCGGTAAATCTGCTCGGCCAGGTCCAACTCGGCGCTGCGTTCGCAGTATTGGCCGATCTGGAACAACAGCTTGGCGCGGCGTTTTTCCAGCCAGGGGTTGTCGGTGTTCAGCGTGGCGATGTGAGCCAACACCTGGTCGAGTGCCAGCCCGGCTTCAAACGCCTGCTGACACCCGTGCAGGAACAGGTAGCCGTGCACGTCGTCACGGCTGCGCAAGCCACGGGACTCGGCGCAGAACTCGACTTTTTCGTAGGTGTAGATGCCCAGGTCGGCCAGCACGAACTCGGACCAGTCCTGATGCAGGTTGCCGAAGAACATCAGGCGCAGGCGGTCGCACAGGTCCATCACGGTGAGGCTGTACAGTGTATCGGTGGTCTGCGGACACCACTGGGTAAAGCTGCGAAGCTCGGTGAACTGTGCGGCCAAGGCCTCGAGCCAATCGGCCTTGTTGGCCTTGGGCTGCTCAATCCACGGCTTGAAGGCTGCCAAGACCTCGCCTTTTTGCAGCAAGGCGAACAGTGTTTCAAAGGTCAGGGGGCTGTGCTCATCCACCCAACCCAACTGCACCAGCGGTGCGGTTGCCGCGTGAGTGCAGCCGACTTCCACGTAATTGAGTTTGCTCGCCCGAAAATGCATGCCCTTGCGCATCACCATACGCACCAATAACGCCTGGGACGCCTGGGGCAAGCTGTCAAAATGCTGAATGAAATGCTGTTCGTCAGGGGCGAGTAAATCAGCATAACGTTGCCCCAGCCAGAGCAGCACCTGGCGGAAGTTATGCAGGTAATAGAGCGGATCGTCGAGGGGATTGGCCATTTCACGGGGTATTCGGACACTGGTTATGCATACAGATTGCCGCCCCAAAGGCGTTGTTGCAATCGGTAATAGATAAGTGGCGCGCGCAACTTTTAGTTTTAAAGTGATCAGATACAAGCATTGATCGCGTAACATTTGTTGCCCGCGGCCCTCTGGTGCGGGTCTCTTCAAGGTTAAAGGTAGGGTTATGAGCATGAAGAATTTGGGTCTGCCGCTGGTTGCACTCACTTTTCTGGTTTTGGCCGGTTGCGCAACGCAAACCGTCGTGACGCTGCAAAACGGTACGCAGTACCTGACCAAGGATTTGCCCAAGACAAACACCGCTGACGGTTTCTATGAGTTCATCGACATCGCCGGCAAGCACGTGCGGGTCAAGGCGTCCGACGTCGCCACCGTCCGCAAGGAAAACTGAACATGAAAAAGCCCCGCATCTGCGGGGCTTTTTGTTGAAGCGCATCTCGATCAATACCGGTAGTACGGGTGGTAATACGGGTGATAGTAGGGATGGTAGTAGTAGGAGTGGTAGTACGGCCGGTAGCAGCATGGCCCCGGATAAGCCGGGTACACCGCACACCCGCCCAACCCCAACAACACCACGGCGCAGAGTAACAATCGAAGTCGGGACATGCTCAATTCCTCACACATGACGCGCGAAACCTCTCGCAGGTAGTCATTGAACGTGTGAGCCCCGGGTTATCCGTCGGTGCATTTACCACTGATCAGTGAAGATTTATTTACCGAAGGATTTGCCCCTCTCCCCACGTTTAACCGGTAAGCCCCTTCAACGTCGAAGGCGGCAGAACGGAGGAACGACGGCCATGGCACTCATGTCCCGAACGGTACGCGCTCTTTTACTCATTCCCCTGACCCTGGCGGCCCTGGCCAGCGCGCCGGCGTTTGCCGACACCATCATCATCCGCCAACCTCCCCGGGTAATCGTGGTGCAGCAACCGCCACCACCGGTCTATTACGGCCATTGGGGTTACGGCCCACGGCCCTATTACTACCCGCATCACTATTACGGCTACGGCTACGGCTATGGCTACCCCCACCGGCCCTATTGGGGTGGCTGGCGGGGGCAGCACTGGCGTTGATCAGCCGATCACCACACCGTCGGCCCACAGGCCCCCATGACCCACGCCCACCAGGGTGACCGAGTCGTTACCAAAGGTGAGCACCGTATCCGCGCCGACCACCTTGGCGTGGTCACGCAGGTCGGTGCCGCCTTGCACGTCCTTGAACACCAGCTTGTCGGTGGGCTGGTAGCCGATGATGCGGTCGTTGCCAAAGTGCCCGCTGAACAGGAAGGTGTTGTGGCCACTGTTGTCGCGGATCGTGTCGTTGCCCTTGCCGCCCTCGATGAAGTCAGCGCCCTTGCCGCCCTGGATCAGGTCATTGCCATCGCTGCCGATGATGAAGGTATTGCCCTTGTGGGGCTCAGCGTTGCGGTTAAGGTCCTGCACCCAGGTGTTGGCCCGGGCCGGGTCGGACAGGTTGGCGACGATTACCGTGGAATCGCGGGTCATCTGGTCGTAAAACCCGGATTCCACAATACGCGTCATGCCATCGCCATAGCCGGTAGGCAAATGGGAAATCCAGGTGGGCAGGTTGACGATGGAAAACGGCAGCACATTCCACAAGGTCGACGCGTAATGGTCGTTGAAGCTGACGATGTTGTCGGTGGTCGACTCGTGGGGTTTGTCGTGCACGCCCAGCGACGACAGGTTGAACGATGAGCCATCCAGCGCACGGAACACCGGGTCGTTTTCATAACCGATATTGAGCACCTTGTCCCCGGCACTCTGGGTCGGCGACGCATAGGCAACGTAGTTGGCGTCCTTGTAGAACCCCGACCACTTGTTGTTGCTCAAGTCGGCCATGCTGTTGACGGCCAAACCGCCCAGGCTGTGGCCGCTGACGACTACGTCCTTGCCGCTCAGGCCGTGGGCGCTGGCATAGTCAGCGACGTTCTTGAGCAAGTTGCCAAACGCCTCGCCGCTGTAGTTCTTGGCGTAATCCTTGGGCCCCAGCGCCGCCAGCAGGTCACTGACCAGGTCACCGATGGAATCGCTGATCAAGGTTTCCCGTGGGCCCGAGGTGCCACGAAAGCCGATGCCGATTTCCAGCAGCTTGCCGGCGTCATCGTACTTGCCCAGCACCTCGACTTGCGCGGTGGTGTAGCCAGCCTTTTCACCGAAGAACGTGCCTCGCGCATCCACCTTGCCGGTGTAACCCAGGGTGCTCGCACTGATCGGCGTCCAACCGGCTTTTTGCACGGCTTCCAACGCAGCTTTTTCCGAGTCCGGGTTCCAGGGAATGCCCGGGATCACCCCCTGGGAATCGGTACTGCCCAGCAGCGCACCGACCAAGGTGGCCGGCAAGCCGAGCCCCAGGCCGTTGTGCTGGTAGCCCACGGCAAAGCCGTTATCCAGGTTGTGGTAGGAATACAGCGTGATCGCCATGGCATCGGCAAACAACGCTTTGGAGCCCTCGGAGCCGAGGTTTTTATAGTCGAAGATTCCCATCGCAGCGCCTCTTTTTGTTGTTGTACAAACCCCACTGTGGGCGCCGGCTTGCTGGCGATTGCGGCGTGCGGGACACCCTATCGCCGGCAAGCCGGCTCCTACGGAACATCAATGACCGAAGGCTTCGTCCACCTTGGCCAGGTCGGTGTCGCGCAAGTTGCCGGCGTAGTAATGCAATTTGGTCCAGGCCATCAGGTAGTCGTAACGGGCCTGTGCCAAGTCGCGACGGGTGCTGTAGAGCTGCTGTTCGGCGTTCAACGCATCGAGGTTGACCCGCTCGCCACCGAGGATGCTTTGCTTGGTCGACACCACCAACGCTTCGGCCGAGGCCAGGGCCTTCTGATAGGCGCGCAACTTGCTGACGCCCGACAGACAGGCGCTGAACTGGCGGCGCAGTTCGATCAGGGTTTCGCGGGTCTTGCCTTCCAGCTCGTACTCGGCCTGCTCCATGGCACGGCTGGCCTGGCGCGTCGAAGCGGAAACGCCGCCACCGGCGTACAACGGCATGCTGACTTCCACGCCGATGGTATTGGTGTCGTAACGCTGGTTGTAGGTGTTGCCGCTGTCGGATTCCTGCTGGCGTGAGCTGGCATACGCAGTGATCTTGGGCAAATGCCCGGCACGGTTACGCTCCACCTCGTAATGCGCCACCTCCACCGCTTGGCGCTGGGAGGCCAGCGTCGGGTTATTGCTGAGCGCCAGCTCGTGCCAGCTGTCGTAGTTGGCCGGTGCCAGGGCGAACGCGGCGAAGCTCGGGTTGAGCGGCGCCAGGTCCTGGATATTCACGCTTTGCACACCGATCAACGCGCCCAGTTCTCGCAGCGACGCATCCTGCTCGTCCAGGGCCTGGATTTCTTCGGCGGTGGCCAGCTCATAGCGTGACTCTGCTTCCAGAATGTCGGTGCGGGTGCCCTCGCCCTGCTCGAACAGGTGACGGTTCTGCTGGAACTGCTGCTCGAAGGCCTTCTTCTTGGCGCGGGCGATGTCGATCTGGTCCTGGGCAAACAGCGCCTGGGTGTAATAGGTCAGCACCCGCACCAACAGCGCCTGGCTCTTGTCGCGAAAGCTCTCGTCGGCAAACAGCGCCTGGGCCACGCCCTTGCGGTAGTTGGCATAGGCCTCGTAGTCGAACAACGGCTGCTGCAGGCTGAACGTGGACCCGTAGCTGCTGTAGTTGCGGTCATCGTGGTAATTGCCGCCGCGCCCGTCGGGCAAGGTGGCCTGGGAGTTGTTGCGGCCTTTGTTGTAGTTGTAGGACAGCTTGGGCAGCAGGCCGGCCCGGCCGATGGTGCGGTTTTCCAGGCCGGCATCGCGCTCCTTGATGGCACCGAGGAACACAGGGTCATTGCGCAAGGCTTGCTCGTACACATCAAACGGCCCCATGGCCGCCTCGGCGCTGGAGCACAGAAGCAATAAGGCGAAGAACACAGGCTTCATGCTCATTCCTCGGTCAACGCAGAACCGGCGCGATCGAGCAGCGGCTTGAACAGGTAATTGAGCAGCGAACGCTCGCCGGTGCGCACAAACATCTCGGCGGGCATGCCCGGCTTGATCACCAGGCCGTGGAGTTTCTCCAGCGCCGCCTCGCTGACCGTGGTGCGCAGCACGTAGTACGGCGCACCGGTTTTTTCATCGAGCATCTGGTCGGCAGAGATCAGGCTCACCTCCCCCGGCACGCGCGGTGTGCGGCTCTGGTTGAAGGCGGTGAACAGAATGTCCACGGGCAAGTGGGTGCCCACCTTGTCCACCAAGTGCACCGGCAAATGCCCTTCCACTTCCAGGCGCGTGCCCTGGGGCACGATTTCCAGCAAGGTTTCGCCGGCGCGCACCACGGCGCCTTCGGTGTGCACACCCAGGTTGACCGCGATGCCGTCGGCCGGTGCATTGATCTCGCTGTGTTGCAGGTCGAAGCCGGCCGAGGTCAGTTGCTGCTCCAGGGTCAGGCTGCGCAATTGCGCGTCGGCCAGTTGGCTGCGCACTTCCTTCTGGTACTCCTCGCTGTGTTGCTGCAGCTTGAGGCGCGACTCAAGAATGCCCTGCTCCACGCGGCCGCTTTCGCCGGTGTTCTGCGCCAGGTCCTGTTGCACCTGGGACAGCTGGCGCTGGTATTCCATCAAGCGGTTGCGCGGGATGTAGCCGTTGTCGGCCAAAGGTTGCAGGTTGCTCAGTTGATCGCGCAGGGATTGGGCCTGGGCGGTCAGGTCGCTGCGCGCACGGCGCATGCCGCCCAGTTGTGCGGTGGCACCGTCGATGTTTGCGCGAATGCCGGCCTGCTCGCGGGCAAACGCCTCGCGGCGACTGCTGAACAGTTGACGTTGGCCTTCCAGCACCAGCGCCAGCGCCGGGTCGGGGTCGCTGCTCAACTCAGGGGGAAAGGTAATGCTGGCACGGTTGTCGCGCTCGCTCTGCCAGCGGGCGACGCTGGCCCAGGCCATGCGGTACTGGGCCTGCAGCGATTGCACGTCGGCCTGGTTCTGGGTCTGGTCGAGCCGGAACAGCGGCTGGCCCTGCTTCACCGCTTCGCCTTCGCGCACCAGGATCCGGCTGACCACGCCAGGGCTGAGGGTTTGCACGGCCTTGCGCTTGCCCGACACCACCACCGTGCCTTGCACCGGAATGCCCTGGTCCAGCGGCGCCAGGCTGGCCCACAAGAAGAAGCCACCCGCACCGACCACGGTCAGCAGCCAGCCCATGCGGACAAAAAAGCGTGCGTCGCGTTGTTCAAAACGCGGTTCAACAGTAAGGCTGCTCATGCGCCTGGGTTCCTTGCGGCTTGATACTGACGGCTGAGGCTCACGCCGGCCTTTTCCCGTGGGGTTTCCTGCTGGCCGGACAAGGCGCGTAGCACGTCCTGGCTTGGCCCGAACGCCTGCAGGCGCCCTTCGTTGAGCAACAGCAACTTGTCGGCCTGGGCCAACGCCGAAGAACGGTGGGTGACCAGCACCACGCTGCTGCCTTGGGCTTTCATCTGCACGATGGCGCTGGCCAGGGCGGCTTCGCCGACGGTGTCGAGGTTGGAGTTGGGTTCGTCCAGCACGATCAGGCGCGGCGCGCCGTACAAGGCGCGGGCCAGTGCCACCCGTTGTTTCTGGCCGCCCGACAGCCCGCCGCCGTTGTCCCCCAGCACGGTGTCGTAGCCCTGGGGCAAGCGCAGGATCAGCTCATGCACCCCGGCTTGTTGAGCCGCCTTGACCACCTGCTCAGGGTCGGCGTCGCGAAAGCGCGCAATGTTGTCTGCGATGCTGCCGCTGAACAGTTCGATGTCCTGGGGCAAGTAACCAATGTGCGGGCCGAGGTCGTCACGGTCCCAACGGTGGATGTCGGCACCGTCCAGGCGCACGATGCCCGCCAGGGTCGGCCACACACCTACCAGCACGCGGGCCAGGGTGGACTTGCCCGAACCCGAGGCGCCGAGCACACCCAACACTTCGCCGGCCCCCAGGTTGAAGCTGACTTGCTGCAAGGTCGCCATGCGCCGCCCGGGCGGCCCGGCACTGACCTGCTCGAAACTCACCTGCCCCTTGGGCGCCGGCAACGCCATCTGCTCACCTTCCGGGGGAAACTCGCGCAACAGGTCATCCAGGCGCTGGTAGGCCAGCTTTGCCGAACTCCATTGCTTCCACACCGCGATCAACTGGTCGATGGGGCTGAGCACGCGCCCCATCAGGATCGAACCGGCGATCATCATCCCGGCGGTCATGTCGCCCTTGATCACCAGCAGCGCGCCCAGGCCAAGCACCAACGATTGCAGGCACAGGCGCAAGGATTTGCTCAGCGAGGTGATCACCGAGCCGGTATCGCTGGCCCGGTTCTGCAAGCCGAGGAATTGCGAATGCACGGCAAACCAGCGTTTGCGCAACGCACCGAGCATGCCCATGGCCTGAATCGTCTCGGCGTTGTGCAAATGGCTGGTGGCCAGTTGCGTGGACTGCTGGGAGAAGCCACTGGCCTCCCCCAACGGTTTCTTGGTCATGTATTCATTGAGGCACGCCAGGCCGATCAGCAGCACGGCGCCCGCCGTGGCCAATACGCCCAGCCACACGTTGAACAGGAAAATCACGAACAGGTAGATGGGAAACCACGGCGCGTCGAAGAACGCGAACAGCGCAGGCCCGGTGATGAACTGGCGCAAGTGGGTCAGGTCGCCCAGGGATTGCCCGGCATGCCCCTGGCCGCGTTGCAGGTTGCGCTCGAACGCGGCTTTGTAGACGCGCAAGTTGAAACGCCGCTCCAACTGGCTGCCGATACGGATCACGATAAAACTGCGGATGACTTCCAGGGTGCCAATAAAGGCAAAGAAGCCCACGACCATCAACGTCAACATCACCAGGGTGGTTTCATTCTGGGAGGACAGTACGCGGTCATACACTTGCAGCATGTAAATCGACGGTACCAGCATCAACAGGTTAATCAATGCGGTGAAACAGCCAATGCTGATCAAAATGCTCTTGTATTCACCCAGCGCCTTGAACAAGGGCGCAACGGCATGGGGCTTGGCCATATGTTTTGATCTTCCTTGAACCTAATTGCGCGCAATAGTTGCCCACCCCCGAAACAGGGGACAGCCAACTAATAAAATCAAGTTATATGTTTATAACGAACAACTAAGGCGTGCGCTGCAATATCAGGAGGGTGCCCGACGGAGTGCGCCCTTGGTATTCGCCTTCTTTCTGGCGGTTCAAATGGGTAATGCCGGTGCCTTCGGCATTCATCAGCCAGATCCCATCCGGCGTCGGTGACCAGCTCAGGGGCTTGTCGCCCAACCATTGGGTTGCACAGGCCACATCGCCGCCCAGGGCGTTGGCCTGCTCCAAGAGGTCAAGGGCACAGACCTGGTCCTGCTGCTTCAACGCCCAGTGCCCGGCCAATTGCGCGGTGGTGGGTAAAACGAGACTGCTCGCCATTGCGTGGGCTCCTGCCGACACGAACAACACCTGTGAAACACAGGCGATCAAATGAGAAAAACGTGGCATTTCCAGCTCCTTCCAAGTGCGCGGCGCCGAGGCGCCGCGCGCTTTACATCACGCCACGATATCGCTGACGGCTGCCTGGCCGACGGTGGTGACGAGGAAATCCGCCACGCCGTGACCGGAGAAGTCGACTGCCAATGTACCCAGGTTGGTACCTGCCGCGTAGGTCAGTACAGCATCCCCTGCGTGCCCGGTAAACGCATTGACGAAGGTCAGGCCTGCACCTTTGGTAATGCCGGACAGGTCGATCTTGTCCGAACCCGAGGTGAAGTCAAAGATCTTGTCCGACGCCCCAGGCTTGGAGTCCGAGCTGGCCCCGTAGACGAAGGTGTCGTTGCCGGCACCGCCCCACAGTTGGTCCGCACCGCCACCGCCATAGATGATGTCGTTGCCGGCGCCGCCCTTGATGACGTTCGCCGCATTGTTGCCGATGATCAGGTCATTGCCCGAACCGCCGAAGGCGTTCTCGATGGTGACGCCCTTGGCGATGGACACGTTGCCCACCAGGCCGCCAACGTCGGAGAACGAGGCCTCATTGAGGTTGATCTTCTGGTTCTGGGTGAAACCGGAGAAGTCCAGGGTGTCGTTGCCACCCCCGTCCCAAACCGAGAACACCAGCTTGTCGGCGTTGGACGTAGCGCTGTAGAAATCACGCCCGGTGTTGGAGTTGAACCCGTAGGTGGTGTCACCGGCGCGGGTGCTGTAGTTGGCGCCGTAGAGCTTCTGGATCGCGGCGATGTCGTCGATCAGCGGGCCCGAAGCGTAAGCCTCGACGCCGCCTTTGCTGAAGTTCTGGTTGGTGTTGCTCTCGCTCCAGTAACTCATGACGCTGTAGCCGCGCGTGTCCTGTCCATAGGTCGCGTCGTTGTAGGTCGGGTTGCCGTTCCCGGCGTTGTAGTCGCCAGGGTGGGCCAGGCCCAGGGTGTGGCCGATTTCGTGGGTCAGGGTCTGCCGGCCGTAGTTGTTGAGGTCCGGCGTCTTGTTCGGCGTGTAGCTGCTGTTGGTCAGGTACCACGAAGTGCCGTCATAGCCTGCGCCGGTGCCGGGCAGGTAAGCGAAGGCGGCTGCGCCGTCCTGGCCACCGCTGTAGTTGCCGAAAGTCATATGGGCGTCGCCGCCGGTGGCCTTCTCGGTGAAGGTCACGTTGGCCACGTCCGACCAGGATTGCATGGCCAGCGCGGCCTGTGCTTTCTGCTGGGCGTTGAACTGGCTGAACCCGGAGATGCCATGTTTGTTCATGGTGCTCGAGGAAGCCGAGGTGAGGAAGGTGTAGGTCAGATCGATCTTGCCGTTGCCATCAACGTCACGGTACGCGGCGCCGTCCCGCAGCAGCTGGGTGGCTGCCTGGTCCACGGAGTAGGACGGTTTGCCATTGACCGTGAGGTTACCGCCACGGTCATACAGATGGCTGAAGCTATCGATTTGCGAGTACGCGGTGCTGGCTTGCGCGGCAGATACAATAGCTTTGTCTTTTACTTTTGACATAAACGTACTTCCTTGTTTGCAAGTGCATCAGTCTTTGTTCGATAGGAACCCCGCGGGCGAGATCGTCCTATCACTCGCCTCTTTTGAAGGCGTAAGAAAACTGACACAACTTGAAATCATTCGTCTACATCTATTTCCGGCTTAAAAAACTGGCCAACTAATACCTCTCGCAATTCAAATCCAGTATTTGCTGGGCGCACTTGATTTTGTCCGACAAAAAACATCCACCCCTTATTTAAATATTAAATACCGCTAAAGCCGCGCCACTCTAATAGCGGCGTTAATTAATGGATCCAATATATTGTCACGGTGTCATTGGCAACATTAAAGAGCCACTAGTTATCATAATAATGAGAGTTGCCCCCTATTACCGGGACACACTCCAGCCCGTTGTGCGCAATGCCTCTAATAAAGTCTCGGCTTTCAAGCCCGGCACTGTCGCACCGTCGTCAGTGAGCATGTCTTCCCCGGCCAGGACGGCATTGATGATCGCCTCCTCCACAGCCTCGGCGGCGGCGCTGAACAGCGGGGAAATATGGTCGTTATTGACCATGTGCAGCTCGGTACTCAGGGGTAAATCCTTGCGCCCGTAGTCGGCAGGCGGCAACGCCGTATTGCCGGTGGCGAATGCCAGGAACAGATCGCCGCTGGAATCCTCGGTGCCGCCACCTGTGCGCGCAATGCCGATGGACGCGCGCTGGGCCAGGCGCTTGCATTGGTGAGGCAACAACGGTGCGTCAGTGGCGATGATCACCACGATCGAACCCATGCCCGGCGTGCCGCGCTCCGCGAACGGTGACGGGATGTCCATCAACCTGCGCCCCACCGGGTAGCCGTCCACCCGCAGCTCCTGGCGCTTGCCATGGTTGGCCTGCACCAGCACGCCGACGGTCCAGCCGCCCTGCTCGG
The DNA here is from genome assembly GCF_059418405.1 of Pseudomonas sp. GW821-FHT09A09. Taxonomy (NCBI): domain Bacteria; kingdom Pseudomonadati; phylum Pseudomonadota; class Gammaproteobacteria; order Pseudomonadales; family Pseudomonadaceae; genus Pseudomonas; species Pseudomonas sp. GW821-FHT09A09. The sequence continues at coordinate 56,589 of NZ_JBWKPU010000010.1, forward strand.
TCGTCAGGCGCCGCGATGCCGTGCCGATGCCGCCCTTGAATTCGTGGCAGATCATGCCGGTGCCACCGCCCACCGCGCCCTCCTGCACCGGGCCGCCTTCGGCGCTTTCCAGGGCTTGGCGCACATGCTCGGGTTTGACGTGCTGGCCCCAGATGTCATTGAGCAGGCCGTCGTAGGTTTCCATCACCACCGGCATGCACCAGTACACCGCCGGGTCCGCCAGGCGCTCACGCTCCAGGGCGATCAGGGTGTCGCGCACGATGCCGATGCTGTGGGTGTTGGTGATAGCCAGCGGCGTGGTCAACAGGCCGGCTTCGCTGATCCACTCCAGGCCCGTGGCATCGCCGTTGCCATTGAGCACGTGGTACCCGGCAAAACAGGGTTGCAGCCGCGCCTCCCCGGCACGCGGCTGCACCACCGTCACCCCGGTGCGCACGTGCTTGCCGTCGACACGCGTCTTGAGGGTGCTGTGACCGACCCGCACCCCCGGAACATCGGTGATGGCATTCAATTCGCCGGGCGTACCCAGCCCCAAGGTAATGCCCAATTGACGTGCACGCATAACCACTCCTTACAATTTCTGGAACGCCGGACTCAACCGGCCACTGATGCAATACAGAATCACCGACAGGGCCAGCAAGCCGATGATAATCATGATGTCGCGTACCGACGCCGCCGCCACCAGGGTCACCAGCAGGTAGCCTGCGCCCAGCACCGCCAGCAACGCGGGAACCGGCCACAGCGGCATGCGATAGGGATGCTCGCGATCGCGCAGCAATACCCGACTCATCAAGGCGCTCAACGCCACCACCAGGTACACCAGCATGATCAGCAATACGCTGAACGAGGTGAGGTCCGCCAGGTTGGAGCTGAAACTCAACAGTGCCGAGGGGATCGCCAGGAACAGCGTAGCCAACCACGGTGAATCCCAGCGCGGGTGAATACGGGTAAACAGCTTGTTAATGCCTGGTGTCCACAGCGCATCGCGGCCACTGCTGAACACCACGCGGCCGATCTGGATGACGATGGCGACAATTGCGTTGAACACCGACAGGAAGATCCCGGCGCTGACCAGGCGTGACAGGGTTTCGTTGCCGTGGCTGGTGAGCAGGTAGCCGATGGGGTCGGGGCTGCTGATCATCGCACTCAGGGACGGCGCGCCGATCAGCAGCGCGGTGATCGGCACCAGTTCAATCACCACCACCAGCCCCAACGACCACAACACGGCTTTGTGCACGCCTTTGCCGCCACATTTCATGTCTTCGGCCAGCAGCACGGCCGGGCCGTAGCCATTGAACGAGAACAGGCCGATGCCCACGGCGCCGATGACCAAGGCCCAGGGCGCGAGGTGCAGCACGCCGTTTTCGACGATCTGTGGCTGGAACAACACGCTGGCCGGCTGCACCGGGTTGCCGAAACCGAGAAACACGATCACCAGCAGCGCAGCGACTTCGAGCAACAGGCAGGTGCCGGTGATCCAGGCGTTGAGCTTGATATTGAGGATGCCCAGGGCGTAACTGCACACCACGATGACCAGGGCGACGGTTTGTGAATCGAACGTCGTACCCAGGGCGTTATTCAGATAAGTCGCCGCGCCGGTGGCCAACACCGGCGGGATAAACAACAGCATCACCAACACCGTCAAAAACGTCGCATACCCGGCCATGCCGCCAAACACGCGCTTGGCGTACACGTATTCACCGCCCGCGCTGTTATGGGCGCGGCCCAGCTCGGCGTAGCAAAAGGCAAACATCAGCGCGAGCACGGCGGCCATCACAAAGGCCAGGAACACACCGCTACCGGCCTGCTGGATGGCAAAGGGCGCGATTACGAATACGGAACTGGCCGGGGTCACCGCCGAGACGGTGATGGCGACCACGTCGAAGACACTCAAGGTGGGTTTCAGCACGCCGTCGGGCGTGGGGGAAGTGCTCATATCGTTATCCTCTGTCGTTGTTTTTGGTGTGAGGCAGAAACGAAACGTCTGAATGTCGCGGGATATGTTTCCCGCTGAATGATGGCAACCTTAAACAGGGTGTTCATGTCAGCCAATTCCCCTATTGGCGTACTCCCCTTGACGCCACCCGGCAAAAGCCGAACCCTTGGCCGATCTTTGGGTTGGCGGGAGCCTGTCACATGAGCCTGTTTCAAGAAGTCGGCTTGCATGCCGGGCTGGGGCGCACCGTCGCGCACATCGGCACCGAGCGGTTCTGGAAACAGCTGGTGCTGTTGCTGCACCACTGCCTGCCGTTCGATAACGCCCTGGCGATTTTCTACCCGGTCGACGGCCCGCCCCAGGCGCTGGAGGAATACGACGCGCAACCGAGCAGCAAACCGGCGTCGATGCTGGTGTACCTCAACGGCCTGTATTTGCTCGACCCGTTTTTCCAGGCCTGTCGCGAGGGCTATGCCAGCGGCGTGTACCGCCTGGAGGAAGTCGCACCGGACCACTTCCGCCAGAGCGAGTACTTCCTCAATTATTTCCACGACAACGTGCTGGAAGACGAGGTGCAGTTCATCCTGCAACTGCCGGGTGCGGGCACCTTGTCATTGTCATTGGGCATGCAGCGGCGCTTCAGCGCGGAAGAGACCGGGCTGATGACCACGGTGGCGAATTGGGTATTGCCGTTGATGCAGCAGCATTGGCAGCAAAGCACCCAACGCCCTGCGGCGATGGACAGCCAGATCCGCGATGCATTGAGTCATTTCGGCTGTGGCGTGTTGTCGGAGCGCGAACTGGAAGTGGCACGGCTGGTGCTGCGCGGGTTTTCGTCCAAGGCCATGGCCGAACGCCTGAATATCTCGCCGGATACGGTGAAAGTGCACCGTCGGCATTTGTACGCGAAGCTGGATATTTCGTCACAGCCGGAGTTGTTTTCGTTGTTTATCCAGTCGTTGGGGCATGACCTGGAAAACCCGTAGGCGACCACATCTCGTTACCACGCGGACCGTGGGAACGATTGGTCCACCACCTGTAGGAGCCAGGCTTGCCGGCGATGGCGATCTTGCGGGCGCTATCGCCGGCAAGCCGGGCTCCTACGGGATTTGTGTGTGGCCAGGTCGTTTCCATGGGTAGCTGATTCGCTGTTTGTTCAATCGTGGGGGATGGGCTGGATAGCGTCTGATACCCCACCACCTGTAGGAGTCCGGCTTGCCGGCGATGGCGATCTTGTGGACGCTATCGCCGGCAAGCCGGGCTCCTACGGGATTTGTGTCGCCCCATTGTTTCCATGCAAGGTGCGGGAACGATTAGACCTCAGCGGCCGGTACGGATGGTGTTCCACACCCGTGTACGGATCCGGTCGATGTTCAGCGGCATGGCTTCCAGCGCGAACAGCTTGCCCATCATGTCCGGGCTCGGGTACACCTTGGTGTCGGCCTTGATGGCCGGGTCTACCAGGCTGTCGGCGGCGGCGTTGCCGTTGGCGTAGTGCACGTAGTTGGTGATGCTGGCCATGACTTCCGGGCGCAGCAGGTAGTTCATGAACGCGTAGCCGGCTTTTTCGTCGGGGGCGTCGGCGGGCATGGCGACCATGTCGAACCAGATCGCGGCGCCTTCCTTGGGAATGTTGTAGCCGATGTTCACGCCGTTCTTGGCTTCCTTGGCGCGGCTTTCAGCCTGCAGGATGTCGCCGGAGAAGCCCACAGCCACACAGATGTCGCCATTGGCCAGGTCAGCGGTGTACTTCGAGGAGTGGAAGTACGCCACGTAAGGCCGCACTTTCATCAGCAGGTCTTCGGCTTTCTTGTAGTCCTCGGCCTTCTTGCTGTGGTGCGGCAAGCCCAGGTAGTTCAGCGCGGCTGGCAGCAGCTCCGGGCCGTTGTCGAGGATCGCCACGCCGCACTTCTGCAATTTGGCCATGTTCTCGGGCTTGAAGATCAGGTCCCAGGAATCCACCGGCGCGTTGTCGCCCAGTACTGCCTTGACCTTGTCGATGTTGTAGCCGATGCCGGTGCTGCCCCACAGGTAGGGGAAACCGTGGGCATTGCCCGGGTCGTTGTTTTCCAGGGCCTTGAGCAACACCGGGTTGAGGTTCTTCCAGTTGGGCAACTGGCTCTTGTCGAGCTTTTTCAGCGCGCCGCCCTGGATCTGCCGGGCCATGAAGTGGTTGGACGGAAACACCACGTCATACCCGGATTTACCGGTCATCAACTTGCCGTCGAGGGTTTCGTTGCTGTCGTACACGTCGTAGGTAAAGGCGATACCGGTTTCTTTCTGGAAGTTCTTCGTGGTGTCCGGCGCGATGTAGTCCGACCAGTTGTAGATCTTCACCGTCTCGGCGGCCTGGCTGATAGAGGCCACCAACATCAAGGGCAACAGGGCAATGGCTTTCATGGTTCGATTTCCTGGCGGTTTTAGGGCTGTTTTTATGGCAGGCGATCAAGGATCAAAGCGTTACAGGATCAATACGTAGGTCTTGCGCACGGTTTCCTGGATGTCCCAGATCCCGGTGCTGTTGGCCGGCAACATCAGTGCGTCGCCGGCTTCTATGTGAACAATTTCACCGTTGTCAGGGGTGAAGGTGCAGCGGCCCTGGATAAAGTGGCAAAACTCCTGGGATTTGATCTGCCGACGCCAGACGCCCGGGGTGCATTCCCAGATGCCGGTTTCGACGCCGTCGCTGCGCTCAACGCTCAAGGTCGAGGCCACGGCGATAGGCTCGCCCAAGGGCACGGCCACCGGTGACGAGTCGGGCAAGTGGGCGTTCAGCGTGTCTTTGAATTGAGTGATGCTCATGGGTTTTTCCGTGTGAGTGAAACAACTTAATGCATGAACCCTTCCATGAACCCGGCCACGCCGGTCGCCAGCTTGCGGCGCCACGGGGCGGTGTTGGGGTTGGCCAACACCTGGTCTTCATGGACAAAACTGCGAATGATCGCGTTGTAACCCAGCCAGCGGCACGGCTCGGGCTCCCAGGCCTTGAGCGCCTCCAGGCCACGCTCGCGGATGACCCACGGCTGATGGGTCAGCGGCGTGTCCAGGCCGAGGATCAGGTCGGCCAGGGTGCGCCCACCCAGGTTGGTCGCGCCGACGCCCTCCCCGCCATAACCCCCAGACACTGCGATGCCGGTCTTGTGGTCGCACAGCATGTGCGGTCGGAAATTGCGCGACATGCCCAGGTTGCCGCCCCACGAGTGGGTAATCCGCACCTTTTTGAGCTGTGGGAACAGTTCGCCGAACAGGTAGCGACGCAGCTCCACTTCGCTGTCGGTCAGATCGAAGTTATGGCGCAACTTGCCGGCGAACTGGTAGCCGCCACGGGCACCAAACACCAGGCGGTTGTCGGCCGAACGCTGGCCGTAAGTGACCTGACGACTGCTCTCGCCGAACGCCTGGCCATGGCTCAAGCCGATTTCATCCCAGGTGCTGGCGGGCAGCGGTTCGGTGGCGACGATCAGGCTTTGCACCGGCAACTGATAACGCCCCAATGGCGGCAATGTATTGGCGTACCCCTCGACCGCCGGCACCACCCACGCGGCGCGCACACCCGCCTTGGCGGTGCGCAGGCTGCCGGACTGCCAGTGGGTCACCGGGCTGTTTTCGTAGATCGTCACACCCAGGCGCTCCACCGCGCGCGCCAGGCCGCGCACCAGCTTGGCCGGGTGGATGGTCGCGACATGGGGTGCATAGATACCGCCATAGGGCTTGGCGATGCGGATCTGTTCGGCCAATTGTTGCGGGCTGAGCCAGCGATAATCGTCTTCGGTGAGGCCTTGGGCGTGGAGCTTGTCCAGGTAACGCCGCAGGCTGCCTTCCTGTTCCGGGTAGCGTGCGGCGCAGTACAGGGCGCCGCCTTTGCGGTAATCACACTCGATGCCTTCGCGGGCCAGCACTTGGGCGACTTCATCGGGAATGCCGTGCAGCAGGTCAAACGAGGCGCGGCGCTGTTGCGGGGAAAGACCGGCCAGCAGACGATCCTCACCCAGCAGGTTGCCCATCAGCCAGCCGCCGTTGCGCCCGGACGCGCCGAATCCGGCAGTCTGTGCCTCGATGATCGCAATCTTCAGTTCGGGGGCCTGACGCTTCAGGTAATAGGCGGTCCACAGCCCGGTGTAGCCGGCTCCGATAATGGCCACGTTGACGTCCAGGTCATGCTCAAGGGACGGCCGCGCCACCAGCGGGTCGTCCAACTGGTCCATCCATAAACTGATATTGCGCCATGCCGGCATGCCAAGCTCCCCTACCTCGTTTCGATAGGGGGATGCTAGAGCGCGGTGTCAGGGGCTGTCTTGCGCGCGTGCACGCAAAGAAATTTGTTTGACGTAGGCCTTGGGCGACTGGCCCGTGTGCTGGCGAAACGCGCTGTAGAACGCCGACAACGAATTGAAACCGGCTGCAAACGCCAGGTCATCGATCTTGATCGGCGGCGCGGCCTTATCCAGGGCGGCGAGCAAATGCTGGAGCCGGGCCTGGTTGACGTAGCGGTAGAAGCTTTGCCCCAGCACCTGGTTCAGCAGGTAGGAAATCTGATTGCGGCTGTAGCCACACTCCTTCGCCACCCGTTGCAGGTCCAGCTCCGGGTCCAGGTAAGGTTGCTGTTGTTGGAAATAATGCTGCAGGTCGTTGGCCATGTGCCCCAATTGCTGGGGCGACAGGCCCAGGCGGCTGACCGTGGGGCGCATCGCTTGTGTGGGTTGCTCATGCACCAGGGACGCGTATTCATTGACCCGCCAGATCAGCCCGTCGCGCACGGTGATGGCTTCGCTGGTGCGGAACGACACCAACCCTTGGCCGCCGCGCAAGGTGATGCGGTACTGGATAAACGCGGTATCGCCGTCGGCACGGATACGGTCGGTGTGCTCGATCGCCTCATCCGCGCCACGGGGCATGCTGGCTTGCAGGTACTCGCGCAACTCGGCGTAACCCACTACGCGATTCTGGAAAAAATCGTGGTACTGGATGTCCGGATGGTAGTAGGACATCACCCCATCCAGGTCGCGATGGCGCCAGCACAGGCTGTGGCGCAACACCAGGTCGCCGGTGGCTTGGGTGTTCTGGCAAGCATCGTCTCGTGCGATGTCGGGCATGGATAGCTCTGCGGCGGGTAAACCCTGGAGATTGCCGAATTTTACCGGGGCCTTCAATGGCCATTTGGCACTTCTGACTAATGGCCTTTTGCCTAGTTTTGGGTAGGACATGACCCACGTCAAAATCATGGGAAAGAACCGCCGAACGGGGCAAAAAAAGTCACCGCAGTGTTGCGAACGAATGCTACTTTGAGGGTCTTCGACGCCACGACCAGTGAAGGTCATGGCCCCCTGCCGCGAGCTAAAGGAAGCGCTCAATGAACAAGGTGGGCAACATGAACAAAGTGACGTTCCCCAACGCCTGCCAGTTGATGCGCTGGCATTTTCATCCGATGGGCTTCGAGGGGAGCATGGACGCCCCCGGCAGTATGGTTGCGCGTTTGTTCGACCGCGCCAGTGGCGAGACGCTGATCGCCATCGCCGGCATTCCCTGTGCCACCGTGATGAATGCCGCCGATGTGGAGCGCATCATCGAGGCGGTGGAGGATGAGCTGGAGTCGTTTGTACCGCCGCAGTCTCTGCGGGCGTGACTAAGACTTATCGGATGACTAATTTCTATATGTGGGAGCGGGCTTGCTCGCGAAGGCGGCGTGTCGGTAGATGCATTCGGTGACTGATCGACCGCCTTCGCGGGCAAGCCCGCTCCCACAGGTGGATTGCGTTCGGTTTACTGGCTGCGTTGATCGTCGAAGAAGGCTTTTTTGCCGTCGACCCGCTCCGATGCACGGGGCACATTCAAGCCCTGGCCTTCCGGCTTTTCTACATACCAATAGCAGTGGCTCACCGCCCGGGTAATGCCGACGTAGGCCAGGCGCAGCACTTCGTCTTTTTGCGCATTGTCGTAGGGTTCGCTGTCACCGTCCTTGCCCAGGCCTGCCATGCGGTAGACCTGGTTCTTGTACGGCGAGCTGGTGACGTGCTGGCAATCGCCCAACAGGAACACCGCGTCCGCCTGCAAGCCCTTGGCGCTGTGATAGGTCAGTTGCTTGAGCCGGCGGGACCCGACCGGCAAGCTAGAATCCACATTAACCACAGACTGAATATGCTCCTCTATCAATAACTTATCGCTGCTTTTTCGATAGAGCATTAACACTGAATCGCCCCGTTCATAGTGCGCGAGCAACCGCCGCCCCAACGCGGCATCATCCCGCTCCAGCACGGCGACCGGCACCAATGCCCTGGGTTCGCCACTGGCCTTGGCTTTTTTGCCGGGGATCGCCGGCGCAGCCCGCACGATATGCTCGGCAGCGTCGATGATGTGCTGGTGGCTGCGGTAGTTCTCGCTCAGCATCACGCGGGTGGTGCTTGGCGACGGGAATTCCTTGTTGAACTCCATGAAGTACTTGGGCGAACTGCCACGCCAGCCGTAGATCGACTGCCAGTCGTCCCCCACACACAGCAACGAAGAGCGTTGCGCCCCGCGGCCTACGTGCATGGCCGGGCCACGGCTGCGGATTTCCCGCAGGCTGGCGCGAATCCACGAGACGATCTGCGGGGACACGTCCTGGAACTCGTCAATCATCAAGTGGGACATCGGCCGTAATAGCGGGTCGCTGAGCAGCTTGAGGTTTTCCGGGGTGTTTTCACCAAACAGCGAAAACATGCGGTTATACGTCATGATCGGCGGCGACTGGTCGAGCAAGTGGTCTTCCAGGGCTTTCCAGAAAATGCTCAGGGCCTCGAAGAAGAATCGGTCGGGGTCATCCTTGGCAAAGCTCATCTGGCCGACAGCGCTGGGCACGTCCAGGCCGAGGTTCTCGATAAAGCCGGCCGCCATCACAAAACTGTCCAGCAGCGGCGCCGAGGCCAGCTCGCCCTTGACCTTGTAATCGAAGCCAGGCCCTGCCGTGGCGTCACCGGCCAGGCTGCTTAACAGCCGCTTTGAAGACTCATAACTATCCAACCATATCAAAGGCTTACGGCAGAAAGCTTGAAATAAAGTGCGCTTGACCGCCCACTCTGCACGCACCGACAGTTTCGAGTTGGGGCGGCTGATCTGGGCGTTTTCGCGGGAATCGAAGCCCAGCACCACCCAGGCGTCCAGCTCAGGGATATAGCCGTGGCAGTGGAACTGCGCGCCATTGATTTCGACGGTCTGGCGGCTGGGTTCAATGCCTTTGATCGGCCAGGCGCCGGCCCTGAACCACAGGTCTTCGATCACATCGCAGAGTTCTTCATCACGCTTGGCGGCCAGTTCGGTCACCGCCATGCGCTTTTGCACGTCCGGGTGGTCGCGCTCCAGCTCCTTAAGCTGCAGGCCATGGCGCGCCAGCGGCGCAATCAGCTCGCGAAAGCGGGCATGCTGACCATGCAGCCGGTGATAACAGGCGTTCATCTGTTGGCGCTGGGCATCGCTGATGCGCAGGTCGAACGGGTTGCTGTCGGCGTCCTCGAAACCGGCGCTGAGGGTTTCAAAGGCCTGCAACCGCTCAAAGCCCGGCAGGCTGCGCACCATGGGCAGGATCCGCGAGTGAAAGGTACGCACCACGGCTTGGGCTTCTTTCATGCCAAGGGGTTGGCCCCACAGGCTGAGAATTTCCATGAGCTTGTTGATGAAGTCCTTGCGTGACTCACGGGTGAAGGTCACCACGGTCATCGAGCTCAGCTCAAACCCCAGGTAGTGGGTCAGCAACAGGATGCGCAGCACCAGCGAGGTGGACTTGCCGGCACCTGCGCCGGCAATCACGGACGTTGAGGGCGTGTCGCTGAAGATCATCTTCCACTGCGCGGCACTGGGCTGGGCATGGGCCGGCAGCAGGCGCGCCACGTCAGCCTTGATACGCTTCTTGATCTCGGCGGTCAGCGGTAGGCGCCAGTCATCGAACAGGCTGTCGTCAACGCCGGGGGCACGGTGCTCCTCGGGGCGAAAGTCACGGATCAGCAGGACTTGGCGCCCTTCCTCGATGCCGTCGGCCTTGCCTTCGCGGTAACCATATTCCACACCGGCTTCGTGCCCACTGCGGAACCCATCGGCCTGCCCGTGCAGCCACGAAAAGCGGTGCTGCGCCCTCAAGCGCGTCAGGCCATGGCCAAACAGGCGCGCGGCCAGCCGCTTGAACAGGGGCATTTCGGCCAGAGGGCGCAGTTCAGGGGGCAGATCAGGCTGTTGTTGCGGCACGCGGACTCCTGCGATGAGCTTGGTTTTGAAGAGTGCGCCATGGTCGCCGGAAACTGCGCGCAGTTCCAGCCAATTGCTTTGCTGTCATGAGGTTAGGCGATGAAGTGAAAGTCAAAACGCCAGCAACCAATCGAGAGAACTGATAGGAACACGGAAGTTTTTACGCTTTTTATCGATCTAGGGCTGTTGGATCATAGATGCCATCAACTGGAGACGATCATGCTTGAACTGCGACCTTTCAACTCCCTGGGCGGCGCCCACCATGGCTGGCTTGACGCCCATCACCATTTTTCGTTCGCCGAATACCATGACCCCAAGCGTATGCACTGGGGCAACCTGCGAGTGTGGAACGACGACATCATTGCTCCTGGCACCGGCTTCCCGCAGCATCCGCACCGCGACATGGAAATCATCACCTATGTGCGTAAAGGCGCGATTAGCCATGCGGACAACCTGGGCAACACAGGCCGCACCGAGGCCGGCGACGTGCAGGTGATGAGCGCCGGCACCGGCATTGCCCACAGCGAATACAACCTGGAGACCACGCCGACAGAGATTTTTCAGATCTGGATCATCCCGAATGAAGCCGGCCTGCCGCCTTCCTGGGGCGCCAAGCCGTTTCCAAAGGGTGATCGCGAGGGCTTTGTAACATTGGCCAGCGGAAAATCCGGGGACAGCGAAAGCCTGCGCATTCGGGCCGATGCACGGCTGGTAGCGGCCAACTTGAAGGCTGGGGAAAGTGCCGAGTATGCGCTGGACGCAGGGCGTCGTGCGTATCTGGTGCCGGCAACGGGCGTGATTGAAATCAATGGCTTACGCGCACAAGCTCGAGATGGGGTTGCAGCAGAGGATGAGCGCGTATTGCGGGTGACGGCGATTGAGGACAGCGAAATCGTGTTGGTCGATCTCGCCTGAAACCTGTAGGAGCCGGCTTGCCGGCGATAGCGATCTTGCGACCGCCATCGCCAGCAAGCCGGCTCCTACACAGGATTATTTATTGGCTGATGGCCCCATCTACCAACACCTGCGCCTCTTCCACCAGTTGCTTGAGGTGGTCTTCGCCAATAAAGCTCTCGGCATAGATCTTGTAGATGTCCTCGGTGCCCGATGGCCTTGCGGCAAACCAGCCGTTTTCGGTCATCACTTTCAAGCCGCCGATCGCCTGGTTGTTGCCCGGCGCGTGGCTGAGGATCTGCTGGATGCTTTCCCCGGCCAATTGCGTGGAGGTGACCTGCTCTGGCGACAGCTTGCCCAGCAGGGCCTTCTGCGCCGGTGTTGCCTTGGCATCCACACGAATGGCGAACGGCTCACCCAGGGCGTCGGTCAGGCCACGGTAGATCTGGCTCGGGTCCTGCCCTTTGCGCGAAGTCATTTCCGCCGCCAACAGCGCAGGAATCAGGCCATCCTTGTCGGTGCTCCAGACGCTGCCGTCCTTGCGCAGGAACGAAGCGCCGGCGCTTTCTTCACCGCCAAAGCCCAGCGAGCCTTCAAACAGGCCGTCGGCAAACCATTTGAAACCCACCGGCACTTCGTACAGGCGACGACCAATGCGTGCGGCCACGCGGTCGATCAGGCCGCTGCTGACCACCGTCTTGCCCACGGCGGCGTCAGTGCGCCAGTCAGGGCGGTTCTGGAACAGGTAGTCGATGGACACGGCCAGGTAGTTGTTCGGCGCCAACAGGCCACCGGACGGGGTCACGATGCCATGGCGGTCGTGGTCCGGGTCGCAGGCGAAGGCCACGTCAAAGCGTTCCTTCAGGCCGATCAAGCCCTGCATGGCGTAGCTGGAGGACGGGTCCATACGGATCTGGCCATCCCAGTCGACGCTCATGAAGCGGAACGTCGAGTCAACTTCAGTGTTCACCACGTCCAGGTTCAAGCGGTAGTGCTCAGCAATCGCGGACCAGTAGCGCACCCCTGCTCCGCCCAGTGGGTCTACACCCAGGCGCAGGTCGGCACTGCGGATGGCGTCCATGTCGATCACGTTGACCAGGTCGGCGACATAGCTGTTGAGGTAGTCGTGACGATGGGTGGTGTCGGCCTTGAGCGCCTGCGCGTGGGTGATGCGCTTGACCCCGGCGAGCTTGTTGGCCAGCAACTCGTTGGCCTTGGCTTCGATCCACTTGGTGACGTGGGTATCGGCCGGGCCGCCATTGGGCGGGTTGTACTTGTAGCCGCCACTTTGTGGCGGGTTATGCGACGGCGTGATAACGATGCCGTCCGCCAGGCCGGTGGTGCGGCCACGGTTGTAGCAAATGATGGCGTGGGAAATGGCCGGAGTCGGCGTGTACTCATCGCCTTCGGCCAACATCACGTGCACACCGTTGGCAGCCAGCACTTCCAGGGCGCTGGCACCGGCAGGCGTGGACAGCGCGTGGGTGTCCAGGCCGACAAACAGCGGGCCGTTGATGCCTTGGGCTTCGCGGTACAGGCAGATGGCCTGGCTGATAGCGAGCACATGCCATTCATTGAAGCTCAGCTCGAACGAGCTGCCACGGTGCCCGGACGTGCCAAAGGCCACGCGCTGGGTGGAGATCGCTGCATCAGGCTGGCCCGTGTAATAGGCCGTGACCAGTCGCGGGATATCCACCAGCAACTGGGCTGGCGCCGGCTTGCCCGCAAAAGGACTGATTGTCATGCATAAACCTCAAGAAGAAGGATTCGGAAAAAGTGACAGTTTACTGAGAGTTGGACTACCGCGCGACGGTATCGATCCTACATCAACAAGAGAAATTTCACGCGCTCACCCCACCTGAGCCTGGCGCAGGGCATCGCTCAGGGCAACCAGGGCCATGTCCAGGTTGGGATGCCCCTGAAAGGTATGGCTGATGCGCAGTTGCTGGTGATGCAGGCCTGAAAGGCTGAACAGCTCGCCGGGCACCACCACGATTTGCTGGGCGAGCATGGACTGGAACACCTGGCGCATGTCCACGGCCTGGGTCGCACCCAACCAGAATGTGGCCCCGCCCGCTGGCATTCGATAGGTCACTTGCTGCCCGAGGTGCTCGTCCAGTCGCTGGCTGACCGCCCCGGCCTGCTCGCGCAGCAAATGACGCAGGTTGCGCAAATGCTGGTCGATTCGCCCGCTGTGATAAAGGCGAGCGATCGCACGCTGGCGAATGGAGGACAACCGGAACCCGCGAAACAGGAACTGGCGCTGCAATTCACTGCTCATGCACCGGGACAGCAGGTAGCCGTATGGCGCTTCTGGGCCGAGTATCTTCTCGAACGAGGAAAATACAATCAGCCGCTCCGGGTTGACCAGGTCACGCAATGCGCTCTGGGACGACTTGAAGCTCAACTCACCGCACGTATCGTTCTCCAGCAGCCAACAACCATATTGATCCAGTAACTGTGCCACCTCCAGACGGTCACGGGGTTGCAATACGCCGCCCGATGGCAGGCTGACGGAGGACGACAGCAGCACCAGTTGCACGGGCTCATCGCGCAGCAGCCCTTCGAGCAGTGCCAGGTCGAGGCGCCCATCGGTGGCCCAAGGCAACTCGATGATACGCACCCCGGCATCTTGCAGGAGTCGCAGGATCAACCAGTCACACGGCGACTCGACAATCACCGTGGCGCCTCGCAACCTCAAGGTCTCGACCAGAATATCCAGCACACTTCGAAGATCGGCACCGATGTAAACGTCGTCGGCGTGCCAGCAGCGAATGGGCGAGGTGGTGTAGCGGGCCGCCACTGCCGCTCGTAACTCCCACACGCCACAAGGCTGGGACCAGGGCTGCAACTCGCGCGGGTACTGGCGCACCAGTTCACGCTCCAATCGCAGCAAGGTCGCATCCAGGGATGCCAGCAAGGTGGGCTCGTCGCCACTGAGCACCACCATGCCTGGGCGACGGGCCGCAATGTAGAGCCTTTCGAGCACGTCGCCTCCGGAACACGGCGCCGGGCTGCCTGCCAGTGGCCAGGCGTAGTAGCCCGATTTGGCCACCGAATAGACCCGCCCTTCTTTTTCAAGCAGCGAATACGCATATTGAATGGTCGAAATCGACACATTCAGGCGCCCGGACAACTGCCGCAACGACGGCAGTTTCACCCGTGTATCCGTGCTGACCTCGTTGATCAGATTGATCATGTAGCGGTAGACCGCCTGATAGGCGAAATCGGTCTGCCGCGTGCCTCGCAGCATCATCGTCCGGACAGCTGAAAGGCCTGCGCATCGTATGCTGGCGTCGGGTGCGCCTGGCGAGGGCTACTTGTGGAACGGCCCGAGGCAAGGGGCAACGGGCGCTTGCGGTAAAGGTGCTGAAGCAGGTTCAGCGGCAATCCACTGGTGTCGATGACCCATTGCTGCAGCATGTCGGCAGCCGGCTTGCCTTGGAGCACCTTGTGCAATTCTGGCAACGCCACCAGCATGCCTGGGTGGCACTGGCGCAAATAGCCTTCCAGGCGTTCGCCATGATGGATAAACGGCGAGCACAACAGGCAGATCAACGGCCCCTCCTCCACGCCAAAAAACTGCAGGGCGTAGGCAGAAGACATCAGCCGCCCCTCCCGTGTCGCAGCTTGAGCCAGCAGCTCTTCCGGGATCTGCCGTTGACGCATGGCGTTCGCCGCTTGAATGACGAAGCCTTCAGCACCCGCTTCATAGTCCAAGTCCCTCAGGCATTCGGCCTGCAAGCCGCGCAGATGGGCCATCAACAAGGGATTGGCATACGTCGGATTACTGAAATGAAAGCCCAGGGGGTCGACAACGTAAGCCATGAACTCCGTGAGCAACGTACTTCCCGGCTGGGCGATATCCTCCAGCAAGTCAGCAATGCCGATGTAGGCCAGATGACGATGCCCACCCTTTGCGGCGTCCTCTCGCTCGACATAGTGCTCGCCGTACAACTCGCGGTAATACCCCTGGCTCCATTCATCCATGCGCGCATACAGCCCATTGAGCGATGCGGGCGGGCTCCTGGGGATGGTGAGGCCTGCGCCTTGTGCGGACTTTTTCAGCCAAGCGAGAAATTGGCTTTGCTTGCGTACGGAATCACCGCTGACCACGGCGTGTACGCCCCCGTTCCAGCTGGTCACGCGCTGATAAAAGTCGCCCAAGGCCAGATACGTGTCATTGCATAACGTTGCGCGGATATCCCCGGAAGTCAGGTGCCCTACCATCAGCCGGTTACGCTGGCTGGTTTCGCGCCCGGGCGCCGATGCAGGACGCAGGTGGTTGAAAGGCAGCACTTCCCCATGGTCCACCATCAGCAGTTCGACCCTGGGATCGTCATGGAAAAATAGCCGGCCGTAACCCCGATGAAGAGTGTCGAGGGTGTCCTGAGTCATACCGGCATGGCGTAACGTGGCGACCCGCAGATGAAACGTCCTGGGCGCACGCCCGGCGATAGTCAATTGTGCGGCGCGCAATAGCGCCAGGGTGTAGCTGCTGACTTCGCCGCCGCCATGGGCGACCAGCACCTTGTAGTCACCCACTTGTTCCATGCCACCGGCGGCCACGACGATACGCTGGATCAACAATTGAAGTGCCGTACGTTCCGCGCGGCTGAAATGCCCGATCAAACGTTGAAGAACTTGTTGATAAACATACGTCATGGCCTGTTCGTGAATAGCGCTCATTGTTCTAATACCTGAATTTAAATATAAGTTACGAGCCACTGAACAATCGTGTTCGCTCGACCTATTGCGTTTTTTGAATGCCGCTCGCCATAAAGTGCTTGGGTAAAAAGACACTAGCACCCTGTAACAACAACGCATGGACTGCGTGCTGCCCCTATCATGGAAGCCTGCTGCGGCAAAGGCGCTGCGCAGGCGGCCTATCGACGGCCCGCAGCGGCACTCCTAGGAGGTTTCCGACAACCTCCTACTCCACTAAAACCAGAACTAAAAGAACTTTCCCACAAATAAATCACGCCGACCTTTTCTCTTCGCGCGCTTATAAGTTGAGATCCGCCGTGGAAATACCCGCTTCCCCGGGCCCGTAGAAATGCCGAACTGTTAGTTGCAGGAGGCACCTGCACTACAAGCATGGTTTCATTCATTACTCAGTCCTTGAGATGAAAGTGACAGCACAATTATCAAGGTTGCAATTATGATTAACAGACACAGAACCTGATCGAAAACCAGTTCAGATTGACAACAGGCAACGTGCGTAAAACGCACAGACAAAGACGCCGCACTGGAATTCAGGGCGGCGTCAGGGGGAAAGGTATCGTTTACAGGAGACTGCCGTGGCTGCGCACCTCATGCATTACGCAGCTTAAGCCTTCTCAAATGGCGTATTTGCCCCATACGCCCGGGGATTGAAATACTCGTTTAAGAATATTCCTACGCTTCAAACAGCTTCAACCTGCAACGCGACTCGCTCACGGCACGGGCATTCATCCATGTAGCGGTGCGCTTCCACGAACTGGTTGAACGGAAACACCGTGGTTTTCAGCGGCACCAGCACACGGTCAGCGGTCAATTGGTTGATATCGCGCAAGGCCCGTTGCAGGGCAACCTGATCCTGGATGATGCCCAACTCCGGTTTGCCGGTGAAATTGCCGATGCAGTGCACAAAGAACTGAATGTTCTTCTGGAACGCTGCGCATGCCGGGAATGGCGTCTGGTTGCCACCCTGCAGGCCATACAGCACCAGGCTGCCACGTGGGGCCAACACATCACCCAGCAACGACATCTGCGGGCCGCCCAGGCCATCGAACACCACGTCGACACCGCGATTGTCGGTGAACTTGTTGATTTGCATCAGCAAGTCCTGCTCTTCGGTCACGATGACCTTTTCTGCGCCCAACGACAGCAGGTATTCACGCTCAGCGCTGTCTTTGGTCGCAGCAATCACCCGCACACCCAGCGCCTTGCCCAGCTGTACAAAAGACGGGCCGGCACAATGGCTGGCGTCGGTCACCAGGGCGAACTGGCCAGGCTTGACCCGCGCCAAGTCCACGTAGGCAAAGTAGGCAATCAGCAGCGGCGTGTAGTGCACGCTGGCTTCAATCGGGCTCAAGACATCCGGGTAACGGGTCAGGGCCGAGCGCGGCAAAACGATCTGCTCGCCATACACCGGGTAATCATTGGGGCTCTCGGCCGGAAAACTGGCCACTTTATCGCCCACTGCCAAGTCATCCACGCCATCGCCCAGGGCAACTACAACCCCGGCCATCTCATGGCCAAGCCCTGAAGGCAGGCGCGCATGGGAAGACGCCAGGTTCTGGCGCCAGAGAATGTCGTACCAGCTGATGCCAATCGCGTCGACACGCACCTGCACTTCGCCCGGTGCGGGCTGCGCGGCTACATGCTCTTCGCACTTGAGCACCTCGGCCGGACCAAACTTGTGAAAACGGATCGTGCGGGACATCGCAAACCTCGTCAAAGTAACCTCTAATGCCATGAACTCTATCTGGGCTTTCCGGGTAAGACCACCGGTCGCCGTTAATAGTCGACATGCCTGTCATTGATTCCGCAACTGAGGAATAGACCTCAACAATCGTAGGAAAACTCAATTAGCCGGTGCAGAGTACCAGTCTTTACCCGTAAGATTCATGCCGGTCATGCTTCTAAATGGAATCTGAAGGGTTCCAGGATGGCCGCTCACGTCAAGTTTGCTGACTCTTCCAGGACACAAGATGAACCGTAACGACCTGCGTCGTGTCGACCTTAACCTCTTGATCGTATTCGAAACCTTGATGCATGAGCGCAGTGTGACCCGCGCTGCCGAGAAACTCTTCCTCGGCCAGCCGGCCATCAGCGCGGCCTTGTCGCGCCTGCGTGGGCTGTTCGATGACCCGCTGTTTGTACGCACCGGCCGCAGCATGGAACCCTCGGCCCGCGCCGTGGAAATCTTCGCCCTGCTCTCCCCGGCTCTGGACTCGATCTCCACCGCCGTCAGCCGCGCCGCCGAGTTCGACCCGGCCACCAGCACCGCCGTATTCCGCATCGGCCTGTCCGACGACGTCGAGTTCGCCCTGCTGCCCCAACTGCTCAAGCGCCTGCGCGCCGAAGCCCCCGGCATCGTGCTGGTGGTGCGCCGCGTCAACTACATCCTGATGCCGGGCCTGTTGGCCTCCGGCGAAATCTCCATCGGCGTCAGCTACACCGCCGACCTGCCGGCCAACGCCAAACGCAAAGTCCTGCGCCGCAGCCTGCCCAAACTGCTGCGCGCCGACAGCGTGCCAGGCTCCCTGAGCCTGGACGACTTCTGCGCCCGCCCGCACGCGCTGGTGTCGTTTGCCGGCGACTTGAGTGGTTTTATTGACGAAGAACTGGAGAAACTCGACCGCAAACGCCACGTGGTGTTGGCGGTGCCGCAATTCAATGGATTGGGGACGTTGTTGGCGGGCACCGATATTCTGGCGACTGTGCCGGACTACGCGGCTGAGGCGCTGACGTCGGCAGGTGGGTTGCGGGCGGAAGATCCGCCGTTGCCGGTGCGCTCGTTTGAACTGCACATGGCGTGGCGTGGGTCGCAGGATAACGATCCGGGGGAACGGTGGTTGCGGTCGCGGATTCAGATGTTTTTTGGCGCCCCTGAGAGTCTTTAGATGTCTTAGAATAGACCGTTTATCTGATTACTTCTGCATTTCCACAAGCCATGGAGCTCCATTCTCTTCCAGTGGATTGCTACAGTGGGGGCACATCTGAGGGCACGCTTTGGATGGTTTGAAAAGGATGCCCCCAACCTGAGACTTAACAGCACACGGATCACGATTTCTCCCTAGTAAATACAGCTGATAACACTCAACTCTACGCTGACAATTACAGGCCACTGATTGATTTAATTTCTACTCAGACCGCCGAGTTGCTCGCGGTACCCTCGTTGCTAGCAGGGCAAGGCGAACGTGTATCTATTGTTTGATCAAGTCGCCTGGCTTCCAGCTCTGATCAAAGAAGGCCTGCTTTGGCCCATAGAGCCGCACGATCACCAGAAAGCCTTTCTCCGGTACGGTCTTGATCCAGTTCTTGCCTTCACCTGGCGATTTCGGCCCGAAGTAGATGTCAGTGGAGCCGTCGCTGTTCTGCGCCGGTTTATCCATCTGATTGAGGGACGGGAACGGCTGGCCATTGTCCAGACCTGACGCAGTCAGGTTGTCGTAAGCGGTGACCGACCAGAACAACGCCGCCGGGACATTGGCCGGAAGATTGAGCTTGTAGGTCTGGGCGCCATCCAGAAATTTGCCCTCGGCGTCGCGGGTAGTAGCAGGATACTTGGCGCCGGCACCGATCATGTTCATAACCATGCCAGGGCTGTCCGAATAGGCTGAGGTGAAGAACGCCACTCGCTGCTCAAGATTGGTGAAGCTACCGCTGGCTTGGAACTCGGTGTTCTCCCCGGCGAAAGTGTTCACGTACTGGCGATCCTTGTAGTACAGACCGCCCGGCTCTTTGTACAACAAGTGGCTGGTCACCACCTTGCTCATCTTAAACGCGGTTCGCGCGGCGTCATCCAGCAGCTTGCGTCGTTCGGCATCCGGGGCGAAGGGTTTGCCCTTCTCGATGCCCAGGGTGTGCAGGAACCCGCGCATGTCCATGTCCGCCGGGTCGACGGCTTCGGCGTCGATGAAGCGCGAGAGCATGTCGAAGTAACGACCGTCCTCGGGGAACAACATGTTGATCGGTGCGCCGGTGGCGTCGGGGAATTGCATAGGCAGGGCCGAATCCTTCTTGCCCAGCGGATAGATCTTCGTGCGCTCGACCTCGGCCACCGGCACACTGAGGTCTTTCGGGTCCTTGAAGAAGGTGCGCCAGAACAGGAACACGTTGTTGGTGCGCGAACGGTAGACGAATCCCTCGGTCGGTTCCGGCCCCTTGTAATCAGGCGGGAGCAGCACATAGGTACCGCCCTTGCCCTTGTCGGGGCCGGCAAGGCCGACGTCACCGCGCCAGATTTTGCCATCGATAGTTGGTCCGACAATCGGACGCTGGAAGAAATCATCGAACATCCCCTGCACACCGGGCGGTGCTTCGACCACCAGCGGGCCGTACTTTGCCAGATCCAGATAGCTCATGGCGTAGACCAAATCGGAGTTCGGTGTCGTCACCAGCGTCTTGGCATTGATTCGCTTTTTCCAGGTCGGCAAGATGTTGTAGCCCGCGCCAAACTGCTTCTCCGACGCTTCCTTCATCGACCAAATGTTGATCGCCGGCAAGGCCCACAGATACGACTGCACAGCACGCTGAAACACCAGTTCATCGATCAGGCTGCGTGCAGTCGCTTCGGTCGGGAAGCCCTTTTCAAAAGGTTGATTGGCGAGCTCTTCATAGCGCGACGCAGCGTCGGCCAGGCCGCTTAGAGAAAGGCTTACGGCCAAGGCCGTGAGTGTGGTGCGCAAACGGTTCATGGGCTGTCCTTATGAACGCAGTTGGGAAATCGGTTCAGTTGACCTTGACCACCGCCGGCGGAGTCCACTGGCCATTCATCGCGGCCGCTTCCGGCCAGTAGGCGCGAACGTAGAGCGAGAAATCAGCGCCCTTCGGCGCTGGGAGCCAGTTGCTTTCCTTGTCCGCACCCGGTGAATCGCTCTGCACGTAGAGCGTCAGCGAGCCATCGGTATTGGTCTTGAGCGACTTGTTCTTGGTACCGAGGGAATAGCGCCCCAACGAGTTTTCGGCGAAGAAATGCTGCTGGTTGTACAGCGTCAGCGACCAAAAACCCTTAACCGGCGGCAGCGCGCCTTTGGAGAAGGTCACGCTGTAGCGCTGGGCACCATTGAGCCGCATGCCGGACTCGTCCAGATCTTGATAGAAGTACTTGGTCTCGATCTGCTTGTTGACGAAGATGTTCGAGCGGGCAACCGCCGTGCGCAGGAAGTAATCGGTGCCAAACGCCGCGCCGTTGCTGATGGTGCTCCAGTGGTGCGGCAACTGCTGGCCGTAATTGCGGAACTGCAGCAGCGGCTTGACCACTTCGCTGTCGGCCTTTTGCGCTTCGTCGATCATGGCTTTTTTCAGCTCGGGATCGCGCTGAGCGATTTGTGCCAGTACCGACAATTGCGCATAGCGCGCCTCTTCTCCCGGCAGCGGTTTGGCGTCCTTGAGAATCGCTGGCAGCTCATCGAAGAACTTTTCCGGGAGCACCCAACGCGTTTCCTCGTCACCCGACGCCTCAGCGGGGAATTTCGGCGACTGGCTCCAATCACGCTGCTTGAGTTTGCCGTCGTATTTGGACAGCGGGTACATGTCGATCCCCGACAGATAGCGCTGGATAGCTTTGCGATCTTCGGCTGTATCGTCCTGGAACACCCGCGGAATCACGAAACCGGTATTGGTCTTTGCACGAAACACCTGGGTGATGCCTTCCGGTACTTTGCCGTTCCAGTCCGGCCCCACCAGCAGATAGAAACCAGGCTTGGTGCCGTACATCTTCCCCAGTTCGGCAAAGCTGTCGGAGCGAAGGTCTACTAGTTGGTACACCCAGAAGCGGTCGCCGAAGTCCGGTACCTGAATCACCACCGGTTCGATATCCAGCGCAATGCTGCCCGCACCGTAAACCACATCCTGGTTCGGACAGGCCACCAGCCGCTCCCCAGGGGAAATGTAATCGGTAAGCATCGACAGATGATTGATCGGCGCTACGGGTACGATGCCACCCATCAGGCCTGGCTCTGGGAGATCGTTGAACTTCTGCCGACGATTGAAGATGTTGGCCATCGGCCAACCCCAAAAATACGCCTCTCGCGCCATCATCCGAACGTAAGTCTCCGTCACCTTCACATCGGCTTCCGGGCCTGAAACTTGCGCCACCGGAGAGGTCTCTGCCTGCACGGCCATTGCGCCGAGCAATGCTACAGTCGCGAGCAGGCCGCTAACGAATAAAGGCGTATTGTTCATACCGAAGCTTCCTTGCATTGGCGTTTTTCGGGGAGAGAATCTTGTGAGGCAGACTGATCGTTAGAAAAACTAGCAGAGGAAACTGGATCATCCAGAAAAAGGCATGAAAAATTACAATTATATTTCCCTTCCTGATAACTGTTTCTTAGTAGGAATTAAGTTTTGAAGGCTATTTTTTTGCGTCCTGAATGGCAGCAACTGGCCGAAAGCGGTCGTCCGTGAGCGGCAGCTATCGGCCAATAGCGGACATCCGCGATCTACAGCTTACGACCCAAAGCTGCCAGTTAGCTGCGGCTGTAACGCACCCTGGAACAGGTCGCCTCTGAAGCAAGAGACCTTTTCCAGCTGATTGAGACTTCTGTGGGTTAATATTTTTGCGTGACGTAGTCTCTAATGCCGTATTGAACGACAACTAGCTTATCCTTATCCAGTTTAATAGGATTTATTGTCCCCATTGGCTCCCGGCACTTGAATGAAAATCTCCCTTGATTATCGCAGCTTCCGACTATCGATCTTGAAAAAAGATCCTCAAGAACTTCTTTTGGCACAACATCCTTGCAGTAGCTCTCAATAATTTCTAGCGCGTCATTGTATTTCGTTTTGGCTTTCGCTATTTGCGAAATAGCACCAAAAATATTTTCAACCTGCGTGCTAGAGTAGAAAGATGATAATTCGTTTCTAACTTCCTTTGCTAGTTCCCTGGCATAGCTAACGCTTAAAGCATTGATATCATATTTGGAGAGCGGATATTTGAAGCTACCACTTTCCAACGGCTTAAAAAATAGCAATAAGTCGCGGGGGCGAAACAATGTTTTATTGACCACATACTTGAAACTAGACCGTTCGCCGCTCATTGCACCCACGAGAGATGTCCAAGGATCTTCCGCGCTGAACGATTTACCAGCTTTGCCGAACGCGAGAGCAATACGCTTATTAATGAATTTTTTTAAGCTAAGTTGCTCTTCCAGATCGGCGCCCGAATAATCTTCATGATACCAGTTTATTTTTATTGAATAAGATGCCAAAATTTTAGCTGTGTCGGCGTAGCGATTAGAGATATAGGATTCAATATCATCACGAAGCAGTATGATCGCCTTTGCTTTGATTCCATTTGCACCAAAAACTGTATTATTAACTCTCCGGCATGCCCTAATCAAACTGACCAGTGAGTCGGATGATTCTCTGCTAGAGGCATTGAACCAAACATCTAAGTCGTCAAAAAAAATTGAATATGAATTATTGTTCGATCGTTCAACTTCTGAGCTGAGAGCGGAAATAATAACCTCCTCTAGATGAGGAAGTAACTTATCAAAGCTTGCCCGCTCTGATTTTATTTCTAAGTTCCTATCCATCTTCAATCGAAAGAATCTTTTAAACTGCTCTATGCTTACATCAAATCCGTGCTTCTCGACAAGTCCTTTTATTTCAAAGTCTTTAATATTTATGTATCCGGAATTCTTTTTTAGAAATTGTCTCAATAGCTCATAGCTTTTATCTTCCTTAATTGCTTCATTATGGGAAAATAGCTTAAGGACATTTGTATAAATCAGCCACAAAAAGAAACTTTCACTGTCAATTTGACTATCTTTTGTCGTGATATTTTGAATTGCTTTTTCTATTTGAAATTCGCTTGCCCGTACGAATTGACTGAATAAATTAGGCATCGACTTGGCTTTCGCGCTTATAAACTCTGCGAAGGCACTTTTGCCTGAGCCTTTTCGTCCTATAATAATGAATTGCTCAGTTGTTAGCGCGGGGCTTAGACCATGGTAATCTTCATAGACATCAAGAATAGACACGCGAGACTGAGATGTAGACTCTGCCTCCGCCTCCGGCGCCCCCAAGAAAACTGGTACAGTACGCTCAGAACTAAATAAACCACCAAAAACCATAAAAAATACCTTTTATTTTTGAGGCGTTAGAATTCTTCTTTAAGTTGAGCTACAGCACAGCATGGTCCAAATCACTCTAGCGTCCACCTTTTGTTACTTCTGACTGTCTTTTAAGTTGCGCTAATCTGTCATCCAGTGGCTTGGTATCAGTTTTTTTCCATTACGCCACACGTCCACTTCATGAACGTTAACAATCCCGTCATAGATATCCATTCCGGCATGGTCAAGCACAATACACTGCCACTTTCCTCCCATTGCCTCGACAGAATCAGATAGCGTTTTGAAGATCCCCCTAACTGCATCAACATCCTCGTCAAGGTAGCTGTGCTCTTGGTCGTTTGATTCCTGCTTGGAGCGACTAATTTTAGGAAAATAGACTTGGCTAGGCTGATCAAATACTGCGAAGGAGGGAACACATGACTCATTCAACTCGCTCAGGAACTCATGAAGCGCGCATATGAACGCAACGTGGAAAGATAACCAGTTTGAAGCGCTCCCTACCTCTGACAAGAAGTGCCAGTCATTATCGTTGCTAAGCACCTTCAGGCTCAGATCTTTGATTGAGAACTTAGGAGGTCTTTTTTTGTATTTGCTTTCGACATCTAAAGACTGAAGGCGAGCGAGAGTTTTTAGTTCGATTTGGCCAAGCGCCGTCTCAGTTTTCCTTTCGGAAGAACCTGGGGTAAATTTGAGTTTGAGAGCTGCCTCTTCTTCCTCTAAAGCTTCGATTTCCTTGCCTGTTTCATTTTTGTTGAAGAGATTTTCAAAAGTAGTTAGGGACGCTCTGAGGTATCCTAAGAACAGAAACATATTTTTTCTTCTGGCAAAGTGTGACGAAAGCTCTTTGCTTTTAGATATTCTAAAATCCAGCCTGCCAGCGATTGCTGAACGCTTCTCCAATGCTATGTCAAGTTGACGTTTTAAGAGTTCCTCCTCACGAACAAATGTAGTAGGTATCGTCTTTGTTTTCTTGGACTCAAGTTCAGCTTTTTCAAAAGCCGTAGCGATTTTACCCATCTCAACTGTTGAGTTAATATGGCCACGCTCTCCGCATACTGGGCATGAAGCGTCCTTGGACGAGATATCTTTCAGCCATTGTGAAATGTGAAGGCGCTCCGCCCTCTTTCTGGTGCTTAGACCGTAGGATGTTAAACTCTCCTTTAGACGAGAAAGATCTCGCAGTCGCCTTTTCACTAAGCTAATTTCATCACTAATTTCATCTTCCTGCTTTTCCAGTGCAGTAATGATTTCATTAGCCTGCTCAATCGATTTGGTAGTTGTGTGAGGATGCTCTAGGTCTGTATCAATAATTATTTTGGCAATCTGAATTAGAACTTCTGGGTCAGTGGTTTTGGCGGTACCTTCTGGTACCAGACCATACTGCCGAGCAACCTCGACCTGGCCGACCATATTATCTAGCCATGCTTGCGATACTTTTTTCGCCCGTTCGTCTTCACGCTTGAGCTGTGCCAACTTTGCTTGAACAACGGCAAGTCGGTGGCGTGCTGTCAAAGTCTCTAAATTCTCAGCCCCTAGGATGTAAGGAAACCAATTTTTAAGCCGCTCTCTATATTCGAATCCGTGCATCTTGTAGAAAAGAATATTCTGGCTAGCAACAACATCCTGACTTTGAAAGGTCAAGGTGGTAACATCTCTGAAACTAAGTCTCTCTTGAAACGGACGATTATCGTCTGGTGCGTATAGTCGTAAATATGGCGTGCCAGCAACTGTATTTAATATCAGTTTCACACCATCAATGGACTCGTTACCTTCAATTACCAAATTCGGTATAGTAACAGTTGCTGCGCGCGCTACATAAAACTCACGCGACGCCTCCTTGCCCACCGGACCGCGCCGGGCTAATAAAAGCTGTTCCTCATCAGACTCTACGACAATACCATACCAAGCTGAATGGTCTCGAATTGTATCAATGGGAATTTGGCATTCAGAGGATGCCAAGCAGTAATCAATTATTGGTATAATCGCAGACTTGCCTGTTCGCGAGGCACCAGTTATGACATTCACCTTGCCCTTTTCAAACTTAATGACTTGAGGACTATGTACGGGGTTTTTAGGCCAAACTATTAGTTGCAGGATCTGAAAATTCATTACAGCGTCACTCGCAAGTAATTAGCGATAGCCAATGTGTCATGAGCTGAAAACCAGTTTCCCAGTAGGCGAGCCTTCGCGCCGTAGCTTTTGACAGTTGCTTTCAAATTTTTTCCATGGCTTGGCTTTTTGCGAAGATTTACGGGGTAGATTATGGCCGTCTCGGGATCCCATACAAGCAATCCAGCATTGATAGCAGTATCTATAGCTTCCAACGTGTGATGCTTACGCTGGTTTATTCTGTCCTGTAAAGATAACAACTGGTCAGTCAGTCTGTTCTCTTCGATGCCTAGAGTGTAGGATTGTAGGCTGCTGCGCTTATTACTTACATACCTCACTAGCCTAGGGTTTGTTAACAAGGCAAGAGCGATAAAGTGAAGCAGCCCTATCGGGGAAGAATTTTCGGGGTGTGCTTCTTTATAACCTACTGTAAACTCCCAAAGCAAATAGGCGCTGAGCAATGGAGTATTCCACTCACGTACTTCTTCGGCTAACAAACTATGTGGGTCATTTTCCATTTTTCAATCTCGACTCCCAGTCTTCATGCCAGCCCAGTTTTGAACCATTAGCCAAGGCGTGGTACGTACCTGCCACAGTTGAGTCGGGCAGCTCACTATTTTTAATTTTTTCTTGTCGGACTTGACATTCATTATAAAGCAGCCTGCCCCGATCTTCTGGCGCAAGTGAATTATTTGTTATTCTTATCGTGCTTTTCGTGTTTTTCCAGAATCTATGCAGCTTGGATTCAAATTCGGCTGCTGAAACTTCGTCCAATAACTCGGATTCAATCCATCGGTCCCTATTGGTTTTTGCCTTCAAGAAATCAGTTACTGCTCCTAGCAAATCTTCATGATCGCACCCCACAAGTTCAGCTTGTAGAAGGTACATCGGGCGGATTGCGATTTGAAACGTGATCTGATCATCTGACAGCGGGGTTTCTAAGGTGAAGTCAATAAGCTCCAGCCGTCTTGCCTGTTCAAAACGTTCCAAGAAGGCGATGTGGAAATCTTCCCAGCTTATTTTAGCATTTTCTTTCTGGCTGATTTTTTTCACAACATCGCGTAAAATCCAACCCCCTAAGTGAGTAGCTAGATCTCTAATCGATTTTTCTGGTACATGGAGCTTCTTTAGCAGCGCTTCCACTTCGTCAAAACCATCTCCACTCCCGGTTTCCAACGTGAAGTTTTCAACGACTTTCTCAAGGGTTCGTCTGTTGTTATTTACGGCATTGTCGTAATACGTCCAAGCGACGTGCTTTTCATTAATATCGCTCATCTTCGTGATAGCGTCATCTACTGCCGCTTTGATTTCGTCATTTGAGTTGGCAGAATGGAATGCGTCAGCGATGCCTAGTCGTCCAGGCTTATTTCGGAACAAAATAAATTTGGTCTTTTCTATATCAAGCTCGCCAGCTTTAACGGCGTTGATCCAGTTCGAGAAAGTTTTCCAGAGGTCACTGGATTTATCCGTAACGGGATTGCTATTTATCGAAGACTTGTCTTCTTCGGCAGTTTTAGTACCGTCGCTATGGATGGTCGCAACATCCCCATGGACCTCAACGCAAACGACGCTTCCCGGTGTGCAAGTGAGAAGGTGGCAAAGGGCCCTTGGAAATTGGATTGTGAAGCCTAGTAGCTGGCCGGGGGCATTCTCGCTCACCTTGACTACCTCGTCGTCCCTATGATGGCATCTGGCTTTTATTCTGCGTCAGGATGAAGCGGTCGTCACGATTTATCTCGTGTGCATGTCAGAGCATCAATGCCACCGTCAACGGGATAGCCATTCCCTGAAATATTAGACGATGCAAACGAGCACTCCGCGCCTCATAGCAAGCCAAGCAGAATGTTTAAAACACCGGTCATGGAATGGGAATAGATTTCATCGATAAACCGCAACTTTTGGCCGCAAGCTGGCCTGTCATGCGCCTTCGCTTATGGCCGTATGCATTCGCATGGGAACGTCCGCTTCTGGCTGACAGCGGTGGCTTGCCGATGTCCGCTTTTGGCCGTCTGCTGCCTGTCGCCACAGCACCTTATGGCCATTGCTGCCCCTCACTCTAAACCGTTTCATGCCCTTAACTCACGGGCGGCTCAGGACACCCGCCTCCCCCCACTGCTACGCTTTCGATTCCTTTATTGGAGTCGAAACAATGGCCACAGAATACTCACTAGCTGATGTCCTTGAGCGCCTTTACCAAAACCAACTCACCTTAGAGGCGGCCATAATGGAGCTGACCTTGAGAGCTGAATGCCAGGGTGCGACAGACATCGGCGAAAATGTCCGCGGCGCGCTACAAATGATCGGGGAGAACGCCGGACACATTAAGCAAGGCCTGGCCAAACTGAAGGCCCAAGGTCCACACTAATCAAGTTGCCGACGACATCCGAGGGACTGTTTTTTTCTCTACTTTAAGTGCGTGCCGTCGGATCAGCACGCGGTTCGACGCAAAGAATGCCCCGTATGACGCAGTACGTCAGATTAAAATCCCAACGAATGTGCTCGCAAGCAAAATGGCATAATATGCCAACGGCAGGAAGAAGCTGTTTACCGAAAGCTGGAGCTCATTATGGCAACTAGAAACGTTGTGCTCACCCCTCACCAGGAACAGGTTATCCATGACCTGGTGCAGTCCGGTCGTTATCAGAATGCCAGCGAAGTGATGCGAGAAGGTTTGCGGCTATTGGAACAGCGCGTCGCCGAAGACACCGCCAAAATTGAGGCCCTGCGTCAGGCGACCTCTATCGGCATCATGGACCTTGAGCAAGGGCGCTTTACTCAGTTGAACGAAGGGGATCTGGAGCACTACCTCGAGGGTTTGAGCCTGGAGGCAACCCTCCCCGCGCGCGAGAAACACTGAGCATGCCGCAGTATCGGATTTCCAACGCGGCGCGCGCCGACATTGTCGACATCCTCAGGCTCTCCCAGACGCAATTCGGCGATCAAGCACGCCAGCGGTATCAGGCGCTAATCCTCGCGGCGCTGCAAGCGATCGCCGACACGCCTTATCGCATTGGCAGCTACGAACGCGATGAGCTGGCACCGGGCCTTCGCAGCTATCACCTCATTTATTCACGCCAGCAAGCCAAACAGCCCCATGGGGCGGTCAAAAGCCCACGCCATATCGTGTTTTATCGTGTAGCAAATAGCGAGGTGATCGAGGTCGTCCGACTCCTTCATGACGCCATGGACGTGCAGTTGCACTTGCCTGATGACTGATCAGCGATCCAAGACACAGACATGACTGGCCAAGAACAAAGAAGGTGAGACGCTCCCTCTAGCCCCCCCCACTCTGCCAGCCAACTTATTTCAGGACAGGTGCTGAAAGATAGCCCGGGCAACTTCAATAAGGATATCGACTCATCGAACCACCAAGGATTTGCCGGATTCGGATTGGTCATCCGGTATACGGGGGGGCACTGAATGCCTGCCATGGCCACCGAGGTCCGCGTCAGAAATCGCAAATCGCGATCGCTTGTACACTCAGCGCAACTGGGGGCATGACTGGGGGCATAAATCGATTTTTTCAAGCTGAAAGTACTGTCCTAGAGCCTAGTCAAAATGTTTTTTGGCGACCCTGAAAGTCTTTAGGTGTCGTCGGGCAGGCTGTTCGGCTGATCATTTCTGCCTTTCCACAAACCATGGAGCTCCATTCACTTCCAGTGGATTGCTACATTGGGGGCACATCTGAGGGCATGCTTTGGATGGTTTGAAAAGGATGCCCCCAACATAAGGTTCGACAGCCCCTTCTCGGAAAAGTCATACGCTACTGCTCGCAACCACCATCGCACGAACTGTTTTGATCAGTAGCAATAGAGTGTAGGCTCTACTCTACTAGTCTCGATGTCTGTTCTAAATCGATTGTCGTAAGCAGTGATGGCAGCTTTGGGTCGACATGAGTCAGTCGCCGTAGATGGCAGTCTAGCGATGCCGTTCAGTCGGCACAGGCAATGAGCGCGGAAATAATCCAGAGCTAAGTTAGAGCTGCTTCCAGAGCATACTGATCCACGATGTCGCCAGACTCGAAAATTCCTGTCTCTACGATTTTTTCTAGAGCATTTTCGATGTCCTGAAAACCCAATCTGACATTTTTACACACTCTGGCCCGTTAGCGACCGTACCGAGTGACATTTGCACACGATCAAAGCGGAATACTTTGGGCCATAACCCATTGAAACTACTTGTTATAGTCATGGAATTGAAACAGTCAACTGTAACAAGTCCATGAGTTCGAATCCCACCGCCTCATCCGTATTTGATACGACAAAGCCATGATTATTCAGGGCTTTGTCGTTTGTGAGGTACGCGATTGTAATCGCGGATTTCGTAAATCCTTTCCGCATGATTTGTTCGGTTTCCGCAACCAGAACTAACAACCGTGTCTACAGGATCGCTCGGTTGATCTTAATTGGAGGGTCGAATTTAACCGATTGGCATATCACGCCATAGACCTGACGGAACGAATACGATGCCGCTGATTAAAAGTCTGGCGGTGCGCATCAACCCGCAGCCCGCTATTTTCCCATCCTTTAACCGTACTTCAACAGTAAACTCGCCCGTCGGGTGTTCGATCGACAAGCGCTTCATATCACCTTCCTCCACAACTGCCATGCCCTCCGCAACACTGCCTTCAATTAGGCTGGCAGCAGCTACACTGACGGCGCCAAACACACCAATGCTGGTGTGGCATCGATGGGGAATGAAACTGCGTGTGCTGATGGCCCCACCTATTTGCGGTGGTGCAATCAAGCACATCTTCGGCACGTTGCGCTGGCTCACATCTCCCAGGTTCATACGTCGCCCCGCTTGCAGTCGAATGGACTCCAGACGCTGTTTCAGTGAAGCATTGACGTCGAGTTGCGCAGGACTCTCATAGCCACTGCAACCAAGCTCTTGCGCGTTGATCAGCACTACGGGCATGCCGTTATCGATGCAGGTCACTTCAACGCCGTCGATCACGTCCCGGGCGCTGCCGGTCGGCAACAGGGCGCCGCAACTGGCGCCAGCGATATCCTTGAATTCGACAATCAATGGTGCGGCCTGTCCTGGCACGCCGTCGATACGCGCGTCGCCGTCATAGCGCACCTCACCATCAGAGGTTGGTACATGGGCGATGGCGATCTGTCCGGTGTTTTCCATGTAGATCCGCACTGGGGTGACGTCGGCTATCGCCGCCACCAACCCGCGCTCGATGGCGAACGGGCCGACACCGGCGAGGATGTTTCCGCAGTTCTGACCGTAATCGATGCGCGGCTCATCCACCAGCACCTGGGCGAAAAGGTAATCGACATCTGCACCCGCGCGGCTTGACGGTCTGATGATCGCCACTTTGCTGGTCAGTGAATCACCACCGCCAATGCCGTCGATCTGCCGCGCATCCGGCGAGCCCATCACCGCCAGCAACACGCGGTCTCGCAGCGCAGGCTCTTGCGGTAAATCGTCGGCCAGAAAGTAAGCGCCTTTCGACGTACCGCCGCGCATCAACAGACAGGGAATGCGGGTCTGCGCCATGCTCAGTCTCCCAGCTCTTCAAGATTGTCGACGTAACGCAAACCCTTTTCCGCCAAGCGCGCGCGCATGTTGTAGATGTCCAGACCCAGTTCGCCCTTGGCCAAGCGCAAGGCCTTCTGTTCCTCCAGGTCGGCCCGGGCGCGACTGGCTTCGACGACTTGCTGCACCTCGGTACGTCGCACGATCACAACACCATCGTCATCCGCAACCACCACATCACCCGGGTGCACCAGTTGCCCGCCGCACACCAGCGGCAGGTTGACCGAGCCCAGGGTTTCTTTGATTGTGCCTTGGGGGCTGATGGCGCGGGACCAGACCGGGAAGCCCATTTCGCGCAGGGTGTGGGTGTCGCGCACGCCCGCATCAATTACCAGCGCCCGAACGCCGTGAGCCTTGAGCGAGGTGGCCAAAAGGTCGCCGAAGTAGCCGTCTGTGCAAGGTGAACTCGGCGCAACCACCAGAATATCACCGGGCCGGCATTGTTCGACGGCCACATGGAACATCCAGTTGTCGCCCGGAGCGACGAGTACCGTGATGGCTGAACCACTGATTACCGAGCCTTGTTGAATTGGTCTGATCGAAGCCGCGAACAGTCCTTTGCGGCCTTGTGCTTCATGAATAGTCGCCACCCCGAAGCGATTCAACTCATCGACCTGCGCCGCTTCGGCCCGCTGAATATTGCGCACGACAACGCCAGTCTTGCCGATATGTTCGCTCATCCCAGATTCTCCGTGACACGCGGGAAAATACTCTGATAACCCTCGCCATAGACGATGTTGCGGGTTGAGGTGATCCCGACATTACGTTTGGCTTGCACACCGCGCTGCAGGGCAACGCGCGTGTAGTACTCCCACAAATGTTCCTGACCGGCCATGCACTGGATGGCCGCGTACTTCTTGTCCCAGACCTCCGTGATGTCGAGCAATACATCGGGGCGCCATTCGCATTGCTCGGGCTGGTGCGGCTCGAAACTGTAGACCGGCGGTGCGCCGACGATTTTCTCACCCGGTTTATAGCCTTCGGCCTGGGCGATGATGCGCGCCTCCTGCGTCAGGTTCATGGCCAGCGGGTGATCGTAGTTGTACGGGTCCTTGAGCGAGTGACTGAGGACGAACTCCGGTTGCACCCGGCGGAACACATCGGCAAGGCGGAACAAGGTTTCCTTGTCGGCGCGCATCGGGTAATCGCCGATATCGAAGAACTCGACACTGGCCCCGAGAATATCGGCGGCGGCCTGAGCCTCTTCGCGACGTGCGGCTTTGACCTTGTCTTCACTCATCTCGCCCTTGCGCCACAGCTTGGCGGATTCGCCGCGCTCACCGAACGACAGGCAGACAATGTGAACGTGGTAACCCTGCTGGGCATGCAGAGCGATGGCGCCACCGGCACGCCAGACAAAATCGGCTGAGTGGGCGCTGACGACCAGCGCGTTTTTGGTTGAATCGATCATTGCGGATTCTCCTTTAGCGTTGCGAAAGAGCATCGCATCGCACCCCGCCGACGGAGTAATGCGTTCGAGTGTTCGAGGTATGCGTTTTTTTTATTGCCACTCGAAAATATCGGCGGCATAGTCGTCGAATTCGCCGACCCGCAGAGCCCTTGTCCATGGAAAACCTTGAACTGCCGAGCCTGATGCACGTGCGCGCCTTCGTCCGCGTGGCTGATCACGGCAGCGTCTCCAAGGCTTCAGTCGCGCTGTACCGGGCGCAATCGGTGGTCACCCGCTCCATTTCCGAATTCGAAGAACGGCTGGGCGTAATGCTGTTCGAGCGCCATGCCAACGGTATGCGTCTGACCAATTTCGGAGAGCGTTTGCTGCCCCGAGCGCGACGGGTGCTGGCGGAGCTTGGGAGCGTGCCTACATTGCTCGGCCTAGGCGAAAAAGCCGCGATTGAACCGCTTTATCTGTTCCAGGCGCGACGCCTGCAAGTGTTCATCAAACTCTGTGAAACCCACCATATGCAGACCGTGGCCAGTCTGCTGGGCCTGAGCCAACCGGCCGTCAGTTCGACGCTGAAAGTGCTGGAAAACGGCTGCGGCCAATCGCTGTTCGAGCGCACGCCACGCGGCTTGCAGCCGACCCGCGCCAGTCATGACATCCTGTTTGCAATCCGCCGTGCGCTGAACGAGTTGCGCCATATCGACACCGACATCACCGCCCTTCGCGGCGCCTTGCACGGTGTTGTGCTCGTCGGTGCCCTGCCCCTCGGCCGCACGCGCATTCTGCCCGAGGCCATCGTGCGCCTGATGGCAGAGCATCCCGGCATTCAAGTGATCACCAATGAAAGTCCCTTCGACCTGCTGGCGACCGAGTTGCGTGCCGGCGATGTGGATTTCATTTTGGGTGCGCTGCGTTCATCGACCTATGCCAGCGACCTGGTCGGCGAGTCACTGCTGACGGAAGAAATGGTCGTGCTTGCGCGGCGTGATCATCCGCTCTGCGGCAACGGCGATTTGCAGAATCATCTGGGCAACGCGCGCTGGGTATTGCCTCGTGCTGGCTCACCGGCGCGGACGATGCTCGAGGAATGCTTCGCCGGTTTCGGCATTCCGGCGCCTTCCCCGGTGGTGGAAAGCGCCGACATGGCGATCATTCGCGGTCTGTTGTTACGCTCGGACATGCTCGCGGCCGTTTCAGCGCATCAACTGGAACAGGAAATCACTAGCGGCGAGTTGTGCATTTTGCCGCTGGAGTTGAAACAGACCGCCAGAGCCATTGGTCTGACCTACCGCAGCGGCTGCCTGCACTCACCGGTGGCGCAGGCGTTGATGGAAATGATCCGCCAGGTGATCCAGGCACAGGCCGCTGAGGCGCTTAAAGCAGGTTCAACGGATAGCTGATGATCAAGCGATTCTCGTCGAACTCATTGCTGCTGTAATCGCGGCGAATGCTCGAGTTGCGCCAGCGCAGGTTGAGGTTCTTCAACGCACCGCTTTGCAGTGTGTAGCCCAACTCGGATTCGCGCCCCCATTCCTTACCGTCGGTGACGGCCCCGCTGTGCACGTCGTCGCCGCTGATGTAACGGTTCATCAGGGTCAGACCGGGCACGCCGAGTACGGCGAAATTGTAGTCATGGCGTAGTTGCCAGGATTTCTCCCGCGCATTGTCGTAGCTGTTGTTGTAGCTGTCGTTGGCCAAGGTTCCGCCGCTGGTGCCGTTGACTCTCATCCAGGCATCATCGCCGCTGAGCTTTTGCAAACCGACGTAAAACGTGTTGCCGCCGTAGCGTGCCGACAGCAATGCCGAGAACGTGCGGTTGTCCAGATCGCCTGCGCGGGCACTGCCATCCTCGCGACCCCAGAAGTAGCCAAGATTGGCGCCCAGCGTCCAGTCACCCAGTGGTTGGCTATGAACCAGTTGCAGATACTGTTGCTGATAGATGTCCTTTAGCTGAGCATTCCACACGCCGATCATCGTGCGCTTTTCGTTGAACGCGTATTCGCCGCCGACGAAGTTGAAACGGTCAGAGGCAAACGCGGTTTTGCCCTGCATGAACATGTTTTCCATGCTTGAATCGTTGCGCGGACTGTTCTGCCGGAACTGACCGCCATACAAGGTCAACCCGGCGATATCCTGTGAAGTGACCTGACCGCCACGAAAGGTTTGTGGCAATGAGCGACCGTCGTCGGAACGCAATATCGGCAACACTGGCATCCACTCGCCGAGCTTGATTTCGGTCTTGCCGATTTTCATTTTCCCGGCGACAGCCAGGCGCCCAAATTGATCGGCAGGTCGGCCATCACTGTCCAGCGGCAGCAATTGCGTGCCTCCCGTGCCTTGCCCGCCGTCAAGCTTCAGCGAATACAGGCCCAGCACATCCACACCAAATCCGACTGCACCTTGGGTGAATCCAGAGCGGAAATCGAGAATGAAATTCTGCGTCCATTCCTCGGCTTTGCCCTGCGCATTGGCCGGGTTGGTGAAGTTGCGATTGATGTAGAAGTTGCGCAGGTTGAGATTGGCCCTGGCGTCTTCCACAAAGCCTGCAGCGCTCGCCTCGACAGGCAGAGCACAAACGGCGGACAGCGTGAAGACTACGCGTGTATTGGCGGTGATTTTCATTGTTATTGTTATCCATTTTTTTGGGATGAAGCAGTCCGCTACGCCCGCATGAGCCGGGCGCAGTGAAGTCATTCAAGGGTGTTGCGAAGCGGCCCGGAGCGAGCCGCCGATGACGCCGTGTCGTTAGCGTGGGGCCTTGCCCGCTACCGAATAGAGCACCTGCTGATTACGGGTTTTCATGAATTCCTCGAGGCTTTGTCCGCGCATTGCCGCGTATATCTGCAGATTCGGCACCCCGACCACGGCAGCGAGTTTTTCCAGCACGAAAAAAATCGCCCCGTAGTAAATCAATCCGCGCCAGTCGCGGCGTCGCAGCAGATCCCGCTCTTCATCGCTCAGCCCTGCTTGATCGAACAGCGCTTCGGGTTGGTCGAGGAAACGCTGACGCCAGTGCGGCTCGATCATGCGATGCAAAAACTTGTTCAACCGATAGCCCTTGGCGCTGCGTTCCAGGGTGAACGGATAGGTGCCTGCGAGCCTCTCGATACCCGCCAACTGATGCTGCATGTGCAGCAAGTGCCGCGCGTTGACGTCGACGGGAACGGGCCGATCCTGATTTTCCAGCAGCAGTGTGGCAATGCCGGTCATCGACGGCAGGTAGTAATCCTGGTGCAGGTTTTTCACCGTGGCCGACAGCGCGCCGCGCATGATCAGCCAGGTGATCACTTCCGAACCTTCCATGCCCCCCAGCGCGGCGTACTCGGCGTGGGTCATTTCGGTCAGCCGCTCGGGATCATTGACCAACAGATCAATGAACTGCTGGTCCCACTCCGGGTTGTTGAAACCACAGCGCTCGCCGTGCACCTGGTGGGAAACACCGCCGGTCGCGACGATGGCCACTTTCAGATCCTCGGGGTAGCTTTCAATCGCCCGGCGCAGCGCCTGACCCAACTTGTAGCAACGCCGCGCACTCGGCACCGGGAACTGCAACACGCCAACCTGCAGCGGCACGATCTCCACCGGCCAGTCCGGCTCGCACGGCAACAGCGCCGACATCGGCGAGAAGAAGCCATGGTCGAGCGGTTTGTCGCGGAAGAAACTCATGTCGAATTCATCCGCCACCAGGCTCTCGCCGATGTGCCGCGACAGCGCCGCATGACCAGCGATCCCAGGTAACTCACGTGGATTGCCGCCCTCATCGGCGACTTCGTAGCGATCATCGACACCGAGGGAAAAGGCACCATAGTGATCAAAGAAAAACGACGTCACGTGGTCATTGAAGATATAGAAAAGCACATCCGGTTGCTGCTCCTTCAGCCACACCTTGATCGGCTCAAAGCCACGGAAGATCGGCGCCCAGGCGGCCTCATGCTGCTTATCGTGATCGACTGCAAAGCCGATGGTCGGGGTGTGAGATACAGCGAGGCCACCAATGATGCGTGCCATAACGAGTTCCTTTATTGAAAAGATTAATGCGCCAGCAAGGCCCGACTGACTCGGCGCCGTGCATGACCGTTGGCCAGGATCGCAAGTGCAGCGATAAAGGCAGGCACGCTCAACAGGGCAAACAGCAGCGGCAACCCCAACCCGAGGCTGAGCACCGCGCCACCGATGAGCGAACCAAAGATAGCCCCGAAGCGGCCGATACCCAGCATCCAGCTGACGCCCGTGGCGCGGCAGTCCGTCGAGTAGTAACCGGGTGCGAAAGCATTGAGGCCGGTTTGCGCGCCGCTCATACAGAAACCTGCCGCCACCACGCCGAATGCCAGCAGGCCCGATTCAAGGCTGAAGGCGCCCAGCAGCAGAATGAAAGCGCCACCCAGAGCGTAAGACGTGGCAATCACCGCGTTCGGATTTCGCCGGTCCATCGCCCACCCAACTACGATGGCGCCGACAGTGCCGCCAATCTGGAACAGTCCGGTGATGGTCGCGGCCCGTTCGATGGACAGCCCACCTTCACGCAGCAGGGTCGGCATCCAGCCCATGGTTAGGTAGATCACCAGCAACCCCATGAAGTAAGTTGCCCACAAGGCGAGAGTGCCGAAACGATAGTGATCGGTGAAGAGCAAGCGCAGCGGTGCTTTTTGCTGAGTTTGCGGTTCGGCAATGACGAATTTCGTCGCTGCGCTGAACGTGCCCCCCAGCTTGTTCAGCACCTTGGCAATCTGGCTGGCGGGCGCGTTGCGTGCGGCGAGAAAACGCGCCGACTCAGGCAGCAACAGCCACATCAAGGGCAGCAGCAACATCGGCAGAATCCCGCCGGCGAGCAACACCGACTGCCAGCCGTGATGGGGAATCAACCACGCAGCGAGAAATCCGCCCAACCCCGACCCCATATTGAATCCGGTGAACATGATCGTGATGAACAGTGACCGATTGCGTTCCGGCAAATACTCGGAAAGCAGTGTGGTGGTGTTTGGCAATGCTGCGCCCAGCGCCACACCGGTCAGCAGACGCAAGGCAGCCAGCTCGTAGGGATTACGTGCAAAGGCGCATGCAAGGCTTAGCACGCTGAAGCCAGTCACCGCCGTCAGTAGTACTTTTTTGCGGCCGATTCGGTCGGCGTAAGGGCCAGCGGTCAGCGCACCGATCGCCAGCCCAATCATGCCCGCGCTCATCACCGGGCCAAACGCCGCTTTCGAAAGCCCCCACTCTTGAATCAGCGAGGGGGCAATAAACCCCATCACCGCGACGTCGAAGCCATCGAAAAGCACTATGAAAAAACATAAACCCATAATCAGCCACTGGTACGGCACCAGTTTTCGGTTGTCAATCCACGCTTTGATATCCACCGTTTCACTACTCATGCTCTCACCTTCTTATTTTTGTAGAAGTCCCGACGGACGAGGCCTGTAATTGGACCGTCCACGCTAAACGATGGAGGTGACTGTAAAGCCGCAGGTATACCGCCCGCCTCTGGGAAATTATTAACCGGGTATCGATTTTTCTTATCGGGGAATCAACAGAGATAGACAGAGCGTGGTAGAGCGGGGGTGATGATTGCGGCACGAGCAGCCGCTAGTAGGAGATGCATCGTCAATAGCTGCTCCGTATTCGGTATACGGAGCAGCTCAAAACTAAAGCAATTTATTGTGCGGCCTTGATCGCCGCCAGCAACTGCCTTCCAGCCTTACCAGCATCGGCGGACTTGTCATTCATGAAGTGGGTCACGACATCGAACACAGCGCCCTGCACCGCCTGAGAAGTCGACATGTTGAATGCCATGCTCGGAGCGAGTGAACCAGTCTTCTCGGCAGCAGCGAAATCCTTTGCAGAGGCTTGTGCACAGCTATCGAATCGACTCATGTCCAAACCCTTGATGACGGGTATTGACCCCTTGTTTTGATTGAAAACATATTGAAACGACGGCTCCAGCGCTACTTTGGCCAGGTCGTTGCGGGCTGCAATATTGCCAGGGGTGTCATTCTTCGAGGCAAGTTTGAACATCGCCAGTGAATCAATGGTATAGCTGTAAGCACCCTGCGAGCCGGGAAATGGCACACAAATGTAATCTGTATCGGCAAACTTGCCCGCCGCGCTCCACTCACTTTTCGCCCAGTCCCCCATGATTTGCATGCCTGCTTTGCCATTGATGACCTTGGCTGTTTCCAGATTCCAGTCTTGACCGTTGCCATCGGGATCCAGATAACTCTGTATTCTTCGCAGCGCATTGAATACTTCAATCATTTTCGGCCCGGTGAAAACACTGTCGTCGACATCAATAAAGGCCTTCTTGAAACCATCAACGCCCATCACGCTCAAAACGAGGTTTTCGAAGATTGTCGTGTCCTGCCAGGCCTGACCGCCATGTGCGATAGCTATGAACCCTGCCGCCTTGAGCTTATCCCCAGCAGCATAAAGTTCATCAAGAGTGGTCGGCACATCGGAGATGCCCGCCTGCTTCAGAACGACAGGGTTAAGCCAAAGCCAATTGATGCGATGAATATTCACCGGTACCGCAACGTAATGCCCCTCGTACTTCATTATTTGGGCGACGGACTCGGGAAGCAGGCTGTCCCAGTTATTCGCCTTGGCGACGTCGTCAATGCTGGCAAGAAGATCGAGGCGACCCCATTCCTGAATATCTGGCGCTTTTATCTGCGCGGCGGTGGGAGGATTGCCCGATACAGCACGGGTTTTCAGCACAGTCATGGCCGCACTGCCTCCGCCGCCAGCGACTGCACTGTCCTGCCAAGTGAATCCATCTTTCTCGATGATTTTCTTCAAAACTTCCACCGATTTGGCCTCGCCCCCGGAGGTCCAATAGTGAACGACTTCAACGTTTCCCTTGGTTTCAGCGGCCTGAATCACAAGAGGAAATAAAGCGGCAAGAGAAACCATGGCTGCAAGGCGGTTCATTGAGTTCATGTCAGTACCTTATTGTTTTTTTATCGAGGTAGTGGGCTATTCGCTCAGTCTCACGCAATCATTCGAGCCCCAGACCGGCACGTCCGAGCGCGTTCAGACGCTCCAAGGTGAAACGACCTTCCCAAGTTGCTTCATAGTCTTCCCGAGGAAAATCGTCGGGTGATGCACCCTGCGCGAATGCCCTGAACACATCCTTGGCGTAACGCAGGT
This sequence comes from Pseudomonas sp. GW821-FHT09A09, assembly GCF_059418405.1. Lineage (NCBI taxonomy): Bacteria > Pseudomonadati > Pseudomonadota > Gammaproteobacteria > Pseudomonadales > Pseudomonadaceae > Pseudomonas > Pseudomonas sp. GW821-FHT09A09. The sequence continues at coordinate 96,616 of NZ_JBWKPU010000010.1, forward strand.
TTTTTTGACACATAGGTGCAGCCGGAACGTACATAACATTGCCCCAGCCTTGTTGATTTGCCACGGGTGCGACACTGTGAATTACATCGCAATGCCACCACACCGAATCGCCCGCACGGACATCCGGAATCGGACTCAGCCCTTCGAACAGCAGTGGATGCCACTGTCGGGACACCGGAAGTACCTTGCCCGGCGCAACCCCGCACAGCTCATCCTCAGGTACATCGTCCAGCAGTGGCCGCAGCAGCATGTAAGCCATCGCCTTGGGGATCGGCAAGGTATGCAGTACCCCCTGATCGGCGTTCATATCCGATAACGCGGTCCAGCCTTGAAACGTGCGGAACGCAGAGCACTTGACCGTATCTTTGTAGGCGTACTCATCGACTTCAGTACGGAAGGCTGCGTCCCAAGGGTCGTAGGCGCTGAAATCGTTGCTGTAAATTTTGTCGAATACCTTCAGGTAGGCTGGGTGCAGCCATCGCTCCAAGGCGCCCGAGTCGGTGTGTGGCCCGAGACCTTTTGAATGTGTTCCCGGAGGTCGACGCCGTACTCGATCCGGGTATAGGGCATTGATATCAGGGTTGAACCATTGCCGCCCTTGAGAATGGATCTTCCAAAGACGATTCAGAAAAGATTGTGCGGCCCCCATGCGCTCATCCTGACGCAACTGCATCTGCGACTCCGACCAATAGATCGGAAAAATTTCTGGACGCGATGCCTCCAGGCTTCCGAAAAACTGGTCCGCTGGACCACGATAAATTGCATCGAAGTGATTGCGGTCAAGGTAATCCAAAAGCCTCTCGTCCCACCCCAAAACCTGCTCTCGAGGAAAATGGTTTCTGAGCACGACGCAACCACGCCGCTTGATTAGCGCCAACTGGTCCGCACTCACTTTCCCGACCGCGATATCCTCGAACTCAAGGATCGGCCAAGCCGAACCGGTGAGCGCCTCCTGCGCCTTGATTGAGTCGATTTCAGCAACGATGAATTCGCTAACTTGTTCAAACAAAGATTCAACGTCGCCGATCTGCGCGCGCAAGGCGCGCTTCATTTTGACGATGCTGTCTCGATAATCTTGCGGAAGCGTTTCGCTTTCGAAGGCACGGTATTTACTCATGGGAACTACCTGCTGTTTTTGTTATTCATGCAGGTATGGAACCACTTTTAAATAAGCACACGGCAGCCTCATTTGAAGCGTCGACTAGTACGATAATGGCGTTTTGAGCCAATACGATCGGAGTATCCACCCACTAGATTTCTGACCTTCACTGAAAATGATGGCTGTGCGTTTGACGAAACGCGGAAGGTGTCAGCCCTTTCAACGCCTTGAACTGGCGGTTGAATAATGCCAGCGACGAGTAGCCCACCTCCTCCGCTATTATCGATACCGGCGAGTCGCCCTGCATCAGCAACGCACAGGCATGGCCGATGCGCAGTCGAACGATATAGTCCAAGGCGGTACAGCGTGTATGCCGGCGAAACATTCGATGGAAAGCAGACAGACTGACGCAGGCCAGCTCTGCTAACTCGGCAACATTGATTGCCCGGGCGTAGTTACCATGTAGGTAATGCAGAACTCGATGAATACGCGCGTCTTCGACAATCTGATCACCGGCCTGCCCGCCTGGCGTCGGCAGGATCCGAGTAGCATCAGCGTCTCTTGCCAGCCTGTCGAGCACCGTTAGCAATGCGATCAAGCGCTGAGGCGGCGTCTGATTGACCATTGCCTCGATGTAGGAGCGTACTTCACTGGAGGCCCTACCACTGAAACTCACCGCGTGTTGAGCTGCCGCCAGCAATGGGCGAACCGCAGCCATTTCCGGAAACAATGTCACAAGCGAGTCGGCCCAAGCAGCGGAAAACCAGATAACCAAGGCAACATGCGGCTGATCCTCATCAATACGCTCCGCTGAAGACCAGCTATGAGGAATATTCGGCCCTACAAGAATCAGGTCTCCATCGTCATAGCGCGCTACGTCATTACTGATGTAGCGATGGCCGCGACTATTGAGCGTGAGTGTCAACTCATATTCGGGATGATGATGCCACTCGAATGGAATCGCATCCGGCAAACGCCTGTTCAATAGCGTCCAAGAGGTTGCAGCCTCTGTGGGTACTTTCTCGAAGCTGGGTTTCATGACATCGACTCGGCCTAGCAAGGGACTTGTATCGCCATCATCGTAACACCCACTACTTCTGCAGTGAGCTGACGAGATCTCAACGCGTAAAATCGTCGGCCGCCTGATCATGACATTGACCTGCACGAGGGTTCCATTGAAAACCGGAGCGCGCCAGCACGCTTGGATTTTATCGCTGGTCGCTACCGTAATCCTCGCGTGGATGAAAGAATAGCGTTTGCGTCGCTTGAGGTACACGCAACCTGGTTTGGTAAGCAGCCAGGTATTCGTTGCGCACCTCGAGTGAAAAGCTGCCAGGCATCCATGCGACGAAAGGATGCTGCGTAATCGAACAAACGATGAAATTCGGGTCAGCCTCCCCCGCGCTGGCCAATTCATGGTTCTCCAGGCGCATACCAGCGGTTACTCGTAATGATCCGCAACTCAAATTGCATTTGAATGCGAGCACAGACCTCCTAGACGGCGATCAGGATACTTGATATTGCGGTGCGTCATTGCCATGGCCATGCCCTAGGGCTCACTGCCGAATTAATGCTGCCCGGAGAAGTCAGGGTGTATTGCAGCACACTGCGGCTATTTGAAGTTTCGGACTTGGTGAAGGCAACGCTGTTGTATACAACTTCACATGCGAACTGGCCCAAATGGTTTGCCCACGCCGGTTGACCGCAGACAGATTTGAAGATCGGGATGCGCTTTGATCAATCGGAACTCGCCATTGACGCGGCGCGGCGCAGTCAAAGCGTGGTGCTAACAAGTCCCTGGCTTGTCGAAGATGCCTTGGAGCAAAACCAACTTGCGCAGCTATTCGATACTTCCTTATCAGAGGGCGAAGACTATTACCTCGTTCATAGCGGGAATGCTCCGCATGGGTCCGCAGACTGACTGAGGCAATGGCTTCTGAAAGCCTCAAAGCTGTAGCAAGCGCATTACCGGCAACCGATGTGAGATCTCACACCTGAAGCAATTAAAGCGATGCGGAGATGGATGATACTCGCTGCGTACGACATGACAGCGCCATTCTCTTGTTTTGGGATTGATGAGCAAATTTCATGAACCCTTGCCGATTTAAGCGTCTAGTACCTATTCGGTAGCTCGCTTACTGTTCCCCAACGCCTTATTCGGGAGAACGAAATGCACAACCGCACACTCGGCAACAGCTCACTTGAAGTATCGGCACTCGGCTTTGGCTGCATGGGCCTGAGCCATGGCTACGGTCCAGCGACAGAAACGCAGCAGGCGATCTCGCTGATTCGCACGGCAGTTGATCGAGGCGTCACGTTCTTCGATACCGCCGAGTTCTACGGCCCCTATCTCAATGAGCAAGTAGTTGGCGAGGCGCTGTTCCCGGTTCGCGAACAGGTCGTGATCGCCACCAAATTCGGCTTCGCCGTCGGTGCCGACAACACAAAGCAGACTCTGGACAGCCGGCCCGAACGTATTCGGGTCGCCGTCGAAGGTTCGCTGCGCCGACTGAAAACCGATTACATCGATTTGCTTTACCAGCACCGCGTCGATCCGGACGTGCCGATCGAAGACGTCGCCGGGACGGTGAAAGACCTCATCGGCGAAGGCAAGGTCAAGCATTTCGGCCTGTCGGAGGCCGGAGCACAGACCATTCGCCGTGCGCACGCGGTGCAACCGGTCACGGCGCTACAGAGCGAATACTCGCTGTGGTGGCGCGAGCCCGAGCAGGAAATCCTGCCGACGTTGTGGGAACTGGGCATCGGCTTCGTGCCGTTCAGCCCTTTGGGCAAGGGTTTTCTCACCGGCACGGTGTCGGCGGAGGCCACTTACGGCAGCGACGATTTTCGTAGCATCGTGCCGCGCTTCAGCCAGTCGGCGCTGCAAGCCAATCAGGGGCTGGTGATATTGATTCGTCAGATCGCCGCGCAGAAACAAGCCACGCCGGCGCAGATCGCTTTGGCCTGGCTGCTGGCGCAGGCACCGTGGATCGTACCGATTCCGGGCACGACCAAGCTGCATCGCCTGGAAGAAAACCTCGGTGGCGCGGACATCACGCTCGATGCAGCGGAGCTGAAGGCGATTGATGCTGCGCTGGCGCAGATCCGCATCGAAGGCGAGCGCTATCCCGAGGCCCTCAAGGCACGCGTCGGCCGATGAGCAAAGATCACGATCCGCTGCGGCGCACGGTCATCGCTGCACTGGCCAGCGCCCCGCTGCTGTCACTCGCCGACACGCAAAGCCCCCATGAAACCCCGCGTTCCGGTTCGCGGATTCTGGTCGCGTACTTCTCGCGCTCGGGCAATACCCGCGTAGTTGCCGGGCTGATCCAGCGTGGACTGGGTGCCGATCTGTTCGAGATTCGCCCGGCCCACGCCTACCCCGAGGACTATCTGGAAACCGTGGAACAGGCGCGTCAGGAGCGTGACAGCGGCTTCGAACCCGAGCTGCAAAACAAGGTTCACGCCCTCAGCGACTACGACACGATCTATCTGGGCTTTCCGATCTGGGGTGAAACCGCGCCGCCGATCGTGCGCGCCTTCCTCAGCGCCCACGACCTGACCGGCAAGACCCTCATCCCCTTCAACACCCACGGCGGTTATGGCTTGGGCAACAGTCGCAGCGTGCTCGTCAAGCACACGCCGAAGACTAAGGTTCTGGAAGGTTTTGTGATGAAGGGTGAGCAAGAGCGCAAGACCATGGAGCGCGTGAATGGCTGGCTGAGCGATCACCCCCTCACGCGTTAATCGAATTCTGTACGGAGTGACATCATGAAAATCCGCACGTTGGGCAATAGCCTGAAAGTGTCCGCACTGGGCCTTGGTTGCATGAGCATGACGTCGGCCTACGGGCCGGCTGCCGACCAAACCAGCATGATCAAGCTGATTCGTTCGGCCCACGAGCAAGGCGTCACCTTGTTCGACACCGCTGAAGCATATGGCCCGTTCGCCAATGAAGAACTGCTGGGCGAGGCCTTGCAGCCGATCCGCGAGCAAGTCGTTATCGCTACCAAATTCGGCTTCGATATCGACTTGGTCACCGGCGCACGCGGCGGCGGAACCAACAGCCGCCCGGCGCATATCCGCGCCGTGGCCGAGGCGTCGTTGAAGCGTCTGCGCACCGATTGCATCGACCTGTTTTATCAGCACCGCGTTGATCCGCAGGTACCCATCGAAGACGTCGCCGGCACGGTCAAGGAGCTGATCGCCGAGGGCAAGGTCAAGCATTTTGGCCTGTCTGAGGCGGGTGTGGAGACCATACGCCGGGCTCACGCGGTGCAACCGGTCACGGCGGTACAGAGCGAATATTCGCTGTTCTGGCGCGGCCCGGAGCTGGAACTGCTGTCGGTGTTGGAAGAACTGGGGATCGGTTTCGTTCCGTTCAGCCCGCTGGGTGCCGGTTTCCTCACCGGTCAGATCGACGAGCACACGCAGTTCGACGCGAGCGATTTCCGCAATTTCGTCCCGCGCTTTTCCCCTGAAGCGCGCAGGGCCAATCTGGCGTTGGTCGATGTGGTGAAAGCCGTCGCGCAACGCAAACACGCCACGCCGGCGCAAGTGGCCCTAGCCTGGTTGCTCGCACAGAAACCGTGGATCGTGCCGATCCCGGGTACGACGAAACCGCATCGTCTGGAAGAAAATCTGGGCGCGGTCGAGCTGCAATTGACCGGAGACGATCTGCGCGTGATCAACGAGCGGATGGCGCAAATTCAGGTGCACGGTGAACGCCTGCCGGAATCGGCACTGAAAATGACCGGACTTTGAGTCTACCCAACGCGGCGCTGCGTGGGGCGCCGCTTTCATTGCCTGACCGGAGTTGATCCGATGAACCGATTGATCGCGCCACTCGTGGCTTTCTCACTCATGACCGCAGAAGCCCAGGCTGCTAATGAAATCCGCATTACCCCGAACGGTACCCAGCCCTCGATCAAGGGCGCGGCGCAAAACTTTACCGGCGCGGTGCGCGTCGATGGATTATTCAAAGGTGACGCTCCCGCGCGCATCGGCGGCGGCACGGTGACCTTCGAACCTGGCGCACGCACGGCGTGGCACACCCATCCACTGGGGCAAACGCTGATCGTCACCGCTGGCGTTGGCTATGTGCAGCAAGAGGGCGGCCCGCGTCAGGAAATCCGTCCGGGCGACACTGTCTGGATTCCGCCGAACACCCGGCACTGGCACGGCGCCACGGCCAACAGTGGCATGACCCACATCGCCATCGCCGAAGCCGAGGACGGCCAGACAGTCACTTGGGCGGAGCAGGTCTCGGAGGCGCAATACGCCGGCCAATGAAGTTACGGAATGTGTCGAAGCTGTTCGCTCGACACTCTTGCGGCGAACCGTCATCTGACCTCCAGGCCCCGTAACAGCGGGTTCGCGCGAGGTTTTCAGCAGTTTTGGCAACGTCGACTCATGAGTTTTACTCAGGAGTCCATGCGCCTTTTCGGGGTTAATCGCCACAAACATCCTCCGTACGATCCAGCCACACCTCGCAGTGACCTGCAATGGACGGAGCCTTTCATGATGACCACTGAAGTACGCAACCGCACCGCCCTCCCCGCATTTATCGCGCTTTGTCTGGGCGTTGCGGCGATCTTCAGCGTTCCCATTCAAGCAGCCGAGGCATCGCAGACCATGACCAACACACTTGCCAGCGCAGCCAGCTTGTCGAGCCAGCAACAAGCCATTCCACTGATCGCGGCGTTCATGGCGACCAGCGACATGCCCAACCTCAACACGGCGCTCAACCAAGGGCTTGATGCCGGCCTGACCATTAGCGAAACCCGCGAAGTTCTCGTGCAGCTTTACGCCTACGTCGGCTTCCCACGCAGCCTCAACGCCTTGAATGAATTGATGACCGTGGTGCAGGCGCGCAAACAACGCGGCATCGAAGATGCGCCGGGGCGTGAGCCGAGCCGGGCGATTCCGGTCGGGGATGAGCTGCTGGCCGCGGGCACGGCGAATCAAACCAAGATTTCCGGCGCCCCGGTCAAAGGCCCGGTGTTCGAGTTCGCTCCGGTGATCAACCGCTTCCTGCAAACCCACCTGTTCGGCGACATCTTCGAGCGCGACAACCTCGACTGGCAAAGCCGTGAACTGGCAACTGTCGGGGCCCTGGCAGCAACGCCGGGGGTCGAGCCGCAGTTGCGCTCGCACATGGCAGCGAGCCTGCGCGTCGGGCTCAGTGCGGCACAGTTGCACCAAGTCACCGAGCTGCTGAAAAAGCATGGCGATGCACAGACCGCCGAGCGGGCCAACGCAGCGCTGGTCCAAGCCCTCACGGCTTCGAGGAAATGACATGAGAACTGCAAAACATTTGCTGAGCGTCACGCTGTTGAGCCTGTTGGCGGCCTGCGCGAACCACCCCGAAGGCCCGCTGCTGATCCAGAAACAAGGCAGCTTCGCCGCAGGCGGAACGATGACCACGGCACCGGGCACCTTCAACCCGCGCCAACCGATGACGCCCAACGGCCAGACCTACCACGGTGACCACGCCTACGCCTTCTATCAAATCCCGGTGGACGCGCGAAAACTGCCCATCGTCATGTGGCACGGCGCGGGTCAGTTTTCCAAAACCTGGGAAACCACCGCCGATGGTCGTGAGGGTTTTCAGAACATCTTTCTGCGCCGCCACTACGGCGTCTATGTGATCGATCAGCCCCGGCGTGGTGATGCCGGGCGCAGCATGGTCGAGACCACCATCAAGCCTGTGCCGGACGAACAACTGTGGTTCAACCAGTTCCGCATCGGCCTTTGGCCCCGCTACTTCAACGGCGTGCAAGTGGCACAGGATGCCCAGACCCGCGAGCAGTTTTTCAGGGCAATGACGCCGAACACCGGGCCGTTTGACATGGGCGTGGTCTCCGATGGTGTGTCGGCGCTGTTCGACAAAATCGGCCCCGGCATCCTGTTTACGCATTCTCAGGGTGGCGGGCCGGGCTGGTTGACGGCTATCAAGAACGACAAGGTCAAAGCCATCGTGGCGTTCGAACCGGGCAGCAGTTTCGTGTTTGCTGACGGTGAGGTGCCGGCGCCGATCCCCAGTGCGTTCGACACGGTCCAAGGCGCAGAGGTGCCGATGGAGCAATTCATGGCACTGACGCGTATTCCGATTCTGATCCTGTACGGCGACAACATCCCGGAACAGGCAGTCGATCTGCCCGCTCAGGACAGTTGGCGCGCACGCCTGAAAATGGCCCGGCTCTGGCGTGACGCGGTCAATCGCCATGGCGGTGATGTGCGACTGATACACCTGCCGGAGATTGGCATTCACGGCAACACCCATTTCCCTATGTCGGATCTGAACAACGTGCAGATCGCTGACCTGGTCGCGCAGTTCCTCAAAGAAAAACAGCTGGACTGACCCAAATACTTTTGCAACTGCCGCCTTTTTTTGCTCAGGAGCTTCACGTGAAGAACATTCTCAAAGCCACGTTCATGTCGGCATTGGTCGGCCTCTCGGCAGGCGAAGCCTTGGCCGCCGACTACAAGAAGAACCCGTTCACCCTCGCCTACGACGGCGCGATCACCCGCAACGAACCGGGCAAGGTCAACATTCACCCGGTCAGCTATAAGCTCAACGGTCTGGACATCGCCGCCAACGTCTACACTCCTGCCAACTACGACGCGAAGAAGAACTACCCGACCGTGGTGGTTGCGCATCCGAATGGCGGCGTAAAAGAGCAAGTCGCCGGTCTGTATGCCCAGCGCCTCGCCGAACAGGGCTACATCACCATCACGGCCGATGCGGCCTATCAGGGCGCCAGCGGTGGTCAGCCGCGCAGCATCGATAAACCGGCGTATCGCATCGAAGACATTCACGGCATGGCCGATTTCATCAGCCAGTTCGCTGGTGTGGATGACAACCGCCTGGGCCTGCTCGGCATTTGTGGCGGCGGTGGTTATTCGTTGGCGGCGGCGCAAACCGACAAACGCTTCAAATCCCTGGCGACGGTGAGCATGTTCAACTCGGGTCGAGTACGCCGCAACGGCTACAACGACTCGCAAATGGACAGCATTCAGCAACGTTTGCAACAGGCATCAGTAGCGCGCGCGCAAGAGGCAGCGGGGGGCGCAGTGCTGTATTCGGGGGATGCCAACCTCACCGACGAGCAGATTGCCGAACTGCCTTTCGAACTGTATCGCCAAGGTTATGAGTACTACTGGAAAACCCACGCGCACCCGAACTCGACCTTCAAATACACCACCAGCAGCCTTATTGACCTTATGCGTTTCGACGCCACCGACCATATCGAGTTGATCAATCAACCCTTGCTGATGATCGCCGGCAGCAAGGCCGACAGCCTGTACATGACCCAGGATGCGTTCCCGAAAGCCATCGGCACCACTGACAAGGAAGTGTTCATCCTCGATGGCGCCACACACATCGAAACCTACTGGGTGCCGCGTTATGTCGATGCGGCGATCGGCAAACTGACGGATTTTTACGCACGCACCTTGTGATCAGCGCGCCAAGGGTCGCGCATCCGCGCGCGACCTGCTTTCATGGAATAATCACGCGCTCCTCATGAGAGATACTCATCAATGTCCCGCCCCAATCTCAACGACCTGCAAGCCTTCGTGGTCATCACCCGCGAAGGCAGTTTTACCCGTGCTGCCGCGCAACTGGGCGTTTCGCAGTCGGCGCTGAGTCACACCATGCGCGCCCTAGAAACTCGGCTGGGCGTGCGCCTGTTGACGCGAACCACACGCAGCGTTTCGCCGACCGAGGCCGGCCAGCGCTTGTATCAGTCGATGGCGCCGCGCTTCGATGAGATCGAACTGGAACTGGCTGCTGTCAGTGAGTTTCGCGACACGCCGGCCGGCAACGTGCGGATCTCGGCGTCCGAACATGCAGCCAACAATATCCTCTGGCCGAAGCTGCTGAAGGTGTTGCCCGACTACCCGGACATCAAGGTCGAAATCACCGTCGACTACGCCCTCTCCGACATCGTCGCGCAGCGTTATGACGCAGGTGTGCGCCTGGGTGAACAGGTGGCCAAGGACATGATCGCCGTGCCGATCGGTCCATCCTTGCGTATTGCAGTTGTCGGCTCGCCTCAGTATTTCCGGCATCGGCCTTACCCGATGGAACCGGGAGATCTGGCGGCACACAACTGCATCAACCTGCGCCTGCCGACTCACGGCAGCCTGATGCAATGGGATTTCGAAAAGGATGGCCACGAACTCAAAGCTCGCGTCGAAGGCCAATGGACATTCAACAGCAGCGTGCCAATTCTGCGTGCGGCCGTGGCGGGATGTGGCTTGGCTTTCCTGCCAGAGGACATGGTGGCGAAGGAGCTTGGCGACGGTAGCCTTGTGCGGGTGTTGGAAGATTGGTGCCAACCCTTTGCCGGCTACCATCTCTACTACCCCAATCGCCGTGAACATTCGTCAGCGTTTGGCGTTGTAGTTGAGGCGTTACTCTACAAGCACTGAGTCATCGACCTTCAAGGCGCATGAGCTTCATCCGCCCCACAAACCCGTGAATGAGCTAATGCTTTTGATCGGTTGCAGCCGGAAGCGACCGGCTGCAATGGGGCGATTCAACCTGAATGTTTGTATCCGACGACGACAGCTATCCGTTGTTTCCACGCGCGTACCTCTTCTATGTTTGAGGCCGTCAATGCACTCGAGTGGCTAGCGCATCTTGCCCCTTCAGATCAAACCGAAAGACTCATGTACTTGGGGACAGTCAGTGCCAGCGCGACGGCAGCCAAAACAAGCGGTAAAAACGACACCCACAACACCGTGTTCCAGCCATAAGCCGACAGCAACCCGCCCGACGAAAAAGACCCTATCGCCATCACGCCGAACACGATGAAATCATTGAGCGATTGAACGCGTGCCTTCTCTTCGGGCCGATGGCATTCCAGCACCAATGCGGACGCGCCAAGGAAACCGAAATTCCAACCCAGCCCCAGCAGGATCAGCGACCCGTCAAAATGCATCACCTCGATCCCGCCAAGTCCGACTGCGGCAGACAGCCCGGTTAACGCCAGGCCGGCCACTGCAACGCCAACGGCGCCGAACCGTGTGATGAGGTGGCCGGTGAAGAAGCTGGGCGCGTACATTGCGATGACGTGCCATTGCAGCCCCAGGTTGGCCGAGGCCTGCGAATGCCCGAAGAGGTGCATGGCCAGCGGCGCTGCCGTCATCAGGAAATTCATCAGCATGTAGGACACTGCACCGCAGGTCGCCGCAGCGATGAAGCGCGGCTGCCGCGCAATCAGCCCGAGTGGGCGCCCTCCTCCAAGCTCTTCAGCCGTCGGCATCGGCAGCTTCACACCCAGCAGGATGAGTGCTGAGATCGCCGCGACGGCGGCTTGCACCATAAAGGTGGGGGCGAACGGGTACAGCGGCCAAATGTCCATCGTCCAGGTCACCAACTGGGGCCCCACCACCCCCGCGAGCACGCCCCCCGCCATGACAAGCGACAGAGCCCGTGCACGTCGTAATGGCTCGACACCGTCGGCGGCCGCGAAGCGGAACGACAACACAACTGCCGCGTAGCTCCCGCCCAAGAACGTCGCCAGGCAAAACAACCAGAATGAACCGACAATGACGGCGAGCATCGCCAATAACCCCGTGAGTACACCCGCGCCCGCGCCTGCCAGAAACGCAGCGCGCCGCCCATACCGGCGTGCCAGAGCGCCCATCGGGAAAATACACGCCGCCATGCCTACCACGAAGATGGAAATGGGCAACGTTGCCAGCGCAGGTGCAGGAGCGAGCGTGCTGCCCACAATCGCTCCCGTGGCGTAAATCACCACGGCATTCGCCCCCGCCAGCGCCTGAGCGATGGACAGTCGACCTATGTTCGAGCGTTGCACGCGCTCCGGCAGCAAAGAGGGTGGGCCGGCGGGTGGCGCTGTGTTGAGGTTGTGGTTCTTCATGGGTGTCGAGTGCCCATCTCACGGTCATCATCGCGCGTCGATGGACGCGCAATGGCGTGATCACCTGCGAGGGTCAATACCATGCGGAATTTGACGTCGCCGGATTTCATCCGTTGGTAGGCTTCATTGGCTTGTTCGAACGGTATCACTTCGATCCTTGAGCGCACACCGACCAGCACGCTGAAATCGAGGGTCTTTTCGTTTTCATAGGGTGAGCCGGTGATCGAGCCCAGCAGGCTGCGCTCACCCACGACCAGGTGGCCGGCAGACACCGGCAACGGGTCCTTGCCCGCGCCCAGCAGCACAAGACGGCCTTGTGGCGCGAGCCCTGCGATGAGCGTCGACACGGCGGCAGGGGCATTGATCGTGCTCACGATGGCCTGCACGCCCCCCATTTGCTTGAGTGTCGCCGCCGCGTCTTCCGTATGAGTGTCGATGTAGACATGGGCACCCAAGTTGAGTGCGTCCTCGGCGATATCACTGCCGCGCCCGATGGCAACCACGCGAAAGCCCATGCGGCGCGCGTACTGCAAGGCCATGTGCCCCAGACCGCCAATACCGAAGATGGCAACCGTATCGCCCGCCTGGGCGCCGCATTTCTTCAGTGCATTGAACGTGGCGAGACCGGCGCAGAGCAACGGCGCGGCTTCCTCGGCAAGGAGTTCGTCAGGAATCGACACTAGCCCTGAGGCTCGTGCCAGCATCATTTCGGCATAACCACCATCGCAGGTAGCGCCGACGAAGGGCTGGTGTTGGCACAACTGAAAGTGCCCCTGGCGGCATTGCACACATTCGCCGCAAGGCCCGCCCAGGCGACCCACGCCGACACGCTGACCGACCTTCCAAAGAGACGGAACATGCTTGCCTAGCGCCGCGATACGGCCGACCACCTCATGGCCTGGCACGCGCGGCGGCTGCAGAGCAGGGTCTGCCCCTTCGATGTCACCCACATCGGCGCCACAAATACCGCAGGCCTCCACCGCAATCAGTACCTGCCCAATACCAGGCACTGCTGTTGGACGGTTAACCAGCTCCAGAAAACCCGGTCGGGTGACTTGCATGGCACGGTATGTAGCGTTCATAGCCCTCACTCCTAAAAAGATGAAAAACGGCAACGCGTCGGTCCGAAGCAACGGCGAATGCGGCCTTGCCTTGCGATCTCAGGTCAACGCTTCGAAGAATTCAACGCAGGCGCAGCAGCACGTTCAACCAACGCCTTCACGCCCAGGCCAGCGGCCTCGACGGCCCCGGCCAAATAGCCCGAAAACTGCGGCGACCACTCGCTGGCGATACCTGTCAGGCCCCCCTGCCAAGGTCCCGAATTTGCCTTAGCTGAGGGCGCCCGGGCATGCTGGGCCGGCGCATTGACATCGACAGCAGTGGCCGTGAACGGGTCTTGCGCCCAGTCCTTGATGGCCTCGGCTTTAGGTGTAGCCGCCAGAGGGCCAAACATCCGGACGAGTTGCGCACGGCAATGTCTGCGCAATACCTCTTCGGAGACCGTGCTACGCGCGTGCGCCGGCACACCCAGGAAGCCAAACAGCGCCGCGCTGCCACCCGGCATGGAGGCGTCATGGATTTCCCCCATCGGCCCACGGGCACTGCGGCCTTCCCCGGACAAGCCCTGCTCGCGCCAGAACGGCGTGTCATAAATGGCGACATACTTGGCTTGGGGCGCCATCCACGTCGCCGTCTCACGCCATTCCCGGACCAGCGCTGCCGGCAAGGCCGGTTCAAAGACGATGGTGCTTTCCACCAAACGAGGCGGCAGCGCCAGCAAGACATGCTCGGCCTGCCAGGCACTGACATCGCCAGTGGCGTCTACGCTTTCGAGCTCGATGTGGCCGTCGTGCTTGCGAAGTCGGCGCACCGCGTGGCCCATGATGATATTTGCTGGGCTCAGTTTGTCGCGCAGTGCTTCGATCAAGCTCCCCATTCCACCGACCAGACGCATGGACGCGGGCGAGTTCACGTAGCCACGCATGCGCACAGGGGGCTCCTGGGGTGAACGCTCCACCACCATGTTGCCCTCCTCGAATTGCTCGAACCGCTCCAGGCCCAAGGCATCCACCAGCCGGTCAAGCTCCCGTTGGTAACCAGGCCAGAACCAGGTGGGGCCCAAGTCGAAGCGGTCGATTGCGTGGGTATTGGCGGCAGTGTGGGTGACGGCCTGGCCGGTGGCGTCGATAGACCCGATACGACCGCCGAGGACCTCCCTCCCCTCCAGCAACACATAATTCGTGATGCCCTGGCGCTCCAGCAGGTTCGCGGCGTACAGACCGCTCAAACCGCCGCCAATGACAGCGATGCGTACCGTGTACATGGTCATTCCCCTGTTGCTACATCGGGCAGGTGGCCCGTTTTGAGGTACACGGTGGCGCCTTTGTCGCCAGCGTGGAGACTCGCAGACTGGCCAGCGGGCAGGCGCAGCCAACTGCCGCGCTCGTAGATCTGCCCCTCCAGCGTCACGTGGCCTGTCAGCACCAGCAGTTCAGCGCCATCAGGCGGCGTCTTGAAAACCGCGTCATGCGGTGCCAGACGTTGCAGAGAGACCTGCTCCGTTTCATCACAGAACAATGCGCAAACCTCGCGCTGGCCCTCCCGACTCCACGCGGCAGGGTCACGGGTATCAATGCGCACAGGGCGCTGCTCGCTTCCCCGCATTTGTTGAAGCTTGACGAAAATGACGGCACCCTCGGCACTGGAGGGTTGGTGGCTGGAGCCGGGAGGATTGCGCAAATACCAGCCTTCCGGGTAGTCCCCACTCCCGTCGGAGAAGGTCCCCGACAACACGAGAATCTCCTCTCCCCCGGGATGGGGATGGCGAGGAAAACTGGAGTCAGAGGCATACCGCACAAGGCTGGTGGCGCGGGCTTTTTCCGCGCCCACGCGATCCAGCATCACGCGCTCGACGCCATCCTGGGGTGAAGCTACCCATTGGCACTGCTGGGACGCAACGATGGCGCGGCGCGTGAAATCGGCATTGATCAGCATGAGGGTTATCCAAATGAGACAAAGACACCGGCCACCCCGTCCGTGGGGGGGCGGTCCTTATCGATAGGGTTTACTGAGTGGGCAACTGTTGATAGGCCTCGACGACGCGTGCCGAGTACGTGAGTGCAGCACCCGCGTTAAGGGCAATCGCCACACCGAGGGCCTCGGTGATTTCTTCAAGCGTGGCACCGTGCTCGACCGCCTTCTTAGTGTGAACGGAAATACACCCGTCGCAGCGCGTGGTCACAGCCACCGCCAATGCGATCAGTTCGTGGATCTTCGGCTCCAGATGCCCCGTTTTGACAGCCGAGTTGTCGATCATCACCAGGCCACGCATTACGTCGGGGCTTTGTTTGGCGTAGTCACCCACACGCTCCATCAGGGAGTCACGGTAGCCATTCCAGTCTTGCATCATGGTCTTTCTCCAAAACAGATTGAAGCCAGGTGTGGGGTCACGCCTGGCAAGGAACTCAGTACGTCAGCAACGCTTGTAGCCGCGCAGGTCAGTTACGGCCGGCCATCACACCGCCATCGACGTCCCAGACCGCGCCAGTGACCCAACCCGCCTTGTCCGAGAGGAGGAAGGCAACCACTTCGACCACGTCCTGAGGCGTGCCCACACGGCCAATCGGGTGGAAGCTATTAAAGCCTTGCAGCGCACTGTGCACTTCGGCTTTAGGAATGAAGCCTTCGTAGATAGGGGTCTGTACTACGGCAGGCGACACCGCGTTAACACGGATGTTCTTGCTGCCTAGTTCCATCGCCAAGTGTTGGGTCAGTGAGTGCAGGCCCGCCTTGGCCATCGAGTACGCCGACGACGGTGTGGCTGCGATCGCCTGTTTGCCCCACATAGAACCAATGTTCACGATCGCGCCCGGGCGGTTTTTGGCGACCAGGTTGGCGGCAACCTTTTGCGTGATGAAGAAGGTCGCTTTGTTGATCGACATGTACTGGGCGTAGTCAGCTTGCGAATGCTCCAGGAATGGCTTGGGGAAGAACACGCCTGCGGCGTTGACCAGCAGGTCGATATCCGAATGCTGCTCGTCCAGGGTTTTGATTAGCGAAGCGACGGCGGCGTCGTTGGACAGGTCGGCGGTCAGTGCCCACACCTGGCCCAGTTCAGCTAATTCCCTGCGGGCTTCTTCAGTTTTTTCCGGGTGGTTGCCCACGATGACCACGCTGCCGCCCTCGGCCAGTACGGTGCGCGCCGTCTGCAGGCCCATGCCGCTGGTGCCACCGACAACCAGCAGTTTCTTGCCCTTGAATTGATTGCTCATCTTGAAATTCTCTCTGTGCGCCCGCCGCCTGGCAGGACTTAAGTGGAAGAAAAACTATTGGTTTCAATGGTATTCACGAGCCTATGCCCTCACCCATCAAACAGATGATTAGCTGGCATGGAGGTGATTTTTCTCTTCTTCACGGCTGCAGACAAACGAGATAAAGTGTCAATCCCTGAAAGAAAAACTTTATCACCGTGAAATCACCGGTCCATCTGAACGCCCTGCGCGCCTTCGAGGCCAGCGCCCGCCATCAGAGCTTTTCTGCGGCGGCGGTCGAACTCAACGTCACACCCGCGGCGGTCGGTCAGTTGGTACGCACGCTGGAGGAATGGCTCGGTAGCCCACTGTTTGTGCGCGGCAACAGTGGCCGGGCAAGGCTTGTGCCTACGGAAGTGGCCGAGCGCGCGCTGCCCGACATCCGCGCAGGTTTCGACAGGCTGACGCTGGGGATGGAGCGACTGCGGGAAAGTTCGATCACCGGCGTATTGACCGTGGCCGTGAGCCCGGCGTTTGCCGCCAAATGGCTGCTGCCTCGCATCGAGCGCTTCCAGGCGGTTTGCCCCGAAACAGACGTGCGCCTGGATACCAACCTCAAACCGGTGGATTTCGTCGCGCAGCGGATCGATATCGGTGTGCGTTATGGCACGGGGCGGTGGCCAGGGTTGAGCGCCGAAAAACTGATGGATGAAGAGGTCTATCCGGTGTGCTCACCACAATTGCTGCGCGAGCACTCGCGTTTGCAAAAGCCCAATGACTTGGCGCAGGAGATGTTGATTCACGACCTCTCAATGGATAGCCATACCGGTTTTCCAAGCTGGGAAACCTGGATGCAGAAAGCCGGGGCGAAAGACACCCGCTCCATGCGGGGCATGCAAATCAACAATTCCGCCGCCGTGTTGCAGGCTGCGGTTGAGGGGCACGGCGTCGCACTTGCACGCAGCGTCATGGCCCACGACGACCTGGCAAGCGGACGGTTGGTGCGGTTGTTTCCAGACATCAGTGTTGCATCGGAGCTGGCCTACTACGTCGTTTATCGACCTGAGTGTGCGAGCTTGCCCAAGTTGGCGACATTTCGGGACTGGTTGTTGGCAGAGGCACAACAGACGGTAAATCACGAGCTTTGAAGATGATTTCCGGGGTCCGCGTGCCTTCCATACGGCACGACTTCGTTTCCTTTCGTTTTAGGGCCAAGCGCCCCTACCCAGCCCAACGTAACAAATAATTTCTAAAGTAGCTTTCATTATGAAAGTCACCATGCAATATTATGAATGTAATATTGTTCATTTGGTGCGGGTGATCATGATGAAGAAAGCCAGTTTTCAGTCCATGCCTTGTCCGGTCGCCCGTGCTCTAGAGCACATTGGTGATGGCTGGAGCCTGTTGATCCTGAGGGACGCGTTCTACGGATTGCGCCGCTTCGATGAGTTTCTTGCCAGCCTCGGCATCGCTTCAAACACGCTGACCCGCCGCTTGAACACGTTGGTGGCCAACGGGTTGCTGGAGCGGCACTCGTACCAGAACAACCCGCCGCGCCATGAGTACCACCTCACCGAATCCGGCCGGGACCTGCGGCAAGTCATCCTCACGCTGATGGCCTGGGGTGCGCGGCATGCAGAGGGCTCGAACAAGGTGTTTCTCGCCGACGAAGCCACTGGGCGCCCCGTGGCACTGGGGTTAATGGACACCAACACTGGCAAACCCATCACCCGCGATGGCCACCGAGTGCATGTTGCCGCCGATGCCGAGACGTTGACGCTATGGCGCGCGCGAACCGGCCGCGCCTATGCCGACAAAGATCAATTGGTCAGCCCCTTCCCCCACTAATTTTGAATGAGGTCATTTCGCCATGGACGCTCCAGTCAGCGCTGTGCCCGAACCCGCAAAACCATCCCGGCGCAAACAGGCAGTGCGGCTGGGTTTGCTGACCCTCGCTGTGGCGGGCGGCGTGTGGTACGCGAGCCACTGGTGGCTGGTCAGTCGATTTGTTGAAGACACCGACGATGCCTATGTGGGCGCGGATGTGACGGTGATCAGCGCCAAGGTGCCCGGCTATATCAGCGAAGTGACGGTGCTGGACAATCAGTTCGTGCATGCTGGCGACGTATTGGCGCGCATCGACGTGCGCGACTACCGCACCGCCCTGGCCAAGGCCGATGGCGCCGTGGCCGCGCAACAAGCCAGCCTGGCCAACCTGGATGCCACCGAACAACTGCAACTGGCGGTGATCAACCAGGCCAAGGCACAAATCGACGCCACGGACGCCGAGTCGCAACGGGCCGGCGATGATCAAACGCGGTACCAGAACCTGGTGCGCAGCCAGGCTGTGTCGGTCGAAAGTGCACAACGGGTCAACGCGGTGTGGAAGACCGCACGCGCCGACCACTCCCGGGCGCAAGCCGGGTTGATGGCCGCACGCCGGCAAATCGACGTGATTGAAACCCAGCGCGGCCAAGCGCGTGCGGCACTGCAACAGGCGCAAGCCGAACGCGACCAAGCCCAACTGAATATCGGCTACACCGAACTGCGAGCACCGGTGGACGGGTATGTGGGCAACCGCCGCGCCCGGGTCGGAGCCTACGCCGCGGCCGGCAGCCAACTGATCTCGGTGGTACCGGCAAAAGGGCTTTGGGTAGACGCCAACTTCAAGGAAGACCAGTTGGGGCGCCTGCAGATCGGGCAAAGCGTGAGTATCCGCGCCGACATCCTCCCCGGCCGTGAATTCCACGGGCACATCGAGAGTCTGGCTCCCGCCACCGGTGCGCAGTTCAGCGTGTTGCCGCCAGAGAATGCGACCGGCAACTTCACCAAAATCGTGCAACGCGTGCCGGTACGTGTGCGGCTCGACAGCAGCGACGCCGAATTCGGCGCCCTGCGCCCAGGCTTGTCGGTGATGGCCAAGGTCAACACCCAGGAGGTGTTCGACGACCAGGCCAGCGCACTCAAGGCCCAGCTATGAGCAGCCCGTTACCCACCCTCAGCACCGCGCAAAAGGTCGCGGCCTTCGCCACCATGTGCGTGGGCATGTTCATCGCCCTGATCGACATTCAGATCGTGTCCGCCTCGCTCAAGGACATCGGCGGCGGGCTGTCTGCCGGAGCGGACGATACGGCGTGGGTGCAGACCGCCTACCTGATCGCGGAAATCATCGTGATTCCCATGTCGGGCTGGCTCTCACGAGTGATGAGCACGCGCTGGCTGTTCGCGGCCTCGGCGGCGGGGTTTACCCTGACCAGCCTGCTCTGCGCGCTGGCCTGGAACATCCAGAGCATGATCGCGTTTCGCGCCTTGCAGGGGTTTCTGGGGGGCTCGATGATCCCGTTGGTGTTCACCACCGCGTTCATGTATTTCAACGGCAAGCAACGGGTGATCGCCGCGTCTACCATCGGCGCCATCGCGTCCCTCGCGCCCACGTTGGGCCCGGCTGTCGGCGGCTGGATCACCGACATTTCCTCCTGGCACTGGCTGTTCTACATCAACCTGCTGCCCGGCCTGTTTGTGACCTTTGCCGTGCCGATGCTGGTTAAGGTCGACCGCCCCAACCCGTCGTTGCTCAAGGGTGCCGACTACATCGGCATGGGCTTGATGGCGGTGTTTCTCGGCTGCCTGGAATACACCCTCGAAGAAGGCCCGCGATGGAACTGGTTCAGTGACAGCACCATCGCCACCACTGCCTGGATCACCGCCATCAGCGGCGGCCTGTTTATCTGGCGCTGCCTAGAAATCAAGGAGCCGATTGTCGACCTGCGCGCTCTGTGGGACCGAAACTTCGCCCTGGGCTGCCTGTTTTCGTTCATAACCGGCATCGGTATTTTCGCCACCATCTACCTCACGCCGCTGTTTCTTGGCCGAGTGCGTGGGTATGGCTCGCTGGATATCGGCCTTGCAGTGTTTTCCACGGGGGTGTTCCAGTTGCTGGCCATCCCGGTGTACGCAGTGCTGGCCAGCCGTTTCGACTTACGCTGGATCCTGATGTTCGGCTTATCGCTGTTCGCCCTGTCGATGTGGGACTTCTCCCCCATCACCCACGACTGGGGCGCCAAGGAGCTGCTGTTGCCGCAAGCCATACGCGGGTTCGCCCAACAAATAACCGTGCCACCCGTGGTGACCCTGACCCTCGGTGCACTGGCCCCCGACCGGCTGAAACTCGCCTCCGGACTATTCAACCTGATGCGTAACCTCGGCGGCGCCATCGGCATCGCCGCTTGCGCTACGGTGCTCAACGACCGCACCAACCTGCATTTCCTTCGCCTGGCCGAGCACCTGAACATCCAGAACGAATCCATGAATGTCTGGCTTGATCAGCTTTCGGGTAACGCTCAGTTGCTTGGGCAAAACAGCCTGGATGCGAGCCAGTTCGCACTGCATCAACTGTGGGCGCTGACATGGCGTGAGGCGCAGACGCTGACCTATGCCGACGCGTTCCTGATGATCATGGCGTGCTTTGTTGTCGCGGTGTTGCTGGTGCCGTTGATGCACAAGGTGCAGCCACCGAAGCAGCCGTCCGCGAATGCCCATTGAGTTTAAACGACAGGAGCCGCCACGCATCAGGCGCTCAGTAACGTTGCATCGTCCGGCCAGCGAGAACGCTGCGGCCCAACTGGAGAAATATCAGTGAATCTAGTCAATGAAGTTGCACCCGGCCTATCCGGACTTGAAACCCTCCAGGCTTTGATTTCAGCCGGGGGACGACCGCCGATTGGCGATTCGCTCGACTTCACGTTTGTCGAGGCAGGTGACGGGTGGGCGGTCTTTACAGGCACGCCCGGCCTGCATGCTTACAACCCGATCGGCACGGTCCACGGCGGGTATGCTGCAACGCTGCTCGACTCGGCATGCGGGTGCGCCGTTCACTCAACGCTTTCAGCCACCCAGGCCTACACAACCCTTGAACTGAAAGTTTCATACTTGCGCCCCATTACCACTGAGACAGGCCCACTGCGCGCAGAGGGCCGTGTCATCTCGGTCGGCCGGCGGGCGGCGTTTGCCGAGGCTACCTTGAAGGGCCCCGACGAGCGCATCTACGCAAGCGCTACCTCCACGTTGCTGGTGATGGAGCGCCCACAAAAAGCATGATGATCAGGCACTGGCCGGGATGTCCGTCGATGAAGCGAGAGCCTTCTGATCCGCAACCGCCGCCAACCGATCAGTCAACGACTTGAAGAGGATGCCCCAAGAGTCGGAGCCAAGAACAATCCGTTTCGGTGCAGGTTCGTGATCGACACTGTCGAGGATTATTTCCGACATCTTCGCCGGGTCTCCGAGAGGCTGGCGCGAGGTATCTTTGATCATCATATGCACCATCCCGGCCGGAGTGTCCTTGTAAGCAGCGAGAGGCTTACCGAGCTGTGCACCACCGAAACGGAAATTGGTGCGTGCGCTGCCGGGTTCAATAATCGTGACGCCGATCTTGAAGGGTGCAAGCTCGATGGACAAAGAATCCAGAAAACCCTCCAGCCCCCATTTGCTCGCGTGATAAAGAGAGCCACCGGGCAGCACTGCCTGCCCGCCAAACGTCGAAAGGCCGATGATTCGGCCGCCCCCTTGCGCACGCAAGTGAGGCAAGGTCGCGCGAATCAACATGATTGGACCAATCAGGTTTGTCGCCAGTTGATGGTTGACCTGTTCGTCGCTCAGCTCTTCCGCTGCGCCAAACAAGCCATAGCCTGCATTGCTGACAATGACATCGATCTTGCCAAGCGCACCGAAAGCGTTGCTCACCACTTGTTGGATGCCGACGGTGTCCGTCATATCCAAGTGGGCGAGCCACAGTTGATCGCCATACTTGTCCTTGAGATCGCTCAGTGCTTCCATCTTGCGCGTGGTACCTGCCACCCGATCACCGCGGGCGAGCAATTGCTCTGTCATGACGCGGCCGAAACCGCTGTTGACGCCAGTAATAAACCAAGTGCGCTGTGTCATGGGTGCCCTTTTAGACGAGTAGTCGTTCAATGAGTAGGCCCACCGCAATCATCGCGAAGGGCGTGCTGTCCGGTGGCTCTCCCCCGGTACACCTGCAAGATAACGCTCTAACTCCAGATTATTAATGCTTGATCCTCTGCATTACTTGCGTCATCGTCTGAGCATGCACAGCGATCCCCTTTCAGAGTTCCTACATTTCGTGAACGCACGATCCGTCATGTCCGGCGGACTGGTGGCAGGCGGTGCCTGGGCGATAGCCATCCCAGCGCCGGACACGATCAAGTTCTGGGGGGTGGCTCGCGGCAGCTGCTGGCTCTCGTTCGATGACGAAGCGACGCCCATCCTGCTGGAGGAAGGTGATGTGTTTCTCTCTTCGAGGCCTCGCTCGCTCACCCTCGCCAGCGACCTTGGCGCACCGCGAGTGGACCTCGGCGATGTGATCAAGAATCGCGTAGGCGCAACGGTCCAGCTTGGCAGTGGTGATGACTGCTATGTGATCGTTGCAGGTGTGGAACTTAGCTCTGACTACGATCGGCTGTTTCTGGACGCCATCCCGGCAACCATTCACGTGCGGGGCACGTCGCGTCAAGCGCTAAAACTTTCCTGGTTGATGGATGACCTTATTCAGGAGCGCGAAGACAATTCACCGGGCTCTGGCGTTGCCTCTGCACAGCTTGCCCACCTGATGTTCATCCAGACTCTGCGCGCTCATTTTGTTACTGAAGCCCCCCTGAACCCGGGGTGGTTGAGGGCCGTGACCGACAAGCGCATTGCGCCGGCGCTTCGATTGATGCACGGCGATCCCGGCTATCCCTGGCAACTCGAAGCATTGGCGAAGGCAGCCGCCATGTCGCGAGCGACGTTCGCATTACACTTCAGAACGGTCGCCGGTGTCGCCCCAATGACCTACCTGACCCATTGGCGCATGCGACTCGCAGAGCGTGTACTGCGCGAGACGCGTGCCTCCATCGGGGACATTGGACGGTCTTTCGGATATACATCCGAGAGCGCCTTCAGCAGCGCCTTCAAGCGCGTTACCGGCCGATACCCTCTGCATTTTCGACGATTGATGGCGCAATAACCGGCTTGACCTTGAGTCCTGGAGCAAGGCGTACGAGCAGGATTCTCATAATGCTCACTCAACCTTCAACTGCGCGCTCCACGTTGCAGGTGTCCCCAGTTCAGAATCTACCAATTGGTTTGCGTATCGGTCGCGCTCCCCCGCTGCGCCCGCAGAGCGGTCTGTGATGGAAAACAGGAAGATACCGATGAATGCTATCGACATGGAAAATAGAGCCGGGTACTCGTATGGGAACCAGGCTTGCGGATGGTGCAGTATCTTGACCCAAACGGTAGGGCTGAGAATGCACAAGGTGATTGCAGATACCAGTCCCAAGGAACCGCCCACCACTGCGCCGCGTGTTGTCAGGCCTTTCCAGTAAATGGACAGCAGCAGCACTGGAAAATTGGAGCTGGCAGCGATGGAGAACGTTAAGCTCACGATAAAAGCGATGTTCTGTTTTTCAAACGCGATGGCCAGAAGAATCGACAAAACGCCCAGCACAATAGTGGTCACACGTGACACCAGCATCTCTTCACGATCATTCGCCGCGCCGCGACGCAAGGCATGTGCATAGAGATCATGTGAAACAGCAGATGAGCCGGCAAGGGTCAGCCCCGCCACGACCGCTAATATCGTCGAAAACGATACCGCGCACATGAAGCCAAGAAACACCTCGCCGCCGACATGGTGTGCCAGATGAATCGCAACCATATTCACGCCGCCCAATATTCCGCCTGACTGATCGTGATAGTCGGGGTTGCCTGCAACCAATGCGATGGTGCCAAAACCAATGATCACAATTAGCGCATAGCCGATGCCGACTAAACCCGTCGCATAAAGAATGCTTTGGCGTGCTGCCTTCACGTTGCCTACGGTAAAGAAACGCATAAGGATATGCGGAAGGCCTGCCGTACCAAACACAAGTGCCAAGCCCAGTGAGATCGCGGACACAGGATCACTTATCAACCCACCGGGGCTCATGATTGCCACATGAGAGGGATGGACACGGATTGCTTGAGTAAACAGCTGATTCAAACTAAAGCCGAATTCGGCCAAGACCATGACCGCCATGAAAACGCTGCCGGTCAGCAGCAATACTGCTTTGATAATCTGAATCCAGGTAGTGGCCAACATCCCGCCAAAAAAAACGTAGATCACCATGAGCGTGCCTACAAGCAGCACGGCTGCCGTGTAATCAAAGCCGAACAACAGCTCCACCAGCTTCCCGGCGCCTACCAACTGAGACACCAGGTACAGAAGAACAATGACGATCGAGCTGGATGCCGAAAAAGCGCGTATAGGCCGTTGCTTCAACCGATAACTCAGCACATCCGCGAGCGTATAACGGCCCAAATTGCGCAAGGGCTCTGCAATCAAAAACAGGATGATTGGCCAGCTTGCAAGAAACCCAATTGAATAAACCAACCCATCAAAGCCGTTGGTAAACACCAGTGCTGATATACCAAGCAGCGAGGCGGCGGACATATAGTCCCCGGCGATGGCCCAACCATTCTGGAACCCGGTGATTTTTCCACCGGCAGCATAGTGATCTGCGACGCTGTTGTTTTTGCGTGCAGCCCATCGCGTAATAAATAGCGTGAATATAACGAACGCTAAAAACATACCAATGGCTAAATAACTATGTTGTTGTGCGGCGATGGAGGGCTCGGCTGCCTGTGCCACCACTGAAGTAACAACGGCTGTGGCTCCAATGAGTAGACGCTTCATGTGTGAAAGATCCTGATGATTTTTTTTATTTTCGGGTCATAACAGGTCGTAGTGCGCCATACATAGATGGCCACCAGCAGCGTGGTGAAGGCAAACATTCCAAAGCCGACAGGGATGCCCCAGGTAATGGGCTGCCCTTCAATAATCGGAGTGCCCAAACGTTCGGGCATAAAGGCCAGGGAAAGGATGAATCCAAAATAGACCGTCAACATGAGAAGGCTCATGCTCCACGAAAATCTGCGACGCTGTTTGACCAGCCCACGAAAGTCGGGGCTGTCGAGTATCGGACTCCTGATGGCGTTTTCCAACTGATTGGCAGACACGGCCGGGTCACCGTCTTGCGGATATAGAGCTTGCATAGGAATCTCCTGCAGAAGGGCTTACGACCGAATTAAAAGCTCACAGGCACGGCAGTTTCACGCATGACGGCTTCCGGAGTCCTATGCAACTCAGCCATTTCGCGCTCTTCTTCATTTTTCAGTTGCGCTTGCATATAGGCCCCCAAGTGCCGCGCATGCTGAACAATCGACGTCCCGAATTGGCAGCGCTGTTCGCTGAAGTCTGCCAATGCGAGCTCAACAGATGCATGACGCTCCAGTGCTTCCACAATGGCCAAAGCATCGCCGGCAGCCTTGGTAACACCCATGCCGCAGTGAGGACGCACTACAAACGCGGCGTCACCGATTAAAGCAATACGGCCGAAGTTCATCTTCGGAACTTCAAGATCGTAAATCGGCTGAAACAGCGGTTGAGACGCCTTTCTTACGACTTCGGCAAACTGGGGAGCCAGCAAGGTATCGGCTGCCTTGTACATAGCATCAAGCACGTCACCGCGTATCAGCCCGGGAGGAATTCCGCCTTCAAATTGTTTACCGCTTTCATCCCTCAATAAGTCGCGCAAGGCATCGTCGTCGCACGCGCGATACCACACAAAGTTGTAGCGACGCTGGCCTGCAGCCGTACTATTGGAATGCCCGGCTACGGGGTAGCCCAGAATTTGCTCTTGAGGCGGCAAACAAAATGCAAACTTGTCGAAAAGCGCCGTGTGAGTGGCGTCGCAGAGCGCACTTTCATCAACCAGTCCGCGCCAGGCAACATACCCGGCATATTGCAGGTGCACGTCTGGTAAAAAATGCTGGCGAATGGTCGAGCGAAATCCATCCGCGGCGATAATGAGATCGGCCTGGTGGGTTGTCCCGTTGGCCAACGTGACACTGGCGTGCGTCGGAGTACTTTCGACCGAGATGACATTGCCACCGCAGCGGTACTGAGGATCTGGAAAAGCCGCGCGAAGCACCTGGTACATCTTCCCCCACGCGGTCAAAGTCTGCGGGTGTGCCGTCTCAAGTACGACGCTACCGCCCTGCGCCAGGGTAACGCGTGAATGCACATCGATACCGATGGAAGTGTCGAGAGGAATACCCGCCACTGCCATCGCCTCGTACAACTCAGGGTGCGTCACGATGCCGGCGCCACGTCCGGCAAGCTCATCCGGCACGCGCTCGAAGACCTCTACATCCCAACCTTTGCGCAATAGCATATTCGCTGCAAACAGCCCTCCCAGAGAACCACCCACAACAATAGCCCGGCGCTTGTTCGAAGAATGAGTCATGACCGCTCTCCTCCCATGGCCGCCACATGGTCTGCATAAGAACCGACCGCTTGAATTTCCGATGCCGGAAAATTGAGCTCGATGGTCACGCCTGAAGGGTCTTCGATAAACACCTGATGAAGGCCAAGACTGGGAACGGTGCGGTCACGCCAAGCAACCCCTTCGGCTTTGAAAACGCTCCAGAAATCGACCAGGCCGGTGACCAGAAACGCAATATGGTCGACGGTACCGGTGCCGGTCTGCAGGATTTCTTTATCACCCAGGTATTGCTTGAGGCCTTCGGGGTTATTCGGATCAATCCCGATAATGTGAACCGTGCCGTAATCCTTCTCGTCGCCGCCCATGTACAGCCAGACGCCGGGAAAATCGAACGGCGGCCGGTAGCCGGGAGTAAACCCAAGCACTTTTTCATAAAATCGGCTCGATTTTTCCAGATCGAACGAGCGTATTGAATAGTGAGCGAGCTTCAAGACTTGCATGATGCCTCCAACGTTTTGTGTTTATTTATCACCCGATAAACAATAGAGCTTCACGAATTTGAAGTAAATAGGTTGGGGGGCATATTTTTGTGCGCGCAATGCTGCGTGCCGCCGATTCGGAAGGCTTATCAGGCGGGTATCAGGGAGTTTTCTTAGCGCGAAAGCGGGGGGCGCGCCATCCATCACCCTTTGCGCAAATCGCCAAGGAAAGTAATGACAGCCAGTAATGCAGACGTCTAAAAGCAGTGTTCAACGCCGCACAGGGGCGGCATCGCTGTTCAACTCAAGAGTGGATGTCGAGCGCGTCGCTATCCAGTTGTTGCAGGGTGTGAGGGCTGCCGTTGAGGAACGCGTCGACCATTTGCTTGATCAGCACGTCTATGTCCTCAGTCACGGGAAGATCGTAGATCCACTTTCGAACGCCCACGTAAAAAATACTGGCGTGCAAACTCCAGATCAGTTCGAGTTCGCTTTCACTGATCGTCGCACTCGCTGACGGCGCCAGACCATGCGCGTGGCGAATTTCCGCGATAACGGGAATGAAGACCCGCTCGCGCAATTTGGCCAGATAGCGATCATTGATACCTTCGCGAGTCAAACCGGCAAACACGAAGATACGAATCCATTCTCGTCGCAGGATCACCTGGGCATAAGCGGTATAGAAACGCACCAAGCGAGACTGAAGACCTTCCGAGCGGTCTTTTATGATGGACTCCCAAGCGTCATCCCACTGATAGACCTCATCGTATACGCGGTCAATCAGTGCTTCTTTGCTGGGGAAGTATCGGTAGAGCAGCGGTTGGGTGACGTCAAGTTGGCGCGCCAGTTCGCGCGTACTGCCCGAAAATCCGCACGTCGCAAAATGCTCTATCGCCTTCTGCACGATTTGCTGTTCTCTGACTTCGGGCGACAAACGCCGTGCGGTCGATTTGACCACAGCGGCTGTCTGCGCCACCTTGCCGGAGGCCTTGTTGTTGACCTTTTTTGAGTCTTGCATAACGCCTCGCTCGAGCTGATTGAGGCATCATACAAAACAAAAGAATGCACTGGCTATGAATGGCCAGGCTCTCTACCGATGGGGTTCAACGTTCACGCGCCAGTTCAGGCATGATCTGCCAGAGCGGGGTAATCGGTGTAACCCGTCGCATCGCCACCAAAGAACGTGGCGCCATCAGCCGGATTCAACTGCTGGTTTGCCTTGAAACGCGCTGGGAGATCGGGGTTGGCGAGGAAGTTACGCCCGAATGCAATGATGTCCCCTCGCCCACTTTCGAGTGCAGCCTCGGCAGTCTTTTGATCGTACCCACCGGCGAGCATCAGCACACCGCTGTAACTCTCACGAAGCTGCTTGATGATCGTGTCCCAGCGCGGATCGAAGTTTTCATCTCGCTCGATGCCCACAATGACCGGTTCGACCAGGTGCAGATAGGCCAGATTCATCGTGTTGAGCTGCGTCACCACATAACCGAATGTCGCTTCTGGTGTCGCATCTCCCATGCCCATGAAACGCCCCATGGGCGTCAGGCGTACCGCGACACGGTGAGTCCCCACTTCCTCAATCACTGCCTGAGTGACTTCGAGCAAAAGTCGAGCACGATTCTCAATACTCCCTCCGTAAATATCATCACGCTTATTGCTGTTGGAATCGATGAACTGGTCTAGCAGATACCCATTGCCAGAATGGATTTCTACGCCATCCATACCCGCCAGTACAGCATTACGCGCGGCAACACGGTAGTCCTGAATAATTGACTGGATACCCTCGATTGTCAGGGCCTGTGGTACTGGAACGTCACCCCAGACGCCATTGCCTTCTTCATCAATAATGAATGTCTTGCCGCCCTCTACACTCAAAGCACTCGGCCCGACCGGCAATCCACCGTTGGGTTGAAAACTGGGATGGGAGATACGACCCACGTGCCAAAGCTGCAAGAATATCGTACCGCCTTCGGCATGAACGGCATCGCTGACGGCCTTCCATCCAGCAACTTGCTCGGGCGTGTAGATACCTGGAGTCCAGGCGTAACCTTGACCCTGCTGTGAAATTTGAGAAGCCTCTGTGATGATTAGCGCGGCGCTTGCACGTTGACGGTAATACTCGACATTCAACTGCGTCGGCACGTTACCTGGTTGACCGGCACGCGAGCGCGTCAGAGGAGCCATCGCGATACGATGCTTGAGAGTGTGAGTGCCAATTGTAATGGGGTCGAAAAGTTTCATAGGCGTTCCTGTAGATAAGCGGGCTACGCCGCGCATGAATAGGTTTCAGGCGTGCAAGGTAGCGGCGCTGTCTCAACAGGAGAATCGGTGCGATCTGCAACACAATCTTGCGCAATGCGCAAAGCACCCTGCGGATCTCGACATGCGCGGTCAGAGAAGAATTTCTGATCGATTAAATGCCTCCTATCAACTGCACCAACAGACGCGCTGATACCGTTTAAGGAGTGTTATGGACAAGCTGCTGGCCCTGAAGATGTTCGTGCAGACCGTCGACTCCAAGGGCTTTTCATCTGCGGCCAGACAATTGGGCCTGGCAACCTCTTCGGTAACGCGAATGATCGATGGGCTGGAAGCCGAACTAGGCGCTGTATTGCTCAATCGCTCAACCCGTCAAGTCACCTTGTCTGACGCGGGCTCCGCATATTATTTGAAGGCTCGGGAAATTCTGAGTGCCATGGCTGACGCTGATGCGTCGGTCACGGATCGGGGTGATGCACCTACCGGGCAATTACGTATTTCAGTGCCTGTCGCGTTTGGACGACGATTGATCAGCCCTCATATCGGTGCATTTCTACAGCGCTATCCAGACCTTGAATTAGATATGACCTTGTCGGATGACATCGTCGATTTGCTCGGTGAGCGTATCGATCTTTCTATCAGACTGGGAACAGCAGCAACCATGGACGGAGTGGTCAGCCGCGCCATAGGTACGTTTCGCCGAAAAGTAGTCGCCAGCCCCGAATACCTGGACGTACGCGGCTTTCCAAAGCAGCCAACCGACCTGTTGCAACATGACTGTATGCGCTTCAGCTATGGCCCTCAGCAGCAGGTCTGGACCTTTCAGGAAGACAGTGGGGAGGTCCGCATATCGGTTGATGGCCGGTTCAAAAGTAACAATGCCGAAGTCTTGCGCGAAGTCGCACTGGCAGGCGGTGGCGTGGCACTGTTGCCTGACTGGCTCGTCAGCGAAGATATCGAAAGCGGAAGGCTGACGTCCTTGTTTGAATCTTTTGTGGTCAACCCCAATAGCGCGAGCTCGGCCATCTCAGCGCTCTATCTGCCCAATTATCGAGGCTCTAGAAGAGTCAATGCGTTCATCGAATTTCTAAGCGAATTGCTTTGATCAGATGACGTGGCAA
Source organism: Pseudomonas sp. GW821-FHT09A09 (assembly GCF_059418405.1). Classification (NCBI taxonomy): domain Bacteria; kingdom Pseudomonadati; phylum Pseudomonadota; class Gammaproteobacteria; order Pseudomonadales; family Pseudomonadaceae; genus Pseudomonas; species Pseudomonas sp. GW821-FHT09A09. The sequence goes on from NZ_JBWKPU010000010.1 coordinate 127,044, forward strand.
AGCGCGCCATTCCACTCGGGATGCCTTTAGTAAAGCCAAAATGATCGAAACCCTGTAATCGAGCCGGCACTCCCGAATGTGCGTCTATGATTCAATCAAATACTCATCCGCTTTATTTATCGATCGAACATTAACGTTGCATTTGCTCCATCACTGAGAATACGATTCCATTTTCTGCGCCGGGGTGTCTGCAATGAAATTCCTTTTCAAAAATGAGTCTTTTTCTTTCGAAACCCTCAGAACCGCCGGTTTTGCTGGCTACAGCGGTGCTGATTTGGGCGAAGTACTTATGACAGCTAAAGCCATTCCAGAAGGAAACGAAGAAGCATGGCTACGGGAGTGGGAAGCCACCGCGGACCGTGTTGCGAGATTGGCAGAGCATTCTCTGGCGCGTGGCCACCGAGTCAGCGCCCGTGAAGCTTTTTTCAGAGCGGCTAATTACTACAGGACGGCCGAGTTTTTCAAACGCGCCAACCCTGAAACGGATAAAGACGTTGCGCGAATCAGTAACGCCTCGCGTGAGGCATTCATTTCGGCAGCACAGCTTCTGGATACCCCCTTCGAAATAGTATCCATCCCTTATGAGGGAACGACCCTTCCGGGGTACCTTTTCCTGGCTGATCATTCGGGCAGTCCCAAACCCACAATCATCTATAACAACGGCTTTGACTCCACTCAGGAAGAGTCCTATTACGCAATCGCCGCAGCGGCGCTGTTACGTGGGTATAACGTGTTGGCGTTTGACGGCCCAGGCCAGGGATCGGTTATTCGCGATCAGCGAATTCCCTTTCGGCACGACTGGGAGGCGGTGATTACGACTGTCATCGATTTTGCATTGACGCGTGCGGAAGTGCTCGCCGACAAGATCGCATTGTTCGGATACAGCCTTGGCGGCTACCTGGTCGCGCGTGCTGCAGCGTATGAGCATCGCGTCGCTGCAATCATCCTGGATGACGGGCTTTATGATTTTAATTTTGCGTTTAGAAACGCACTCCCTTCTTTCCTGACCACATGGATCTCGAACAAGCAGGACAGCCTCGCGGAACCGTTGCTGAACCTGGCCAGACGCCTGAACACGGGCAAGCGATGGGCACTTGATAACGGCAAATGGACGTTTGGCGTTACCTCCGGCGCCGAGTTTATCCGCATGACCAGACAGTACACGCTGAAAGACTGCGCTCACTTGATCAAGGCTGCCACCTTGGTATTGGACGCCGAAAACGATCAGTTTTTAAAAGGGCAACCCGAGCAGGTGTATGCGGTATTAACCTGCCCAAAACATCTGGCTCTACTGCTGACCTCCGAAGGTGCCGGGGAGCATTGCCATATGGGGGCGATGAGTCGCGTTCATCAGACTATTTTTGATTGGCTCGACGAAACATTTGCATGAGGGTTGAACGCGCAAAGAGTGATGAATGATTGATGAGTAAAGCACCCACCACAGCACTGAACCCTGTCATCTGGCTGCTTGCATTGGGCACCTTCGCCATAGGAACAGACGTCTTTGTAGTCTCCGGCGTATTGTCACTCATGGCACAAGACCTGAGCACCAGCCTCGAGTCAGCGGGCCTTACAGTCACCGCATACGCCCTCACTTACGCCTTGGCCGCGCCATTGATAGTGCCAATGACTGCAACACTGAACCAACGGCGTGTGTGTATCTCAGCACTGGCCATGTTCGCTGTCGGCAATTTCCTTTGTGCCCTGGCTCAATCCTATGAACTGCTGATGGTCGCCCGTGCCATTGCAGGCATCGCAGCAGCGCTGTACACCTCAACCGCCTATGCCCTGGCCACCGCTCTTGCGCCAGCCAATCGCAAGGGTGCGGCCCTGTCCGCCGTTGCATTGGGATTGACTGCGGCCGCGGTTTTTGGCGTTCCAATCGGCGCGGCCATTGGCCACGCGATTGGCTGGAGAGCTACATTCTGGCTCGTGGCGACCCTCTCGGGGGGGCTGTATTTGCACTTTCATGTCGTACGTTTGCAAACCAATCACACCTGAATACGAGTCGGCTGACTTACGCAGCACGATTTGCGCCCCTTATACGGCCAACGGTTCTGCTGGCCTTGCTGCCCAGCTTGCTTTGGAACACCGCAAACCTGACTAGCTACACGTATTTGGGCGCCATGCTTGCAGAGCGTCATGATCCTCAGACAGTGATTTTTTTGTTCTTCGTATACGGTGTCGGAGGGCTGATCGGTAGCCAGTTGGGCGGTCGTCTTCTCGACCGTTTTGGCGTAACAACACCTCTCGCATTTTGCTTGGCTATCGCAGCCATCAATCAAGCCATGATGCAGATAAGTGCGACTTCTACGTTAACTACCGCATGTGCATTAGCCATATGGTCGATCACCGGTTGGGCGACCTTCGCTCCTCAACAGGCACGCTTGATCAACCTGGCGCCGCAAAATAGCGCCCTTCTAATTGCACTGAATCATTCCGTCATTTACATCGGCTTTGCGACTGGAGCAGCCATCGGCGGTGCCGCTATCGCGCGTGGAATTGATGTTTCACAACTGCACTGGATCACTAGCGTACTTCTGCTGGCTGCGTTGCTGATATTTTTGCTCGGAATAAAGCGGGAAATAGCTGAACCAAGGTTGTTGAGTGGAAGGAGCAGAAGCTGATTAAAATTAAGAAAATCGGGAGAGAGAGGATGGCTCTGCAAAACAGTTATCTAGCTTCTCTTAGCTACGGGCCTAGAAAATCAGGTGTGGGCTCATTGTAGTGGTCTAATGAAACCGGACACCCATTTAGGCGAGAATGCTCGCCATAGAGAGGTGTCCGATGACCAAGCAACGTCGTTCCTTTACGCCCGAGTTCAAGCGCGAAGCTGCAAGTCTGGTGCTCGACCAGGGCTACAGCCATATCGAAGCTGCCCCTCCGCCTGCATCAAGCGCCCGACTCGATTTCGCCCGCATGCCTTTCCCAGTTCACGTAGGTCATCGTGAATTTTGCGGTAGCCGTATACACCTCCGCTTTCTAGCCAAGCGTGTTTGATCAAGCCAAGCAGACGTTGATCTTCTTTTGCTCGGGTAGTTTGGCCGACGCTCTGGAAAGTCAAGTAATGCGATGCCCTACCTCACGCCTTCGGCTAATCACCTGGCTAGCTGAATGCATCAAAAGTGCTCCGGAGATCGCACAGGCCGAGCGGAATCTACCCAGCCTGCCCGAAACGTTGATATCGGCATACGCAACGTGGATTCACCAAAGTGGCGAGAGCTAGTCAGGCACAACGATCGCCTGGTGCCGAGCCACAGGCCGCTTTGTCTCGCTATCTAACCCGCAAGAGCCTCCCGGATTAGATTAACCAATTAGCCGCATCCGGCATCGACTTTGGAATGGTTCAACTCCATTACATCCACCTCCTCACGCTGAGCCGGTGATCGATCAGTAACGATTGGCCTGAGCTATCTGTGCAGTAGAGGCATCAATTTTCGTGATATCATTTCGCCACAGCATAACTAAGCCCTGCTAATAGATAGCGGCGTCTCCAAAACACTCTATTGCCCGAATGATACCCAATTCAATGAAGACAAAAAAGGCATCTCCGACGGAACCCGTCACAGTTTGTTTCTACCATGACCCTTATCCCAACTTTAACAAAAACTCACACGATATCGTCATCACACCTAAGCTGAGCAATCGAAAAGACACAAAGTTTGGAATGGGGTGCGCAATCTACTTCAGGACATATGACGGCGCATACGAGAGTTTCAATGGGCACTGCGCCATCCAAGGAAACAACAACCTGAATGAGTTTTTCAACAGCGTATTACAAAGTCATGAGCCTATTGATGCCCGCTCGCTCAAAGTACCGTTCAGAACTTTACTTTCCGACAGCAAATCTTACAATCTTCTGCACAACATCTTCGGAGCCAAGCGGGCACGAGAGCTATTAACAGCCGCTCAAGACATCGCTGTGGCGACTGGGTTCCATGTATCCTGGCGCGGTTTCACCTCTTCTTCCGAATTTTCTTTGGGCTTTATCAGATCAAGCGAAGCTTATTTCGCCTTCCGTCGGGCAAAGAGAATTATCCAAGGATTGAGCATCAAAGTAGCGGATGCCCGCCAGACCTTCAGCGCCGCTTTAATAGGAAAAGGGCCGAACGTTACGTTCAACTTTCTATTCGACAAGTCAAACTTCTTCAGAGGACGAATTTCAGTCATAATCGGCCAAAACGGATCAGGTAAAACTGCATCGCTTGCAAAGCTGGCGCGCGGCTTGGCGGATACAAAAAATAAGAGCGTAGAGATCACCAATCGCCCAGATCTTAATCAGGTTCTGGCCTTCATTCACACCTCATCACGCCGCCAGTTTACACCTGCTTCAGAAGCAGGCATGGGTAGAGCCCGGATATTCACGTTTAACCCCGCTACGCCCAAAAAATATGACTCAGTGCCTATGACACAACTGCTGGTCGATGTCGCCCGCAGTCTTGGCCCCATGTATAAATCATTGGACATTTTTCGAGAAGTCCTCGCCGCTGAATTCCCAAATCTTCAGCTATACATTCCGATCGACCACCCGAACAATAACGAGCCCAACTCTAACAAACGAGACGGTCACGCCAATTTTGAAGATTGGATGAGGGGTGGAGAATTCAGCCAGCTGAAACAGATCGCACAGATTGATCACTCCCGTCCAATTAAGTTTGTCGACGAGCGAGGCAGCGAACGACCCCTGAGTTTGGGACAGCAGTCATTCATTAATTTTTGCCTGATAGCGCTTGCAAACGCTGGCCCTTCTTCCGCGTTTATCATTGATGAGCCTGAAAACTTCTTGCATCCGAACCTTATTTCAAGGTTCATGCGAACGCTCAATAAAATCCTAGAAGCAACACAGTCCATAGCAATTATAGCGACCCATTCACCATTCGTAGTTCGCGAAGTCCAAAGCGCTCAGGTGCATGTCATGTGGGAGTCAGAGGGGTTAATAAAGGTGAGCCACCCTCGCCTCCAAACCCTGGGGGCAAACGTTGCGTCCATTTCTAATGAAGTGTTTGGCGACGATCTTCCCATGCACCTTTATGAGGAGCTCGTCGTTCATGCCAAAAATCAGAGCAGCACATTTACCGAGGCCTTGCAAAAGTATTCGGGTGAGCTAAGTACTGAAGCGTTGATGCTGCTTCATAAAAAAATGGATAGCGAAAATGCGTAAGATCCCGCTACCCGTCGTAGATGACATTGAAAACTTGCAGCTTCTTGAAGCTTCAAAATCCGATAATGCGCAAGCCATCGTGGCGCACATGCCAGCTATGAGAGAGCGGTTTGCGGAATACGATCGAGGCTGTGGTAATCCGTGGCTGGTTGATGTTGATCAGCAATTTGAGGATAAGAAAGCCCATTTGCAACATCTCTACACAAGCCCACCCTTGGCGTTGGGTTTTATAGAGCAATTAAGATATTCGCTGGCGGGCGCCTGTCCGGTGTGCGGAGGGCGAGGTGTTGGCACCCTCGATCATTACCTGCCAAAAAGCTTTTATGCGGAGTTTTCTTTCTACTCAAAGAATCTGGTGCCTGCTTGCTTCAACTGCAACACGAAGAGAGGCAACCTCACCAAAGGTGCGCTTGACGGCGAACGCCCTATTCACCCTTATTTCGATGCCTTTGCAGAGCGCAGAATCATGCTCATCGTGATCTCACCTCCTTGGAAGGCACCAGAGGTCAATGCTATCCCTTATGATGTCACGGGCGCTGAGCTGGTAACTGCAAAGTGGCACATCGACAACATTATCGTGCCAGCAGGTTTTCACAGAGAAATCCGCGACCTATGGGGTTCAATACTTCTCGACCCTTACGCTTATTTTGATGACCCGACCGACATCAATGCTGTGATCAGGGTCCTGCAGCGCTGGCAGAGGGTTGAGGAGGCATCCGACCGCTCCCTCAACGGATGGCGATCCTGTTTCATACTCGGTCTGAGCATGAATTTGGAAGCCCTGCAATACATAGCAGCACTTCCTCCCGCAATTCCCCGTCCTTGACGTCCGTGACGCAGCGGGAGCATCTCCCGCTGCGATGATTTGCGAACGTCCAACACCAGCTTATCTGCCCCAGGGTTTTCAGCAAGCCTATTTTCTGCCCTTGCGAGCTCCCGGATAGGGTCACGAAAAAGCCCTAAAAATGACAGGCTGACCGGCTTCATTTAAGTCGTCGCTGCGACGGGTTCAACAGACGCCACTTGAAAAACAAACCTAACGGAAACCAAAGAAATCAGCCACTTTCCGTGATGCACATCACAATTCTGTATGATTTCCGAATGTTAACCCTATAAAACAAAAAATAAAACGGAGTTGTTATATTTGAGGGACAAAGAAAAAGCGGGATCTCCTTACCATCCATTTTCTCAGATTTTTTCTCCTATCTGTGCCACACGCTTTTCGTAAGCATCCGGCAAACTCACCTTCCGAACTCCAGCATTAAGGGCTTAGCCTCTGGACTGGGACCGTCACAGGCCGGGCGACGGGGCTAAGGATGGCGGGGAAAACTAGGTCCGTGAACATTCATCGATGAACAGTCGCGCTAATTTCGAGATCACTGATTCAGTAAAATCGGGCCCGTGAACTGCTTATGAACATCTGACATCGCCCATAAGTTAAAAAGGCCCCCGCACCTTCACCAGGTGCGGGGGGCTTTTTTATCCTGGTGGCGTCCAGCCCCCTAGACTGGCATACCGACACTCCCTATTCTGGTTTCAAAGTCCCTTACATACGTTCGCAAAAGGTCGTTCCATGCCTCCCAATACCGCAAACCCCCGCGGTCCTCAGTATGGCTCAGGTCGTCGCGACGATTCCTCCAGCGGTATTACGCTGCCTACAGATTTCTTGAGAGCTGCGTGGAACAGCGAACTGGCCCGTATTGGCCAAGACCTCACCCTTCCGAAGATTCCCCACCGCGCTGAGCGGGCGCGAGGGTTTGCGTGGGGCCTGCGAGCTGCCGACCTGATCAACGAAGACATGCATAAAGCGATGGAAGAAGCGATCGCCGCTGCCGAAAAGGCTGCCTACGTGCATCTAGAACAAGGTCAGTAGGAGAGCAAGTGACCGCAAGTTTGCGCACTCGGCTGATCGCTATCGTTGCTTCAAAAAGAAAGAGCAGTGACGAGACATGATGCAGAGGTTACAAACGCCGCAGCCACGGACACGCCCGCTATTCGGAGGCTAGAAGTTTTCTAACCTCGGTGATGATCACATCGATATCGAATGGTTTTGGCAATACAACATCAAATAAATCTGATCGTTGCATACCGATATGTGCCTGGGCTCCGCTCATCAAAATAATCGGCAAATGATTGGTGGAAGGAAGTGCGCGGACGGCTGTGGCGAATTCTAAGCCGTCCATGACTGGCATCATAAAGTCGGTGATAATCAAGGCTGGTCTTTCTCTTTCCAGCACATCCAGTCCTTTTCGACCATTGCTGGCCGTTACCACCATGAATCCTTCATCCTCCAGCGCGAAGCTGAGAATGTCAGCGATCAAATACTCGTCGTCGACGACCAGGATGGTGGTCATTTTAGTTTAACCCACTCAAAAGCTTAAGAATTTGAACCAGGAGATGACTCAGTGGGGACTGATGGTTCATGTCTTGAAGCCTTTTTCAGTAAAAGATCTTGGGCATGGATGACGACCTCAAAGCGCGAGGGGTCGTAAGCGCTATCACGTACTTTAAGAATCGAAAGCGTCCTGCTTAGTTCAGAGTGATTCTCTGAGAACCGCATTAGCATGAGGTTGTCGACGATGCTTGATAGGTCGGAGTTTGGCGCGCTGACCTCGGAGCCAAATAGATCGCGCATTTCCCAAGATGCAAATACCGTGACCCCCCGGGATCGCAGTTCGTTCATCAGCGCACTGAAAAAGTCGGTAATCCTCGCTGGATTCGTAGAAATCCTTGTCATACCGCTAAGGCTATCGAGAAACAGGCGTTTGATACCCTTTTCTTCAACGATACTCAGTAATCGTGCGCCCAGACCATCCAATAGACCTTCAGTAGTGGGTTGCCAGGCGATGCTTAGGGCACCGCTGTCCTCCATACCTTTGATGTCGATTCCTAGAGATTGGCCCTTGAGTCGCAGCCGTTGTGGGCTTTCGTAGAAGCCAAAATGCAACCCTGGAGCTTCCTTCGTCGACTCGGCCAAAAATTTCAGACCCAGAGTCGTTTTACCAATTCCGGATGGGCCTATCACCAAAGACACGCTGGAACTATAAAGGCCTCCACCCAATATCGCGTCCAGCGAGCCAACACCACTGCCGATACGCGTCATGTCAGCGCTGTCTGGAGCGGACGGATGGCTGTAAAGGCTTTCCAAACGAGGGTAAACCACCAATCCGTTGTCGGTAATCTCACACTCATGTAGGCCTGTCAGTGCGCCACTGCCCCGAGTTTTGCGCAATTGAATACGACGGACCGAGCGGGAGCCAAACAGCTCTTCGCCCATTTCAATTACGCCGTCAACCATGGTGTGTTCAGGGCTACCGTCGTCCAGGCGTGAGCTGGTGAGAAATAGCACGGTGCAACCCGCAAAAGCGGCGTGCCCTTGTAATTCTGAAATGAATTTCTTGGTATCGATGTGCGAATCGGCCTTTGAGCGCGCATTGAGCAAGCCGTCCACCACCATCACTGTGGCTTTTTGGCGGCTTATCTCACGACGAAGCAGCTTCACCACCTCATCCAGGCCTTCGTTTTCTAAAGTATCAAATGCGCTGACAAACTGAATTTCTGCGCCGACTTTTGAGGAATCGAAAAAGCTCAGCGTTGAAAGAAACTGAAAAAGACGGTCATGTGACTCGGCCAGCAGCGTGGCGACCAGCACACGACCTCCATTATTCGCATGATGGAATCCCAGCTGGTTCGCTAGAATCGTTTTACCGGACCCCGGGCGTCCCTGGATGATGTATGAAGCACCTGCGACCAGCCCTCCCTTAAGGAGAGCGTCCAGCCCTTCTATTCCACTTTGGAGGCGTTTGAGCTTTTCCACGATGCGACCCTGATCTGAAAAACAGGCTATTTAAGCCGAGTGAGGCGGGATGCTAACGCCATTTTCGCTATGGGGCCATTCTCGGCTGAATCATAGTTGGCCAAGAGAGGTATTTGCACTATCACCGTCTTCTGAGCCGGACTGTGTTTCTCAGATACTGAGTGACCGTTTTTGGCCGAAAGCAAGCGATCGTGAGCGTCTGCTATTGGCCGTCTGCTGCCTGTCACCAAGGCAGCTTTTGACGAATGCCGACCCCACCCCAAAACCGTTGCATTCACTTAATTTGCGGGTGGCTCAAGACATCCACTTCCCCCCGCAGCTACGCTTTCGACTCACTCATTGGAGTCGGAACAATGCCCACTGAATACTCACTAGGTGATGTCTTTGAGCGCCTTTACCAGAACCAGCTTGCCTTAGAGGCGGCCGTAATGGAGCTGACCTTAAGGGCTGAATGCCAGGTGCGACAGACACCGGCGAAAATATCCGCGGTGCGCTACAAACGATCGGCGAGAACGCCGGACACATGAAGCAAGGTCTGGCCAAACTAAAGTCCCAAGATCCACACTAATCAAGCTGCCGACGACATCCCTGGAGCGGCCTTTTTTTCGACTTTAAGTGCGTGCCGTCGGGTCAGCACGCGGTTAGTCGCAAAAATGACCCGTATGAAATAGGTCCGTCCGATTAAAATCCCAAACAATGTGTTCGCAAGCAAAATGGCATAATATGCCAATGACCGAAAGAAAATGTTTAACGAAAGCTGGAGCTCAATATGGCAACGAGAAACGTTGTGCTCACCCCTCATCAGGAACAGGTTATACATGACCTGGTGCAGTCCGGCCGTTATCAGAATGCCAGCGAAGTGATGCGAGAGGGTTTGCGTTTACTGGAGCAGCGCGTCGCCGAAGACACCGCCAAAATTGAGGCACTGCGTCAGGCGACCTCGATCGGCATCATGGATCTTGAGCACGGGCGCTTTACTCAGGTGAACGAAGGGAATCTGGAGCACTACCTCGAGGGCTTAAGCCTGGAGGCGACCCTCCCCGCGAGAGAGAAACATTAAGCATGCCGCAGTATCGGATTTCCAACGCGGCGCGCGCCGACATTGTCGACATACTCAGGCTCTCCCAGACGCAATTCGGCGATCAAGCACGCCAACGCTACCAGACGCTGATCCTAACGGCGCTGCAAGCGCTTGCCAGCAAGCCTTATTGCATTGGCAGCCACGACCGCGATGAGCTTGCACCGGGCCTTCGCAGCTACCATCTCACCTATTCACGCCAGCAGGCCAAGCATCCCAGCGGGGCGGTCAAAAGCCCACGCCACATCGTCTTCTATCGCATGGTTAACGACGATCTGATCGAGGTTGTCCGACTCCTTCACGACGCCATGGAAGTGCAGTTGCACTTGCCGAACGACTGATCAGCGACCGGGCCCAATAGTTTAACCGGCCATGAACAGCAAAGGTAGGCGCTCCCTCTACATCGCAACCTGAGCCCCTCCCCCGCTACCAGCCGATTCGGCGGCCAATTGAAGCACGATGCTCTGGCCCCGACCGGACTATCGAGATCCACGACAAGAAACACGATGTTCAATTTTGCCCACCGCTTTCAATGCTGAACAACCGCTTCATAGGCGTTTTCCGTGCCTAGGCGCCTCGCATTACGCTGCAACTGCCAATGGACACGCGGATCAATGCCCCTAGCATCCAGAGGCCTGGCAACATCACGCAGAGCACGAGCGTCTCTGGAGTCAATTTCAGGATAGGTGCATAGAGAAAGACCCGACAACACCACTTAAGGATATCGACTCATTACCCATATCCTCTTCCGGACGAGCAAGGGTTCGCCAGATACGGGTTGCTAATCCAGTATACGGAGGCGCACTGAATACCAGCCACAGCCACCCAAGCCTGCGTCAGAAATCGCCATTCGCGATCGCTCGAACACTACGCGCAATTGGGGGCATAACTGGGGGCATAATTAGTTTTTTTCAGGCTGTAACTACCGTCCTAGAGCCTAGTCAAAATGTTTTTTGGGGATCCGGACAGTCTCTAGGCGTCGTCGGGCAGACTCTTCATCTGATCATTTCCGCCCTTCCACACACCATGGAGCTCCGTTCACTTCCAGTGGATTGCTACGTTGGAGGCACATCTGAGGGCATGCTTTGGATGGTTTGAAAAGGATGCCCCCAGCCTAGGGCCCAACAGCCCCTTTTCGGAAAAGTCATAAGCTGCTGCTCCGAAACCGCCGTCGAGCGCTATCCGATCACCTCAGTTTGTAGACTTAAAGCGATCTTCCGATGTATCTGAAATCCTGACAGCCCCTTACAGGAACGCCAACTACAGAGGTCGTTGGAAAAAATAATAGGAGCAACCATGAACTGTCCCGTGACAACACTACTCTTTGACCTGAGAGAACGTAACCACCGGACCGTACTCCTGATCGGATATTATCGCTTGTACACAAAACTTCTTTTCCGGGAATTTATTCAGCAACACCATCTTCCATGACTGGGCAACAATCCTGCACAGCTGCTCATAAACCACCTCATCCACCCTATCTCTGCAGCCGCCAAAAACATCATATAGATGTACATGATTCAAAACCTTCTCAACCGCCACCACATCGTCATTACACGCTTCCATCCAACCGATGAACGCCTCGACGGTAAATCTGCTTTCCAAAAACACACCTGATTCGTGAATTACAAAATCCGGAAATAAAACTTTGGAAAACATCAAGGCGTCTTCAGGGTGTACAACATCGCTGATATAAGAATACTCATCCAGCTCGGACGGGTCCTTCCACTGGTTTTTCCAGCGCTCGTATTTTTGCGAACTGACAGCGTCTGTGACCTTAATTATCGTCATGAAGTCTCTGATACCCCGTGGAAATTTATTGTTCGAGGGAGGGCGGATCGTTCATGAAAAGACACGTACCACATCCTGAGTATTCTCCGTGCTCCCTCACACGATACACATTAACCGCTTTTAAGCGTCTGTTTACGGCGCCACACTCAGAGCTTCCTATCGCTTCACAATCACGTCAGTCAACGCGTGGCCGGATATCGCTTCAGTTGGATCAACCCCAATAGCGCCAGGCTCGCAATGATAAGGGCCAGCGAACAAATGCCAACACCCAGCCCCAGGCTGTCAATCAAATACCCAGTGATGACCGGAATTGCCCCTGCGGGAATGTAACCGCCCATATTGAACACTGCGTTCGCCTCGGCTCTTCGTTGAGGCGGGACATTGTCTGCTATCAGCCTCAGCCCACCGAGCTGCCCCAACCCCTGGCCTGCCCCCGCCAGAAGAGCCGATAAAATCAGCCACGGCGCTGAGCTGGTTTGCAGTGCAACCCAAACGCAGATCATCGAAAAAACAGTCGCCAGCCCGCTGCACAGGAAAACGCCAGGGTTATCAAACCGTTTTGCCGCGAACTGGACACCTGCCGCAACGAAGAACATCGCGAACGCCATACAGCCGGCAATCAAGGGACTGTTTGCCCCCATAAAGGCGGCTATCAACTTGGGGCCAAGGGACAGGATGAACGAAGTGGACGTTATCCCTGGGCCGAAGAATGCGATGCCAAGCAAAATAATCCTTACGTTTTCTTTGGCAACGGTGGGTAAGCGCGGTTTGAAAGAGCCCTTGCCTAGCCTGAGGTTTTTCTGGCTCAGCAACGCGAAAAGTGCCAGGCACAACACCGCCATTTCAATTCGAAAAACAGTCTGTATCGGGTGCGGGAAGTATTGCGCCACGACCCCAGCCAGCAAAGGTCCCGTACCGGCACCCGCGACCATTGCGACAGACGCCATGAGCGAAGCAAAGTGCTTGCGATGCGGCTGGGCGTGCTCAACCACATTCGCCATGCCGCCAGACACCACAAGACCGACAGATACACCTGTGAGGAAGCGCGCGAGCATCAACACGCCAACACTGTCCGCCTGGTTAAACAAGGCCGCCGCAGCGATGGCCAGGCCCACACAGGGCACAAGCAGGGCTTTGCGCCCAAAGTGATCGGACAATTGCCCTGCCACCGTGAGGGTTAGCAGCAGGCCAATGATGTAACAAGCGAAAATCACGGTCAGTACGCCGGAGGCGAAGCCGAGGGATTGCTGCCAGACGCTATAAAGTGGCGTTGCTGCGTTCGACAGCATGAAGACAGCGGTGACGACCCATGCAGTGCGGTAGACCGCCAGTGAACCGTGTTTAAGGTGGGGACTGCTCATTCGTGAAAGGCCTCTCTAGCGGGCGCGAAATCGTGTTGCGGCCCAGACTAGAGAAATGTTTCATGGCGCCCTATTCATCAATGTCACAAACGGGATGTGCAAAAATTCACAACGCTTGCGCCAAGCCTTCCAGGATGAAATCAAGCACGACCCGAATCTTTTGAGCACTGCGCAGATCCTCATGGAAAGCAAGCCACACCGGCAGTTCCAGTGGCGCCAGCCCCATTTCGACCCTGGCCAGCCCATACTCCGCCCCGAGAAAATCCGGTACGAACACGATGCCGGCCCCACCCGCAGCGGCGATTGCTTGAATACGCAAATCGTTACTGGTGACCGAAATCGATCGACCTTCCAGGTGATTCAGGAGCCATTGCTGCTGTACCGAATCCCCCATACTTCGGTCATACCCGATGAATTCGTAGGCATCAGGTTCGCGCCGGTTCACGTAATCCGGGCTTGCATGAGGGAAGAATTGCAAAAAGCCGAGTCTTTTTGCGACCACGCTTTGCTCCTCCGGCCGACTGAACGTGATGGCGATGTCCGTTTCTTTCCTGGCCAGGGAGCTGGTGGACTTGGCACCCACCAACCTCAATTGCAACTTGGGATACCGCTCGCGCAACACGCCCAGACGTCGAGCAACCAGGGTGCCCAGATACGCCGGAGGGGCAGACAAAATCACCTCACCTTCGATACGTGTCTCCTCGCCCTCCACGAACCGCTTGAGCGCAAATGACGCGGACTCCATCTCTGCAGCATATTCACTGACCCTCACCCCATCTTCGGTCAGTTGGTAAACACGGCCCCTGCGGTCGACTAACTTCATGTTCAACGACGCCTCAAGGGCGGCTATCCGTCGAACGACGGTCGCGTGCTCTACGCCCAATGAGCGCGCAGCGGCAGCGAGAGAGCCTTCTCGAGCAAAGGCAGAGAAAAAGCGAAGGCTGTCCCAATCAAACATCATTGTTCATCGAATCGATACCGAGCCCGTCGGCCTTTCAAAAGTGATTTCGGGGAGCCCGACAACCCGTAACAGCTGGCTCAACCGTTGAGAGTCGAGCCAGCTTCCACACCTACAGCACTACCGTAGCCAGCATCCCCAACGCCCCCAGGACAAACCCGATCAGCGCGCCGCGCCCCGGCATCTCCTGGAAGAGACACCACACCACCAGCGGCTCAAGCAGCAACAACGACGTGACGGAAACCACGGTGACCACCCAAATGTCACCTACCGCCACATAACCAAGCCAATACGCCCCCAGCAGGCACAACCCTGCAAAGCACATCAGCAGGACCGGCACGACAAAGGCCGACCACGCGCCGTTATCCACTTGCGCAAGCCGGGCGGTGGCTACCTCGCTGTAGATCGCACAAAACTCACCCAATACCATCAGGCCTAGAGCAGAAACTCCGAGTAGTTCTTTGGACATGTCAAAAATTCCTTCGTATTCAGGGACAGGTTTTTCAGCTCCCAGCCCGTGATGGCGCTGCGTGTGGAGCGGATGCCGCGATACGAAGTCATCTTGAACAGCCCTGAATTATCGAAGTACTTAGCCACGTCAATCTCCTGATGTACGAGGCGGCCCCTTGCCGCTTGCCGAGAGACTGGCACGAACGCTTCAGCGACGTAAACACCAGAGTGTGATCCCGGACACCCATTGCGCTGGGAAATTTCCTACAGCCTGTAGCATCATCCCCACGGGATAGTCTTCCTGCCTGGAGAGCCGGGCACTTCATTCAACCCTTGAGCACTACAAGGATTTTCTGCCCATGGCTGCTTCAAACAAATGGCTGATGTCATCTGTCGCGTATTACCTCGACTTCTTCACCGTCCCCCTGTTTATCGTCTTGGCGCTGTACCTCGCCCCCATTGACCCCGTGCAAATCGTCGCAGGCCTGCTGGCCTGGACGCTGGTGGAATATTCGGCGCACCGCTTCCTGTTTCACTCGCTGTACCGCCGCGAGCATTGGACCCATCATATAGATGTGCTGGCTTACATCGGCGTATCCAGCTGGAAGACCAGCTCCACCTTTGCCGTGCTGTTGCTGTGTGCGGGGTACGTCGGATTGACGTCGATGTTTGCCGGAACGGTTGCGGGGTACTTCTTTTATATCTCGGTGCATTACGTGATGCATCGTCCCGAGCATTGGGCGTACCCGCTGATTCCCCGGTTGGTGGCCAACCATGACCTGCATCACCGCAAGGGTGTGGAGAAGAACTTCGGGGTGTCCTCGCCGTTATGGGATCACGTGTTTCGTACCTACGTTCGGGCTCACGCGCTCGATGGAAATCAAGAACGGGCGTGAAGCTTTGAATAGCTCAGGCAGCCGGGACCTTGTACCTTGCCCGAGGTTCCTTGCAACCCGGGCAACAGTCTTTTGTCATCACGCTCATTGATAGCCCCCTAACGAAACCCCCATGCTAGAGGGCTGACCTCGCGCTTATATCATTCCGAATGATAGTTACCTTTGTTTCATTCGATTCGTGACATAGCACATCGCCGCGCATGATCCGCCCATCTCAAATACATTGGCGGATGCACCTCATGGAACAGTCACTCAAACATATGCGCTTCCCCTTGGCGATTTTGGCCGTGGTGGTGATGAGCGCATGCGGTAAAGCCCCGGAACAAGCGGCCGCCATGCCCCCTGCAAAAGTCAGCGTGGCCAAGGTGCTGGAACAACCGGTCAACGAGTGGGACGAATTCACCGGCCGTCTGGAAGCCCCGGAAACCGTGCAGATCCGTCCGCGCGTGTCGGGCCAGATCGACCAGGTGGCCTTCACCGAAGGCGCCCTGGTGAAAAAAGGCGACCTGCTGTTCCAGATCGACCCGCGTCCGTTCCAGTCTGAAGTGCGCCGCCTCGAAGCCCAGCTTGCCCAAACGAAAGCTGCTGCTACCCGCAGTGATAACGAAGCGCAACGTGGCGAACGCCTGCGTCAGAGCAACGCGATCTCCGCCGAGCTGGCCGATTCGCGTACCACCGCCGCCCAGGAAGCCCGCGCAGCCGTCGCCGGTATCCAGGCGCAGTTGGACCTGGCCAAGCTGAACCTGAGCTTCACCCGCGTGACGTCGCCGATCAGTGGCCGCGTCAGCCGTGCCGAAATCACCGCCGGCAACCTGGTGACCGCCGATACCACCCCGCTGACCAGCGTGGTCTCCACCGACAAGGTCTACGCCTACTTCGACGCCGATGAGCGCGTGTACCTCAAGTACACCGAGCTGGCGCGCGAAGGCCGCCGTGGCGCAACTACCCCGGTGTACCTGGGCCTGTCCAACGAAACCGGCAACCCGCACCTGGGCCAGATGAACTTCGTCGACAACCAGGTCAACCCGGCCACCGGCACTATCCGCGGTCGCGCTGTGTTTGATAACAGCAAGGGCGAATACACCCCTGGCCTGTACGCCCGTCTCAAATTGGTTGGCAGCGGCACCTACTCCGCCGTGCTGATCAATGACGAAGCCGTGGGCACCGACCTTGGCAAGAAGTTCGTACTGGTAATGGACGGCGACAAGCCGGCCTACCGCGCCGTGGAACTGGGGCCGAAGATCGAAGGCCTGCGCATCGTGCGCAGCGGTTTGAACAAGGACGACACCATCGTCGTGAAGGGCTTGCAGCGCATTCGCCCGGGGTCGCCGGTTGCTCCGGAAACCATCCCGATGGCCAGCAAGGAAACCCTCGCCGCCTTGGCACAACAACGACAAGCGCTTGAAGCCAGCAACCTGGAGCAAGTGGCGCCGGATAAAGCCGCGCCCAAGCTCGCAGCCGTCGCGATTCCACGCGGTTAAGGGACACAACTCAAGATGAATTTTTCCAAGTTCTTCATTTCACGGCCGATCTTCGCAGCGGTGCTCTCGCTGTTGATCCTGATCGCCGGTGCGATCTCGCTGTTCAAGCTGCCGATCAGCGAATACCCGGAAGTGGTGCCGCCGACCGTGGTGGTACGTGCCAACTTCCCCGGCGCCAACCCTAAAGTCATCGGTGAAACCGTTGCGGCCCCTTTGGAGCAAGCCATCACCGGCGTCGAAAACATGTTGTACATGTCGTCGCAGTCGACCGCGGATGGCAAGCTGACCCTGACCATCACCTTCGCCCTGGGCACTGACCTGGACAACGCGCAGGTGCAGGTGCAAAACCGTGTGACCCGGACTCAGCCAAAGCTGCCTGAGGAAGTGACGCGCATCGGTATCACCGTGGACAAGGCCTCCCCCGACCTGACCATGGTTGTGCACTTGACCTCCCCGGACAAGCGTTACGACATGCTCTACCTGTCCAACTATGCCTTGCTCAACGTCAAAGACGAGCTGGCCCGTTTGGGTGGTGTGGGTGACGTGCAACTGTTCGGCATGGGCGACTACTCCCTGCGTGTATGGCTGGACCCGAACAAGACCGCTTCGCGCAACCTGACCGCCACGGATGTGGTGACCGCGATCCGCGAGCAGAACCGTCAAGTAGCCGCCGGTGCCCTGGGTGCACAACCTGCGCCGAATGCCACCAGCTTCCAGTTGTCGATCAACACTCAGGGCCGTCTGGTGACTGAGGAAGAGTTCGAGAACATCATCATTCGCTCTGGCGACAATGGTGAAATCACGCGCCTCAAAGACATCGCACGGGTGGAGCTGGGCTCCAGCCAGTACGCCTTGCGTTCGTTGCTCAACAACCAGCCGGCCGTGGCGATCCCGATCTTCCAGCGCCCGGGCTCCAACGCGATCGAGATCTCCAACGAAGTGCGCGACAAGATGGCGGAGCTGAAAAAGAGCTTCCCGGAAGGCATGGACTTCAGCATCGTCTATGACCCGACCATCTTCGTGCGTGGCTCTATCGAGGCGGTGGTTCACACCCTGTTCGAAGCGCTGATCCTCGTTGTATTGGTCGTGATCCTGTTCCTGCAAACCTGGCGTGCCTCGATCATTCCGTTGGTGGCGGTGCCGGTATCGTTGATCGGTACGTTTGCGGTGATGCACCTGTTTGGCTTCTCGCTCAACGCGCTGTCGCTGTTCGGCCTGGTACTGGCGATCGGTATCGTGGTGGACGACGCCATCGTGGTGGTGGAGAACGTCGAACGGAACATCGAACTGGGCCTGGAGCCGTTCCCGGCCACCGAAAAAGCCATGAGCGAAGTGACCGGCCCGATCATTGCCACGGCCCTGGTGCTGTGTGCGGTGTTCATCCCGGCTGCGTTCATCAGCGGCTTGACCGGGCAGTTCTACAAACAGTTCGCCTTGACCATTGCGATCTCGACGGTGATTTCGGCCTTCAACTCGCTGACCTTGTCCCCTGCCCTCGCGGCCGTGTTGCTCAAAGGTCACGATGCACCGAAAGACGCGTTCTCCAAGTTCCTCGACAAGTTGCTGGGTGGCTGGTTGTTCCGTCCATTCAACCGCTTCTTCGAGAAAGCCAGCCACGGTTACGTCGGCACTGTTCGCCGAGTGATTCGCGGCAGTGGTATCGCGCTGTTCCTGTACGCCGGCCTGATGGTCCTGACCTGGCTGGGCTTTGCCCACACGCCAACCGGTTTCGTACCGGCCCAGGACAAGCAATACCTGGTGGCCTTCGCCCAACTGCCGGACGCCGCGAGCCTGGACCGCACCGAAGACGTGATCAAGCGCATGTCCGACATCGCGCTGAAGCAACCTGGCGTGGAAAGCGCCGTCGCATTCCCGGGCCTGTCGATCAACGGTTTCACCAACAGCCCGAACAGCGGCATCGTGTTCGTGACCTTGAAGCCGTTCGACGAGCGTAAAGACCCGAGCATGTCCGCCGGTGCAATTGCCGGCGCGCTCAACGGCAAGTACAGCAGCATCCAGGAAGCCTACATGGCGATCTTCCCACCGCCGCCGGTACAGGGCCTGGGTACGATTGGTGGTTTCCGCTTGCAGATTGAGGACCGTGGCAACCTGGGTTACGACGAGCTGTACAAAGAAACCCAGAACATCATCACCAAGAGCCGTACCACGCCGGAGCTGTTCGGCCTGTTCACCAGCTACACGGTCAACGTGCCTCAGGTCGATGCTGCCATCGACCGCGAAAAGGCCAAGACCCACGGCGTGGCGATCAGCGACATCTTCGACACCCTGCAGATCTACCTGGGTTCGCTGTATGCCAACGACTTCAACCGCTTTGGCCGTACTTACCAGGTCAACGTGCAGGCTGAGCAGCAGTTCCGCCTGGATGAAGACCAGATCGGCCAGCTGAAAGTACGCAACAACAAAGGCGAGATGATCCCGTTGGCGACCTTTATCAAGGTCAGCGACACCTCGGGCCCGGACCGCGTGATGCACTACAACGGCTTTATCACCGCTGAAATCAACGGCAACGCCGCACCGGGCTACAGCTCCGGCCAGGCCCAGGCCGCGATTGAAAAGCTGCTCAAAGAAGAACTGCCCAACGGCATGACTTACGAGTGGACCGACCTGACCTATCAGCAAATCCTCTCGGGCAACACCGCGCTGTTCGTGTTCCCGCTCTGCGTACTGCTGGCGTTCCTGGTACTGGCCGCCCAATACGAAAGCTGGAGCTTGCCACTGGCGGTGATCCTGATCGTACCGATGACGCTGCTGTCGGCCATCACCGGGGTGATCATCTCGGGCGGCGACAACAACATCTTCACCCAGATCGGCTTGATCGTACTGGTGGGCCTGGCGTGCAAGAACGCGATTCTGATCGTCGAGTTTGCCAAGGACAAACAGCAGGAAGGCCTCGACCCGCTCGCAGCGGTACTGGAAGCCTGCCGTCTGCGTCTGCGGCCGATCCTGATGACCTCGTTCGCGTTCATCATGGGTGTGGTGCCTCTGGTGTTGTCCAGCGGTGCCGGTGCCGAGATGCGTCATGCCATGGGCGTGGCGGTGTTCTCCGGGATGATCGGGGTGACCTTCTTCGGTCTGTTGCTGACGCCAGTGTTCTACGTATTGATTCGTCGCTATGTCGAGCGCAGCGAAGCACGCAAAGCGGCCAAGGCCTTGAAGCTGGAGACACAGCAATGAGCGTAAAAGTATTCCTGCCGAGCTTGTTGGTACTGGCGCTGAGCGCCTGTGCCGTGGGCCCGGACTACAAGACCGAGAAGCTGGAGGCGGCCAACATCACGGCCGCCGCCGACACCAAGAGCTACGACCACGCCAAGTACGAAGGCATTTGGTGGCAGCAGTTCGACGACCCGACCCTCAACCAACTGGTCACCCAGTCGTTGAGCGGTAACCGCGACCTGCGCGTGGCGTTTGCCCGCCTGCGAGCGGCACGCGCCATCCGTGATGACGTGGCCACCGACATCATGCCGGTGGTCACCACCCGCGCCAGCAGCGATGTGGGCAAGGGCCAGATCCCGGGCCAGACCACCAAGCGTGTGAACAGCGAGCGTTATGACCTGGGCCTGGACATGGCCTGGGAAGTCGACTTGTTCGGCCGTATCCGCCGCAACCTGGAGGCCAGCGACGCTGACCAACAGGTCGCCGAAGCCGACCTGTACCAACTGCAAGTCACCATGATTGCCGAACTGGTGGACGCTTACGGTCAACTGCGCGGCGCTCAACTGCGCGAACGCATCGCCCTGGACAACCTGAAGAACCAGCAGGAATCGCGCACCATCACCGTCAGCCTGCGTGACGCAGGCGTGGGTGATCAGCTCGACGTGGAACGCGCCGATGCCCGCCTGGCCGCCGTTGAGGCCAGCGTGCCGCAACTGCAAGCCGAGCAAGTGCGCGAGCGTAACCGCATCGCCACCCTCCTCGGCCAGCGCCCGGACAAGCTGACCGTGGACCTGAGCCCCAAAGACCTGCCGGCGATTGCCAAGGCGTTGCCGATTGGCGACCCGGGGCAACTGCTGCAACGTCGGCCGGACATTCTCAGTGCCGAGCGCAAACTGGCCGCCGCCACCGCGCGTATCGGCGTGGCCAAGGCCGACTTGTTCCCACGGGTCAGCCTCAGTGGGTTCCTCGGCTTTACCGCAGGGCGTGGTTCGCAGATCGGTTCGGCCGCCGCGAATGCCTGGTCCTTGGGCCCAAGCATTACCTGGGCAGCGTTTGACCTGGGCAGCGTGCGTGCACGTTTGCGCGGCGCGAACGCCGAGGCCGATGGCGCACTGGCGACGTATGAGCAGCAAGTGTTGCTGGCATTGGAAGAGTCGGAAAATGCCTTCAGTGATTACGGCAAGCGCCAGCAGCGTCTGGTTTCGCTGATTCGTCAGAGTGAGTCGAGCCGCGCCGCCGCTGACCTCGCCGCGATTCGTTATCGCGAAGGCACCGTGGACTTCCTGGTACTGCTCGACGCCCAGCGCGAACGCCTGGCCGCCGAAGACTCCCAGGCCCAGGCCGAAGTGGACCTGTACCGCGGCATCGTCGCGATCTACAAGGCGTTGGGGGGTGGCTGGCAGCCGGACACGGTGGTCGCCAGCGCCAAGTGATGTAAAGAGCTCCTTTGGTTGGTCGCATCCAGCCAATTTTTAGCCCCATGCCCCCTTCGGTCGTGGGGCTTTTTTTTGCCTGTCGGCCAAGGCCACGCTCGGTCACCTGTAGGAGCCGGCTTGCCGGCGATTCAGGCGCCACGCACTGTAAGGCACCCAGTCGATGCTATCGCCGGCAAGCCGGCTCCTACAGGTGAACGCGTTGAGTTGCCCAAACGAGGCTGCATTCAGTTGCCGAAATGAGGGCGCGTCGGCTCGTTCAGAATCAAGCTGCGGTAGTGCCCCGGGTTGGACCCGGACCATTTGCGAAAGGCCTTGTAGAACGAACTGGCATCGGCAAACCCAAGCCTCGTGGCGATCTCGGCAAAGCTGACCTGCGGTTCGGCCAGCCAGACGATGGCGAGCTCTTTGCGCACGCTGTCCTTGAGGCCTTGGTAGGTCTGCCCTTCTTCCGCCAAACGACGACGCAAGGTAGAGGCAGAAATACACAGGTTGGCGGCCAAGCCTTCAGTTTCCGGCCAAGTGTCAGGGGGCAACTGCCGAAGGTCGTGTTTGATCCGAGCAGCCAGGCTGTCGGGATCGCGGTACTTCACCAGAATATTGGCCGGCGCATGGGCGAGGAAACGCTTGAGTTCTTCCGGTGTGCGCTTGATGGGCACGTCGAGGCAATCCGCAGAAAAAATCATCCGCGTGCGTGGCCGATCAAACCGCAGGTTGTCAGAAAACATCACCTGGTAGTCATCACAAAAATCCGGCTGAGGGCTGCGCAGCTCGATGGCCAGGATCGGAATGCGCCGCCCCGCCAGCCAGCACGCCACGCCGTGGACAATCATCCAATAGGCAAAGTAGGTAAACGCGCGCTTGGGCTGTGGTTCGGGTTCAAGCAAGACAATCTCGGCCAGGCTCTGCTGGCGCACCAACTGGGCCGGCAGGTGATCCAGCATCAACGACAAAAACCCCAGGCCCGCCTCAAGCCCCTGCGCCAGGGTCGGTTGAGCCATGGCGGCACGGCATAGGAACTCCAGGCTGCCGGATTTGAGCTTGCGCGGGTCCATGCCGAAGAATTCATCGTCCAGGCGCCGGGCCAGCAAACGCCACAGGCGCGCATACGCCGTTGCCGGTACGCGGGCGTGGGGCAGGTCAAGCCAGGCGGGGTCGATACCCACCTTGTTCAGCACTTCGGTGGTCGCCAAGCCGGGCGCACAGCTTTGCAGCAACGCCTCGCGGACAAGGTGAATGGAGATGGTGTCTTTTTCGGACATTGGCGCGTTCCGGGCCCTGTGTAGCGTGGAGTGCCGCCATCTTAGGGACTCGGCTTACAAAAAAGTAGGCGTAACCCCGTCACCCGGTGACCCAATGCCGCGCGACGGCCGTTTGGCGGGCCGTTCAGTCAACGTTCAGTAAAGGTCAAAATTGCTTGTTTAGTAATGAGTATCATTATGTTACAAATTAGCATCCTATCCAGTCTCGATGCGGTGCCGAATGCTTGTTCCCTTTTTAATCATGTTGCGCGAAGGCATTGAAGCCGCATTGATCGTCGGCATCATCGCCAGTTACCTGCAGCAGACCGGCCGCGGCCAGTGGATGCCTGCCGTGTGGATCGGCGTGTTCCTCGCCGCCGCGCTGGCCTTGCTGGTAGGTGGGGGCCTGGAGCTGGTCAGCGCCGAGTTCCCGCAGAAACAACAGGAACTGTTCGAAGGCTTGGTCGGCCTGGTCGCCGTGGGCATTCTGAGTTCAATGGTGTTCTGGATGCGCAAGGTGGCGCGCTCCATCAAGCATGCCCTGCACGAATCCCTTGACCACGCATTGGCCGGTTCCAAGCACCAGGTGATCGCGCTGATTGCCATGGTGTTTTTCGCCGTGGCCCGTGAAGGGCTGGAGACGGTGTTCTTCCTGCTGGCCGTGTTCCAGCAGAGCGAAGGCCCCGGCGCGCCCATCGGCGCCCTGCTCGGCCTGATCCTGGCGATTGTGGTCGGTTTCCTGATCTATTCCGGCAGCATGCGCTTGAACCTCGGCGCGTTCTTCCGCTGGACCGGCCTGTTCATCCTCGTGGTCGCCGCCGGCATCCTGGCCAATTCGGTCCAGGCCCTGCACGAAGCCGGGGTGTGGAACCACCTGCAAACCGTGCTGTTTGACTTCAGCGCTGCGCTGCCGATGGACAGCCCGCTGGGCTCGGTGCTGGCCGGCATGTTCGGCTATCAAGAGGCACCGACCGTCAGCACCCTGGGTGCTTATCTGATTTACCTGGTGGTGGCCCTGGTGATGTTTTTCCTGCCCTCGGCCCCTGCCAAACCTGTCGCCAAACCGACTTCCGTTTCCAGCCAGTAAGGACCGTCTCTTGTCCAACCCAACCCCTCAACCGGCTTCACCTCCTCGCGCCCTGCGCTGGGCGGTGGCCGGCTCGGTGGTCGTGATGATCGCCGCCGGTGGCCTGTTCTACTACGCCTCACAGCTGGCCGCCGCCAAACGCCAGACCAACCACAACGAAATCGCCGTGACCATCCACGGCCACGCGTGCGAGCCCAACGAGCTGACCGTGCCCGCCGGGCGTGCGAGCTTTCGCATCATCAACCGCTCCGACCGGGCGGTGGAATGGGAAATCCTCGACGGCGTGCTGGTGATCGAAGAACGCGAAAACATCGCCCCGGGCCTCAGCCAGGTGATCAACGCCAACCTGTTGCCTGGCGACTACGCCATCACCTGTGGCTTGTTGAGCAACCCACGGGGCACGTTGCACGTCACGCCAACGGCAGAGTCCGACGCCCAGGCCAAAGCGAAACCGTCGATGGTGGCGTTCATTGGCCCGCTGTCGGAATTCCGCGTGTACCTGAGCGGCCAAGGCAGCGCATTGATCAAGGCCGCCACGGCCCTGCAGCAAGCCATCGACGCCGGCGACCTGGCCCAGGCGCAAGCCTTGTACGTGCCGGCCCGCGAGGCCTACCAGCGCCTGGCCCCGGCGTCCCAACGCCTGGCAGAGCTGGACAACGCGATCAACGCCCGCGCCGACTACTTTGAAAAACGCGAGCAGGACCCAGCGTTCAGCGGCTTCCACCGCCTCGAATACAGCCTGTTCCAGCAACGCAGCCTCGACGGCCTGGCGCCGGTTGCGCAGCGCCTGGTCGCCGACGTGACCAGCCTCAAGCAACAGCTGCTGGCCCAGTCCCTGCCGCCCGAGCAGCTGGTGAGCATTGTGGTGCGCAACCTCAATAGCCTTGCCGATGTGCGCGCCGTCAGCGGTGAAGAAGAACGCTACAGCCATATCGACCTGAACGGCTTTGCCGCCAATCTTGAGGCCGCCCATAAAGTGGTCGAGCTGATGCGTCCGTTGTTGACCAAATCCGCCGCCGACCTGTTGCCGAAAATCGACAGCGCTCTCAGCGCGTTCGATGGCGAACTCGCGGGTTTCAAAGTCAATAACCGTTACAGCGCGTACGACAGCGTTACCGCCGATCAGCGCAAGCAGATCGCCGACAAGGCCAAGACTCTGGCCGTTGCACTCGATGGAATCGACCCCGCCCTTGGCCTTTCCGGCCTGCAGTGAAGACGACCGCACAGATGAGTGATTCAGAACAGCTTAACCTTCAGCGCCGCCGTGTCCTGCTGGGCATGGCCGCCACCGGCGCGGCGATTGCCGGCAGCACCCTGACCTGCCCGGCCATGGCCGCTGCTGCCGAGCAAGTCACCACCGCACCGCGCAGTGACAAGACCCAGGACCACCACGACTTCTTCGGCAAACACCAGAGCGGCATCGTCACGCCGCGCCCGGCCTGCGGCATGGTCGTGGCGTTTGACGTGCTGGCCAGCGACCGGGAAGACCTGGAGCGCCTGTTCCGCACCCTGAACGAGCGCATCAGCTTCCTGATGACCGGCGGCACCGTGCCCCAGGTCGACCCGAAACTGCCGCCGACCGACTCGGGCATCCTCGGCCCGGTGGTCACCCCGGACAACCTGACCATCACCGTGTCCGTCGGCGAATCGCTGTTCGATGAGCGCTTCGGCCTCACCGCCGTCAAACCCAAGCGCCTGAGCCGCATGGTCGGTTTCCCCAACGACGCGCTGGAGCCTGCGCAGTGCCACGGCGACCTGAGCCTGCAGTTCAGCTCCAACACGCCAGACACCAACATCCACGCCCTGCGCGACATCGTGAAGAACCTGCCAGACCTGCTGCTGGTGCGCTGGAAACAGGAAGGCAGCGTGCCGCCCCAGGCCCCCGCAAAACCGGGCGAGCCTGCGCAAAGCGCACGTAACTTCCTCGGTTTCCGTGACGGTTCGGCCAACCCGAACTCCACCGACGACAAGGCCATGGACCAGATCGTCTGGGTTCAACCGACCAGCGACGAACCGGCCTGGGCTGCCCATGGCAGCTACCAGGCGGTGCGGATCATCCGTAACTTCGTCGAGCGCTGGGACCGCACGCCCCTGCAAGAACAGGAAAGCATCATCGGCCGCGTCAAACCAACCGGCGCGCCCATGGATGGCGACAAGGAAACCCAGGTGCCGGATTACAGCAAGGACCCGGAAGGCAAGTTGACCAAGCTCGATGCCCACATCCGCCTGGCCAACCCGCGCACCCCGCAGACCCAGGCCAACCTGATCCTGCGTCGGCCGTTCAACTACTCCAACGGCGTCAATAAAAACGGTCAGCTGGACATGGGGCTGCTGTTCATCTGCTACCAGGCTGACCTGGAGAAAGGCTTCATCAGCGTACAAACCCGGCTCAACGGCGAGCCTCTGGAGGAATACCTCAAGCCGGTGGGCGGCGGGTACTTCTTCACCTTGCCGGGCGTCACGGGGCCCAAGGATTTCCTTGGGCGCACGCTGCTCGCTGCAACGCACCCTCAAACCACTGCCAACACCTAAAATAAACCCAGAGCGGAAACTGTCCCATGAAGAAGT
The DNA here is from genome assembly GCF_059418405.1 of Pseudomonas sp. GW821-FHT09A09. Classification (NCBI taxonomy): domain Bacteria; kingdom Pseudomonadati; phylum Pseudomonadota; class Gammaproteobacteria; order Pseudomonadales; family Pseudomonadaceae; genus Pseudomonas; species Pseudomonas sp. GW821-FHT09A09. The sequence continues at coordinate 153,540 of NZ_JBWKPU010000010.1, forward strand.
CGACTATTGCGTTGTCGTTGTTGCTGTCCCTTTCGCCGCTGGCAGCCTTCGCCGCCACCGCGCCGCTGGACCTGGTAGGCCCGGTTTCGGACTACAAGATCTACGTGACCGAAGAAATCGGCGAGCTGGTCACCCAGACCAAAGCCTTCACCGACGCCATCAACAAGGGCGACCTGGCCACCGCCAAGAAGCTCTACGCACCGACCCGCGTGCACTACGAGTCCATCGAGCCGATCGCCGAGCTGTTCAGCGACCTCGACGCGTCCATCGACTCCCGTGTTGATGACCACGAAAAAGGCGTGACCGCTGAAGACTTCACCGGCTTCCACCGCATCGAATACGTGCTGTTCTCGCAGAACACCACCAAAGGCCTGGAAACGCTGACCGCCAAGCTCAACACCGACGTCAACGACCTCAAGACCCGTGTTGATGGCCTGACCTTCCCACCTGAGAAAGTCGTGGGCGGCGCCGCAGCCCTGCTCGAAGAAGTCGCCGCGACCAAGATCTCCGGCGAAGAAGACCGCTACAGCCACACTGACCTGTATGACTTCCAGGGCAACATCGACGGCGCGAAGAAAATCGTCGACCTGTTCCGTGGCCAGATCGAGAAGCAAGACAAAGCCTTCCTGGCCAAGGTCGACAAGAACTTCGCCACCGTGGACAAGATCCTGGCCAAGTACAAGACCAAGGACGGTGGTTTCGAGACCTATGACAAGGTCAAGGAAAACGACCGTAAAGCCCTGGTTGGCCCGGTCAACACCCTGGCTGAAGACCTGTCCACCCTGCGTGGCAAGCTGGGCTTGAACTAAGCCGCAGCGCAAAAAAAAGACCCGGGCCCTTCGACAGGGCCCGGGTCTTTTTTTGCCCGCTAATCAGAGAATCCGGTACAGCAAGCGCTCAATGCGTACGCGGCTGACCCGGCGCAGGAACTTGCCCACCGCTTCCGGGTAGTCCAGCAGGGTTTGCAGCTGCTGGTAGCCTTCGATGCGCGTGGTGTGCTGGTAAATCTGCGTCAGCTCCATGCGTCGAGGTGCCAGCCACTCACCCTGCGGGTCATCGATGAGCAAGGCGTTTTCCAGGTCGAGGCGGAACGCGCGGGGGTTGAGGTTGTTGCCGGTGAGCAAGGTGTAGCGCTGGTCAACCCACATGCCCTTGAGGTGATAGGTGTTGTCACCGTCGCGCCACAGGTGCAGGTTCAACTGGCCGCTGTCGATCATCGGCTGGTGACGCTTGGCGAAGCGACGCAGGCTGATTTCGTAGAGGTACGGCAGCGCCGCGATCACCTTGAACGGCTCGCTCGGCGGGATGTAGAAGTCGTTGGCGGTCTTGTCGCCGACGATGATGTCGATCTTCACGCCGCGCGCCAACGCCCGGTTGATCTCTCGCGTCACCGGCAACGGCAGGTTGAAGTACGGCGTGCAAATGGTGAGCTGGTGCTGGGCGCTGGCGATCAGCTCCAGCACCACGCGGTTCAGTGGGTTGTTCTTGCCCACCCCCAGCAACGGGCTGACCGACAGGTGACCATAGGGCAATTGCCCCGCCGTGGTGTCGTAAGCCGCGTGCTTGAGGCGGCTGCGCAAGTCGCCGATATCGTTGCGCAAACTGCGGGTGGTGGGCGGGTTGGGCAAATCCAGGCGATTGACCGCCTTGGAGGCCACCAGGCCGTGCTCCACCAAATGCTGCATGGAGTCTGCCAGCGGTTGGCTGTGGATCAGGTGGTAACGGTCGAAGCGGTATTTTTCGAATTTGTGCAGGTACACGTTGTTCAGGCTGGCGCCGCTGTACAGCACGCTGTCGTCGATCACGAAGCCCTTGAGGTGCAGCACGCCGAACAGCTCGCGGGTTTGCACCGGCACGCCGTACACCGGCACCTGGCTGGCGTGGGACGCGGTCATCGCCTGGTACCAGGCGCTGTTGCCGGGCTGCTTGCCGGCGCCGATGAGCCCGCGCTGGGCACGCAACCAGTCGACCACCACCACGATGTCCAACTCTGGCCGTGCCGCCTTGGCTGCGTGCAGGGCGTCGTAGATCTCCTGCCCCGCTTCGTCCTGCTGCAAGTACAACGCCACGATGTAGATGCGCCGGGTGGCCTGAGGGATCTTCTCCAACAGGCAACGGCGGAACGCATCGGCGCCGGACAGCACCTCGATGGCATCGCTGGAAAGTGGGAAACCGCGCAATTTGGGCAACAGGGAGCGTTTGAAGAACGACGGCATAAGGCTCGCAATGGGTCGAATCCGAAGAGGCCCCGAGCTTACACCATGGGGGTGCTCAGGTCTCGCAGCAGCGCATGGAAAAAAGTTAATTGACCAAGAAGAACGATCGTTCTACTGTACGCCACATGAACGATATGACAGGCAACGAAACCCGCGACATCATCCTCGACGTCACCGAAAAGTTGATCTACCGCCATGGCATCGCCGCCACCGGCATGGACTTTCTGGTGAAAACCGCCGGTGTCTCGCGCAAAAGTATTTACCGTTACTTCGCCAATAAAGACGAGTTGGTGATTGCCGCCCTGCAGCGCCGCGACGAGCGCTGGATGCAGTGGTTGCGTGGCGAGGTGGAACGCAGCGAAGGCACGGGTGAGCGCCTGTTGGCGCTGTTCAGCGCGCTCAAGGCCTGGTTCGGCTCGGCGGATTTTCGCGGCTGCGCCTTTATCAACACCAGCGGCGAAACCGGCGACCCGCACAACCCGGTGCGTCTGTTGGCCAAGGCCCACAAACAGAAACTGTTCGAGTACGCACGCGAACTGTGCCAAGCACATGGCACCCCCGACCCGAAACGGCAGGCCGCGCAACTGCTGATCCTGATCGATGGTGCCATTACCGTTGCCCTGGTGATGGGTGATTCAACAGCTGCCGATGATGCGCAATGCATGGCGCGAACGTTATTGGGACTTTGAAACCGCACGCCAAGCAACTTTCGATAATCCGTTATTGTTTTCAGGAGCTGCCCGATGTCCTCTACCGCTGAAACACGCCCGCCGCTGCCGCCGTTCACCCACGCCTCGGCCATCGAAAAAGTGCGCCTGGCCGAAGACGGCTGGAACTCCCGTGACCCGCAGCGCGTGTCCCTGGCCTACACGCTGGACACCCACTGGCGCAACCGCGCCGAATTCGTCACCAGCCGCGAAGAAGCCAAAGGCTTTCTGACCCGCAAATGGGCCAAGGAACTGGATTACCGGCTGATCAAGGAGTTGTGGGCGTTCACCGACAACCGTATCGCCGTGCGTTATGCCTACGAATGGCACGACGACTCCGGCAACTGGTTCCGCTCTTACGGCAACGAAAACTGGGAGTTCGATGAGAACGGCTTGATGGCCAACCGCTTCGCCTGCATCAACGACCTGCCGATCAAGGAAAGCGAGCGCAAGTTCCACTGGCCACTGGGCCGGCGCCCGGATGATCAGCCGGGGCTGTCCGAGCTGGGGTTGTAACAAGAAGGGGCCGCATTGCGGCCCCTGCTTTCAATCCTGATTAAGACCGACGCGGTACAACACGCCGTTGTCTTCATCGGTGAGCACGTACAGGTAACCGTCCGGCCCCTGCCGCACATCGCGAATCCGCGCTTTCAAGCCACCGAGCAAGCGCTCCTCATGAATCACCTTGTCGCCGTCGAACTGCAACCGGATCAGTTCCTGGCTGGCCAACGCGCCGATAAACACGTTGTGCTGCCACGGCTTGAAGCGGTCGGCGTCATAAAACGCCATGCCGCTGATACCCGGGGACTTTTCCCAGACATGATGGGGCGGCACGGTGCCCTCCAGTTCCTTGCCCTGGGCTTCGGGAATCGGTGTCAGCGAATAGTTGATGCCATGGGTCGCCAGCGGCCAACCGTAGTTCTTGCCGCGCTCGATGATGTTGATTTCATCACCGCCACGAGGCCCGTGTTCGTTTTCCCAGATCGTGCCACTCCAGGGGTTCAGCGCCAGGCCCTGCGGGTTGCGCTGGCCATAGGACCAGATTTCCGGGCGCACGCCCTGCTGGCCAACAAACGGGTTGTCCTCTGGCACGCGGCCATCCGGGAAAATTCGCACCACCTTGCCTTGCAGCTTGTCGAGGTCCTGAGCTGTGGGGCGGTCATTGTTCTCACCCAGGGTCACGAACAAATAGCCGTCGCGGTCAAACGCCAATCGTGAGCCGAAGTGGTTGCCGGTGGACAGCTTGGGCTCCTGGCGCAGGATCACTTTGAAATCCTTCAAGCCGCTCAGGTCATCCGCCAGGCGCCCGCGCCCGACGGCAGTGCCCGCCGTGCCGCCCTTGCCACCGCCTTCGGCGTAAGACAGGTAGACCATGCGGTCTTGCTTGAAGTCGGGCGACAGCACCACGTCCAGCAAGCCGCCCTGCCCTTTGGCCCACACCTGCGGCACGCCGCTCAGGGGCGCAGACAGCTTGCCGTCCGGGCTGACAAAGCGCAGGTGGCCAGGGCGTTCGGTGACCAGGAAACCTTGTTTGTCGGGCAGAAACGCGACGGCCCACGGATGGTCCAGGCCCTTGGCGATGGGCGTGACAGAAAGGCTGCCTTGCTCACTGGGGAATTGCTGGGCATCGGCGGCAAGCACCGTCGTCAAAGGCAGCAGTGCCGTTGCGCACACGGCGGCGAGAAGGGTTTTGCGTAGAAACATAAGGCGAAGTCCTTACCGGCACTCAAGGCCGGCGATTGCCGTTGGCATCAAAAGTGGGAGCTTTGGTTTCGGTCGCGGGGCGACTGGGGGCGGCGTCACGCTTGGGATAACGGTTGCCGATACCGCCGTTCTCGACCGTGGGCCTGGGGCTGGTCGGGCCGATCTGAACGCCCCGCGTGGCCGGCGCATTGGGCTGGGTGCCCTGCATGCTGTTGGGGTTGGCCCGGTGAATCGGGCTGTTGTTGGAATCGGTGCTGCCGGGCAGGCTTTGCGCCTGGGCCAGTGACGTGAGTGCCATACCCAACGCCAGCACTGCGAGATGACGCACACAGCTGTTCATGACAAAGCCTCTCTGGGGCGAGTAGTACGTGCTTTCGATAACACGCTACGCCTTGGGTTCGGCTTTCGTAACTAAATAGTTTCTCATTAGGTGTTACACGATCTGTCCGCATATCTGCCCGCCGAAACTTTTGCCAGCGCCTGCCGGTCACCTGAACACTCACTCTGTTCAAGGAACCGCAGCCATGCCACGGGCAATCTGGAAAGGCGCCATCAGTTTCGGCTTGGTCCATATACCGGTGTCGCTGGTGTCGGCAACGTCCGCTCAGGGCGTTGATTTTGACTGGCTCGACAAGCGCAGCATGGACCCGGTGGGCTACAAGCGCATCAACAAAACCACCGGCAAAGAGGTCACCAAAGACAACATCGTCAAGGGCGTGGCTTTCGAAAAAGGCCGCTATGTGGTGCTCAGCGAAGAGGAAATTCGCTCGGCGCACCCCAAGTCGACCCAGACCATCGAGATCATCGCCTTTGTCGCCAGTGACCAGATCCCCTTGCAGAACATCGACACCCCCTACTTCCTCGCCCCGGACAAACGCGGCGGCAAGGTTTACGCCCTGCTGCGCGAGACCCTGAAGAAAACCCGCAAAGTCGCGCTGGCCAATGTGGTGCTGCACACCAAGCAGCACCTGGCCGCCCTGATGCCGCTGGATTCAGCCCTGGTGCTGGTGATGTTGCGCTGGCCCGCCGAAGTGCGCAGCCTGGATGAGTTGGAATTGGGCAGCGACGTCACCCAGCCGAAGCTGGCAAAAGGCGAATTGGACATGGCCAAGCGCCTGGTAGAGGACATGAGCGCCGACTGGCAGCCCGACGACTACCGCGACAGCTTCCAGGAGAAGATCCTGGCGCTGGTGGCGAAGAAGGCCAAAGCCGGCAAGATCGAAGACGTGGAAACCACTCAAGGCAGCGACGAGCGCAAATCGGCGGATGTGATCGACCTGACCGAGCTGCTCAAGCGCAGCCTGGCCGGCAAACCTGCCAAGAAGCCTGCCGCGAAGAAAGCCACCAAAGCCTCCTGAGCCACGGAACCTCCCATGCCAAAGCCCTTGAGCGAGTACAACCGCAAGCGCGACTTCAAGATCACGGCAGAACCGGCGGGCAACGCGCCCACTCGCCAGCGCAAAACGTCGGCCCTGTCATTCGTGATCCAGAAACACGACGCACGCAACCTGCACTACGACTTTCGCCTGGAACTCGATGGCGTGCTCAAAAGCTGGGCGGTGCCCAAAGGGCCGAGCCTGGACCCGAGCCAGAAACGCCTGGCGGTACACGTTGAAGACCACCCGCTCAGTTATGGTGGCTTCGAAGGCACCATTGCCCCCGGCCAATACGGCGCGGGGGACGTCATCGTCTGGGACCGTGGCGTGTGGCAACCCCATGAAGATCCGCACAAGGCTTACGCGGCGGGCAAGCTCAAATTCACCCTGATCGGCGAGAAACTCTCCGGCGATTGGGCCTTGGTGCGCACCCGTCTCAAAGGCAGTGGCGACAAAGAGCAATGGCTGCTGATCAAGGAAAAAGACCCGCAGGCACGCCCTGCCGCTGATTACGACATCGTCCAAGCCATGCCCAAAAGCGTGCTCAGCGACGCCACAGTCGGCAAACCCAAAACCCGGGCCAAGCGCGAAAAAAAGCCAATCACCCTCCCCGAACAATTCACGCCGCAATTGGCCACCCTGGTCGATCGCGCGCCGGACGGTGACTGGCAGTACGAAATCAAATTCGATGGTTATCGCATGCTCACCCGCATCCTGGACGGCGAAGTACGCCTGTTCACCCGCAACGGCCACGACTGGACCGAGCGCCTGCCGCGCCAGGTCAAGGCGTTGCAAGCCCTCAAGCTCAAGGACAGTTGGCTCGACGGTGAAGTCGTCAGCCTCAATGGTGATGGCCTGCCGGATTTCCAGGCGTTGCAAAACGCCTTTGATATCGGCCGCAGCCTGGACATCGTGTATTACCTGTTCGATGCGCCCTTTCTGGGCGGAGTGGACCAGCGCAAGGCGCCCGTCGAGGAGCGTCGGGCGGCGCTCAAATCCGCACTCGGCGCGAGTCGCAGCAAGCTGCTGCGGTTTTCCGAAGCCTTTGTCGCCAACCAGCGCGACATCATAGAAAGCGCCTGCGACCTGGCCCTGGAAGGCGTCATCGGCAAACGCCTGGGCAGCCCGTATGTGTCCAGTCGCAACACGGACTGGATCAAGCTCAAATGCCGCTTGCGCCAGGAGTTCGTCATCGTCGGCTACACGCGCCCCAAAGGCTCGCGCACCGGGTTCGGCGCCCTGCTGCTGGCGGTGAACGACGCGACGGGCCTGGTGTATGCCGGGCGCGTCGGCACCGGGTTCGATCAGGCCTCGCTAAAAGCCATCTACGCGCAGCTCACATCGCTTGAGTGCAAGGCCTCGCCACTGGCAACGCCGCTGAACAGCACTCAAGCACGCGGCGTGCATTGGGTGGAACCTGCGCTGGTCGGCGAGGTGCACTTCACCGAATGGACGCGCGAAGGCATCGTGCGCCAAGCCGCATTTGTGGCATTGCGCACCAACAAGCCGGCGTCACAGATTATTCATGAGCAACCGCGCGCAGCGAAGTCGCTGAAAGCCTCCAACGCCAAAAAAACTGACGCGGGTGTGATAATCACCCACCCCGATCGCGTCATCGATCCACATAGCGGTACGCAAAAACAGCAATTGGCAGCCTTTTACGAGGGGATCAGTGAGTGGCTGCTGCCCTTTCTGCGCCATCGGCCCGTGTCACTGCTGCGTGCTCCGGAAGGCATCGACGGTGAGCAGTTCTTCCAAAAACATGCCGAGCGACTCGCCATTCCTCACATCAAGCAGTTGGACCCGGCGCTGGACCCTGGCCATGCACGCCTGATGGAAATCGACAGCGCGAACGCCCTGGTCGGCGCCGTGCAGATGGGCGCCATAGAGCTGCATACCTGGGGCGCCACCTCGGACAAGATCGAAACGCCAGACCTGTTTGTACTCGACCTGGACCCCGACCCTGCGCTGCCGTGGAAGACCATGCTGGAGGCGGCGCAACTGACCTTGTCGGTGCTGGATGAACTGGGGCTCGACGCATTCGTCAAGACCAGCGGCGGCAAGGGCTTGCACCTGGTTGTGCCGCTGGCGCGCCGGGATGGCTGGGACACGGTTAAAGCCTTCGCAAAGGCCATCGCGCAGTTCATGGCGCAGCAGTTGCCCGAGCGCTTCACTGCCACGTCCGGGCCGAAAAACCGCATCGGCAAGATCTTTATCGACTACCTGCGCAATGCACGCGGCGCGAGCACGGTGGCGGCCTATTCGGTGCGGGCGCGGCCGGGCCTTCCCGTGTCAGTGCCGGTGAGTCGTGAGGAATTGAAAACGTTGCGCGGTGCCCAGCAGTGGACGGTCGCCAACCTGCAGGAACGCTTGAAGGGTTTGAAAGGCGACCCGTGGGCCGGGTATGCCAATCGGCAGAAGCTGAGCAAGAAGATGTGGGACAAGTTGGGCGCGACACCACCTTAGTGAGTCGCGCCTCAAACACGCTTCAGATCAGGATGAAGATCAGCGCCAAGCCGGCGAAAATCGCCCATTTTTCCAGGTAGTAGCGCGTACGGTTGCGTTTCTTCAGTTCCTTGCCGCGCAGACGAATCTTGTACAGGCGGGTAAACGCCCGGTTCAAACCACCGGTCTTGTCGCCATCATCGTTCGGCGAACCGGCCGCAGCCATCACATTTCGGCTGAACCAGCGGTTGAACGCGGCCGCCCAGCGGTACTTCATCGGCCGTTCGATATCGCAGAACAGGATGATGCGGTTTTGCTCGGTGGTGTTTTCGGCGTAGTGGATGTAGGTCTCGTCAAACATCACCGGCTCGCCGTCGCGCCAGTAGTAGCTTTCGCCATCCACATTGATGTAGCAGCCCGGATCGTTCGGCGTGTCCAGGCCCAGGTGGTAACGGTAGGAACCGGCATACGGGTCGCGGTGACGCACCAGCTTGGAGCCCGGCGGCAACTCGGCAAACATCGCGGCCTTGATCGAGCCGATGCTCTGCACCAGCTCGGTGGTGCGCGGGCACAGCTTCATCGCCGACGGGTGGCTGTCGCCGTACCACTTGAGGTAGAAGCGCTTCCAGCCCGACTTGAAGAAGGAATTGAAACCCACGTCGTTGTACTGGTCGGAGCGCTTGATCGCCCCCGCCTGCATCAGGTTCTGGCCTTCCTGGCGAATCTCTTCCCAGTGTTCCTGCAACGGTGCCAGGTCGGGAAAGTCGCTGGGCGACAGGTACGGTCGGCTGGGTTGCTTGGAGAAGAGGTAGAGAAAGCAGTTGATCGGCGCCAGGAACGTCGAGTGATCGCTAAGCTGGCGACCCAGCTTGTGTCGCACCCGGCCACGCAGGTGTACATACGCAATGGAGGCAACGTAGAGAGCAACAATGATGAGTTTCAAGGGATTCGTCACACGTCAGTAGAGAGAACAGGCTGCTCCTGCGTGCCCACGACGGCCGAGGATTGAATAAGCAGCACCTGAAATCACAATTCACATTTATGCGGCACGACCGGCTAATTGAGCACCGGTTCATCACCATTGGCAGTTATTTAGCCACAGTTTGTAACCAAAGGTTAACTAAGAATTGTGAAAACCTGTCCATTCAATGTGCTGGATCAATGCCAACGCTTGCCTTGCAATGCCGCGATACGGCACTGTCCGCAACCCCTTACTGCAAAAAGGAATTTGTATGTCGTCCCGCACCGACCTGGATTTTCAAGCCCTGCAGGGTACTTGGGAACAGACCGCTCTTGAAGACAGTGGTGTGCTGAACCCGGTCGACGCCCATAGCGCGCCTGGTGCCGTGACGATCATCTGCGGTGACAGCTTCGAAGTGCGGACCACCGCAGGCGAAGTGTTGTTGGCCGGCCACTTTTCCCTGGACAGCAGCACCACCCCTAAAAGCATTACCTGGGTGGACGCCATCGGCGAAGACGCCGGCAAACAACTGCCCGCCAGTTACCGCCTTGAAGGCGATGACTTCGTATTCATTGCCGCCGATGAAGGCATGCCCAGGCCGGCCGAATTCAGCACCGGGCCGGGTCAGACCATGCGAACCTTCGTACGTCGCCGGTGACCCATACACATCCGAATTTGCGACACCCTTTTCACAAGGCCTTCACGTTCCCACCTATAGGGTGAAACCTACCTACTCCAGTGAATCCCTTGGCCCGCCACTCTCGCGGGCCTTTTTTTGCCTGCACGCCAGTGAATTACACGGACCGTTTAGTGGCGGTCAGGGTGAAGCACAGTGGCAGTTGCGCGCTCTGGTGCTCGTACTGATCGTAGAGTTCTTCACGATTGGAGTGCGGGTACTCCTGCAAGTGGCTGATCTGCAGCTGCGCCGCAACCGCGCCGCTGACGATGCTCCCCAGCGTATGCACATACCAATAGGACGTCGGCCCGGCCTTCTCGGCGGTGCCTTCGTAGACAATCGACTCCTGCAGCACAAAAGGATCGCGCTGGAAGTACGAACTGGCAGGCAACAGCGGGTTGTCGGCTCGAGGGTCGAACACTTCCAAAAACGGATGGGTCTCGTAGATCACCAATGTGCCGCCCGGCTTCAAGGTGCTCGCCGCGTGACGCATGAACAGCGCCACGTCGGGCATCCAGCCCAGTACGCCGATGGTCACCAGGGCGACATCAAAACGGCCAAGCAGGCGCTCCGGCAAATGGTGAATATCGGTCTCGATGAACTCGGGGGCATGGGGCGAAACGCCCGCGAGTTCCTGCGCCTGCTGAAGAAAGGCTCGGGACTGATCCACGCCCACCACAGAACGAGCGCCAAGCCCGAACAGCGACAGGCTCTCACGGCCGTTGTTGCAGCACAGTTGCACCACGTCCTTGCCGGCAACGCCGACGTCTTGCAGCAGTGCGGTAATGGTCGGGTCCAGGCACGAAAACCCCGGCTGGGCGACCGACGCCACCAGCGCGTTCCAGGTGGCGGTGCCTTTGTGCAGCTCGGCCGAAGCGTCCCAGGCGTCCTTGTTGCGGGTGATAGCCTGCTGGGCTGAGGGCATGTCCATTGCGACTCCAGGATTTGAATAAAGCGGGGTTCGGAAAGTAAGCCAATTGCCTGCCAGATAAAACCCTTATGCATGGCGAAACTAATCCCCGAGCCTACAGGTCACTAAGCCAATGAGCGTTCAGCCCCTGAGCGCTGCCCTTGAAGACCTCGCCGTGGCCCATCACTCCGACCTGCGTACCACCTTGTCCCTCGACAGCCTGAATTTTTTCCTGGCGGATGTACGTGACGGCCTCGGGCCTTATCTGGCGATCTACCTGTTGGCAGTCCACAAGTGGGACCCGGCCAGCATTGGCGTGGTCATGACCCTGGCCGGCATTGCCGCGCTGGTCACCCAAGGGCCTGCGGGCGCATTGATCGATCGCACCCGCAGCAAGCGCGCAGTGATCGCGATTGCCGCAATCCTGGTGACGCTCAGTTGCCTGGTGCTGCCGTTTGTCAGCGCATTCAGTTGGGTGGCGCTGACCCAGGCCGCCAGTGCGGTGGCCGCGTCGGTCTTTGCTCCGGCGATTTCCGCCATTTCCCTGGGGATCACCGGGCCACGCGCCTTCACACGCCGCACTGGGCGCAACGAAACCTTCAACCATGCCGGCAATGCCGTGGCCGCCTTGCTGGCCGGCGGCCTGGCGTACCTATACGGTGCGGTGGTGGTGTTTTACCTGATGGCGTTCATGGCAGTGGCCAGTGTCGTGGCGGTCAGTTGCGTGTCGGCAGCGGCCATCGACCATGAAGTCGCCCGGGGTTTTGACCCGGCCCATGCCCAGGATCACGAACAGCCCTCCGGCATGAAGGTATTGCTGGGCAACCGCCCCCTGCTGCTCTTCGCCGTGTGCTGCGCCCTCTTCCACCTGGCCAATGCGGCGATGCTGCCGCTGGTCAGCCAGAAACTCGCACAGATCAACCTGCAAATGGCCACGCCACTGACCTCGGCGTGCATCGTCGCCGCGCAACTGGTGATGGTGCCGATGGCTTGGCTGGTGGGCGCCCGGGCCGATGTGTGGGGGCGCAAGCCGTTATTGATCGCCGGTTTCCTGATCCTGCCGTTGCGCGGCGTGCTGTATACGCTGTCCAGCGACCCCTACTGGCTGGTGGCGGTGCAGATGCTCGATGGCATTGGTGCCGGGATCTTCGGCGCGCTGTTCCCGGTGATCGTCAAGGACCTGACCCAAGGCACCGGGCGCTTCAATGTCAGCCTGGGTGCGCTCTCGACTGTGTTTGGCCTCGGCGCGGCCTTGAGCAGCAGCCTGGCGGGTTTTGTCGTGCAATTGGCAGGCTACAACGCGGCTTTCCTGACCCTGGCCGGCGTGGCCGCCGTCGCCCTGGCGCTGTTATGGCTGGCCATGCCGGAGACCTTGGCGAAACCATCGTTCGCCTGCCATACAACTGTCGCCTGACATATGCGACAATGCGCGCCAAATTCCAACACACATCCAAAATTTTCTGCTCAGCGACCGGGTTTCGCGCCTTGATGTCGCTGTTGACGCATGCCTGAAGGCTCCTGCCGCCACGCTCGCAACCCATTGATAGGTAAAGTAATTGATCTCCACAGCTAACATCACCATGCAGTTCGGCGCCAAGCCGCTCTTCGAGAACGTCTCGGTCAAGTTCGGCGCCGGCAACCGTTATGGTTTGATCGGTGCCAACGGTTGCGGCAAGTCGACCTTCATGAAAATCCTCGGCGGCGACCTCGACCCGTCCGGCGGCCAGGTCATGCTGGAGCCGAATGTACGCCTGGGTAAACTGCGCCAGGACCAGTTCGCCTACGAAGAATTCACCGTACTCGACACCGTGATCATGGGTCACGAAGAGCTGTGGAAGGTCAAGGCTGAGCGCGACCGCATCTACTCGCTGCCAGAAATGAGCGAAGAAGACGGCATGGCCGTGGCCGAGCTGGAAACCGAATTCGCCGAAATGGACGGCTACACCGCCGAATCCCGTGCCGGTGAGCTGCTGCTGGGCCTGGGTATCCCGCTGGAACAGCACTTTGGCCCGATGAGCGAAGTGTCCCCAGGCTGGAAACTGCGCGTATTGCTGGCCCAGGCGCTGTTCTCCGACCCGGAAGTGCTGTTGCTCGACGAACCGACCAACCACCTGGACATCAACACCATCCGCTGGCTGGAAAACATCCTGACCCAGCGCTCCAGCCTGATGATCATCATCTCTCACGACCGTCACTTCCTGAACAGCGTGTGCACCCACATGGCTGACCTGGACTACGGCGAGCTGCGCCTGTTCCCGGGCAACTACGACGAGTACATGACCGTGGCGACCCAGTCCCGCGAGCAACTGCTGTCGGACAACGCCAAGAAGAAGGCGCAGATCTCCGAGCTGCAATCCTTCGTCAGCCGCTTCTCGGCCAACGCCTCGAAAGCCAAGCAGGCCACCTCCCGCGCCAAGGCGATCGACAAGATCCAGCTGGCTGAGGTCAAGCCTTCGAGCCGTGTGAGCCCGTTCATCCGTTTCGAGCAGAACAAAAAGCTGCACCGCCAGGCCGTCATGGTCGAAAAAATGGCCAAGGGCTTCGACGGCAAGCCGCTGTTCAAGGACTTCAGCTTCCAGGTTGAAGCTGGCGAGCGCGTGGCGATCATCGGCCCGAACGGTATCGGCAAGACCACCCTGCTGCGCACCCTGGTCAACGAACTGACCCCGGATGCCGGTAGCGTCAAGTGGACCGACGCCGCGGAACTGGGCTACTACGCCCAGGACCATGCCCATGACTTCGAAGACGACGTGACGCTGTTCGACTGGATGGGCCAATGGACCCAAGGCGAGCAGATGATCCGTGGCACCCTGGGTCGCATGCTGTTCTCCAACGACGAGATCCAGAAGTCGGTGAAGGTGATTTCTGGTGGTGAGCAAGGCCGCATGCTGTTCGGCAAGCTGATCCTGCAAAAGCCGAACGTGCTGATCATGGACGAACCGACCAACCACTTGGACATGGAATCCATCGAAGCGCTGAACCTGGCGCTGGAGAACTACCCGGGCACGCTGATCTTCGTCAGCCACGACCGTGAGTTCGTATCGTCCCTGGCCACCCGCATCATCGAGTTGAGCGCCACCGGCGTGATCGACTTCAGCGGCACCTACGACGACTACCTGCGCAGCCAAGGCGTGGTGTTCTAAGCACCGCCCGTTTCAAGGCAACGCATTTGCAAAGCGCCAACGGCAACGTTGGCGCTTTTTTATTGGCCAATCCATCGCTCAGGCAGTTTTAGAGAAAACCCTCTGGTGTTTCATGCCGGGTCGGGGCTCGTTCCTCGTGATAGTGCGGCCTGCCGGCTTCCGACTTCATCAAGTCAGCATTGGCCAGGATGGTTTCTGTCAACAGCGCGTCGTCGCCCTCCTTGAACCAACAAGCGAGCGCCGAGTTTCGATTACCGTGCATATCAACGACCTTCAAGCGCTTTTGCTCAGCGGGCGCGCCGAGCAATGGGGCCTCGGGAAAGTACTGGGGTGGCAGCACCAGCGCGTCTCCGGGTCGAACCCAGAGGTCGGCCAGGCGGATTTCTTCGACGAAGGGCCGCCAGCGCGCCACGCTGATCACCAGCGGCAGCCGGCCATGGCGGGAAAAGAAGGCGTGGGGAAAAGCGTGGTACTCCAAGTCTGTCGGGTTGTAGGTCAGCAGTTCGCGCTGGCGAGCCGGCCCCAGGTAGGGCGATTGGTGCCCGGCCCATTTGCCATAGGTGTACTGGCCAAGGATCAGTTGCGCATGGTCGAAGTGGATGCACTCACCACTGCGCAGCAAGGTCATGCCGAAAGCTTCCGCTGTTTCTTCAGTGGCCCACATCGGTTCATAACGGACTTCCCGGGCGTGGAAGTCGAATGACTTGATGGTATAGGAGCCGCTGCCAGTGGGGATTTCCCTCGGTTCCCAAGTGACATCTGTGTAAAGAGCACCGAGTGCAAGTTCGGGATTCTGCGGCGCCAGCTGGATCAGCCGGCCTTCTGCAGCGGGCTTGAGGCGCGCCAAGCCGTGGTCGTTGTACAGGAACGGGAAGCTACGGGTGTCGAGATCGACCTCGTCGCCATCGCCGATAAAAGGCACACAGTTGAAGGTTTGCATCGTGATTGCACCACCAGGGTTCGGGTGAGACAGCAGAGACGGCGATGGCCTGCCGCCCGTTGAATGTCGCCGACCCAGCGTTCAGACCGAATCGGCGATGCGTTTCCTTGACTTCGCCGCACTGTCATCTGAGCGGTACGGTACATGCTGCTCGCGCAACCAGTGTAGGTCAGGCGTCGTGCGCTAGTATCCGAAGCGTGGCGCCATCGAGACAGTTCAGAGCAGTGTCAGTCTGGTATCAGTTTGGTATCAGATGTGGAGTACACTCCATCGGCTGCCCAGGCGCCGCCGAGACAATCGACATGGATTTCAAACAGAACGCGTTGGCTGTTCCCCCCCTGCAGGCCCCGGCGATTTCCGACGGGCGCGTGCTGCTGGACGCCGGGTTGTTGAAAGGGTTGCGCAAACAGCGCGGCCTGAGCCAGGAAACCCTGGCCGAGGCCTGCCTGAACCTTCACTTGTGTGTGTCCATTGCCTCCATCAAGCGTGCCGAGACCGGCAAGCCAGTGCTCTATCGGACGGCCCACCACCTGGCGACAGCGTTCCAGATCGACGTCGAAGCGTTACTCGGGCACTCCGTCACACGCGCCCTGGCGGAAATCGAACAGTCAGTGACCGAGTTGCACAAATCGGTCCTGGCAACGCAGTCATTGCGCCAGATCGATGACGATGTGATCCGCTATGTGTTGCAACTGAGCTTTGAAACGCCGGTGTCGGGTGAACTCTCCCGCCCGGAACAACAAGCCTCCCGAGTGGCAGAGATCGAGCGGCTGATCCGCCAGTTCGGCGGTGTGCCGATGGTGCGTGCGGACGACATCGTGGTCGCCCGGTTCGGCGCGCCGCAAGCGTACCGCAGCGACAGCGAGCGAGCGCTGCTGTGTGCGCTAGCGTTGAGCCGCGAACAGTTAGCCAAACCTGGTTTCGGGATTGTGCTGCAACTGGTTCGCCAGAACGTCGAGGACGCCACGATGGGTGAAGTACTGCGCCAGTTGCGCGGCCACACCCCGCGCGAACCGCATGGCAATGCACCGGTGAATGTCGCCCAAGGCCTGGTGGAACAGCTTCGCACGCGTTTCGAGTTTTCCCCGGCCGATGAGCCGTTCCCCGCTTATCGCTTATGCCTGCGCTTGCGCAACCTTGACGAGAATGCCTCGCGCCCCTTGGTGGGGCGTACCGTCGAAGTGCTGCAGTTCAAGGGTGTCATCGAGGCCACTCAGGCCTATCAGGACGGGCATGTGGTGTATGTGCGTGGCATGGCCGGTATCGGCAAGACACGCCTGATCACCGAGTTCTTCGAGATGGCCCGCCAAGGCGGTTTTGCCTGTCATCGCAGTGACGTGCTGGATTTCGGCATGGACAACGCCCTATGGCCATTGGGGCAACTGGTACGCAGCCTGCTTGACCTCGACATGCACCGACAAGACGGCGCTCCGGAACTGGAAAGCGCGATGCTGCGCTTGAAGCTGAAAGACGAACACCAACTGTTCCTGCGGGTGCTGACGGGCTTACACCGGGTTGACGAGCCTCCCGGGCATTCCCTCACGCAGTACGCGGCGATGAGCAGTGAAGTGCGCAGCCAGGGCTTGCTTTCGGCGCTTTTACAGTTGCTGCTGCGGCTGGCGGTGCACAAGCCATTGTTGATCTGCATCGAAGACCTTCACTGGGCCGAGGTCGCATTGTGCAGCCTGCTGGGCAAGCTGCTCGAAGCGACGAACGAGGCGCCCTTGGTTTGGCTGTTGACCTCGCGCCATGAAGGCGATCCGCTGGAAAGCGCCCTGCGCCCGTATTTCAGTACCCCCATGAGCCTGCTGGATATCGCTCCGATCCGAGCGCGCGAGGCCAGCCTGCTGGCCGATCAGTTCAGCGAGGTCGACCCGGCCTACCGGGCGGACTGCGTCAAGCGTGCCCAAGGCAGCCCGCTGTACCTGACGCAACTGCTGTCGAGTCGCGAAGGTGTATTCCCAGACAGTTTGCGCCACCTGATCCAGACCCGTTCCGACCGCCTGCAGCCCGAGCAGCGACATGCCTTGCGTTACGCCGCGATTTTCGGCAACCGTTGCGAGTTGAACCTTTGGCGCGAGGCGCTGGGGCAGCCGGATTATCTGCCGAGCACAGATATGCGCGAGGGTTTGCTACGGGAAATTGAACCGGGTCGCTACTTGTTCGTCCATGACCTGGTCATGCACTGCCTCTACGATGCGATACCCAACGCCCTGCGCGAACAGTTGCATGGCGAAGTGGCGAAGTTATATCGCGAGCGTGATCGCAGCCTGTATGCACAGCACTTGTTGCTGGCCAGGGACCCCACGGCTTTCGATGCGTTGCTGGTCGCCATGGACGAGAAGCTCCAGGCCTGCCAGTACGACAGCGTGCTTGCGCTGGGGCTACAGGGAACAGATTTCGTCGAACGCGCCGCCGGCAGTTATACCCTCGCACTGCGCTGTGGCCAGGCTCACTGGGGCCTGGGGCAAATAGCTCGCGCGCGGGACTGTTTCCAGAGCGCCCTGGCCCTCGCCGCTCAGCCGCAAGAGCGGATTGAGGCGGCCTTGGGGCTGGCGCCGGTGCTCAATACGCTCGATTGCCTGGAGGACGAGGAACAGCTGATCGAAGCCATACTCCCCAGCGCCCGAGCGTTGCAGGCGAACACGGCACTGGCCCGCTTGTATCAACTGCGCGGGGATATTTACTTTCCGCGAGGCGACTACGCCGAGTGCCGTCGCCTGCATGAGAAATCACTGTCGTTCTCGCGTATCGCGGCGAACTTGGAAACCGAGGCCAAGGCTCTGGGCGGAATCGGTGATTCCTACTACGCCCAAGGACGGATGCAGACCGCGTATGAGGTCTTCGACCAGTGCGTGCGGTTGTGCGAACAGCACGGGCTGCCCCATGTCGAAGCGGGCAATCGCAGTGCTCGCGGCTCGGCGCTAATTTACTTGGGGCGGCCGGTGCTGGCCCTGCGTGACGCCATGGATGCTGCCGTGTCCAGCCGTCAGGTCGGTAACCGCCGCGCGGAAGTCTTTTCCCGATTGACCGCCGCCTGGGTGCTGGTGGCGACGGGGCAGGACGAGCAAGCCGAGCAGGAACTGACGAATGCCCTGGCACTGGCCCGTGAGATAGGCGCCAGTCGCTTCGAGGCAATTCTGCTGGAAGGCCAGGCCCGTTTAGCCTTGCGCCAGAATCAACGCGATCGGGCGCAAACACTGATCTACGAGGCCGTGAGTTTGGTGGAGCGCTATGCGTTGCAGCGTTACATCGGCCCCTGGGTCTACGGCAGCCTTGCCTTGATTCTCGACGACGCGCGACTCAGCCGCCAGATGCTGGTGCTGGGCGAAGCCCTGCTTACGCAGGATTGCCTGGCGCATAACGCCCTTCGTTTCAGGGTGGCGGCGGCCGAAACGTGCCTGCTCAGTGGCGATTTCGAGCAGGCCGGCCGGCATGCCCAAGGCCTGGAGGCCCTTGCCCAGACTGCACCTTGTGCCTGGGTCAGCCATCATGTGCGCTTGATCGAGGTGGCGGGCCAATGTTTGCAGCATCGCGACAGTTCAAGCACCGAAGACTTGAAGGTATTGCAGCGCGAATCGGAGCGCCTAGGGTTCGTGGCAACCATGCCACGTGTGATGCAAAGCTTGAGCGACGCGGGCTAGAGAGGATCGGTCGGCCCGTACGCTCAACAAAGTAGTTAGCCTGCTTCCTTTTCCGTCATGCCCTTGCCATCATGCCCTCACCGCCCGCCCGCGAACGAGTCCCCATGCCTGCCGCCGCCCCCAGCTCCCTGTCGATCACCCTGCAGATCGTCTCCATCGTCTTCTACACCTTCATCGCCTTTATCTGCATCGGCCTGCCGATTGCGGTGATCCCGGGCTATGTCCATGAGCAACTGGGTTTCAGCGCCGTAGTCGCCGGGATCACCATCGGCTCGCAATACCTGGCCACCCTGCTCAGCCGCCCGATGGCCGGACGCATGTCCGACAACGTCGGCACCAAGCGCGCCATCGTGCTGGGCCTGGCCGGCATTCTGGTCAGCGGCGTGCTGACGTTCCTGGCAACGCTGGTGCAAAGCACGCCGTCATTGAGCCTGGGTATTTTGATTGTTGCCCGCTTGTTGCTCGGCGTGGCCCAAGGCCTGATCGGCGTGGGCACTATCAGCTGGTGCATGGGCGCGGTCGGCGCCGAACACACCGCGCGCTCGATTTCCTGGAATGGCATCGCCTCCTACGGCGCCATCGCCATTGGTGCGCCGCTGGGCGTGGTGATGGTGGCCGAGTACGGCTACACCAGCCTTGGCATCGCGCTGTCGGTGTTGGCCGCATTGGGCCTTTTGCTGATTCGCAACAAACCGTCAGTGCCAGTGGTGCGTGGCGAGCGCTTGCCGTTCTGGGCCGTGTTCGGGCGTATTGCGCCGTTCGGCGCCAGCTTGTGCCTGGCATCTATCGGCTACGGCACCCTCACCACGTTTATCACGTTGTATTACCTCAACCGTGGCTGGGCCGGTGCGGCGTACTGCCTCACGGTGTTTGGCGTGTGTTTTATCCTGTCGCGCCTGGTGTTTATCTCGGCCATCAGCCGCTTTGGCGGGTTCAGGGCGGCGATTGCCTGCATGACCATCGAAACCCTGGGCTTGACCTTGCTGTGGCTGGCGCCGTCCACCGGCGTCGCGCTGATCGGCGCCGGGCTGACAGGCTTTGGTTTGTCGCTGGTGTACCCGGCGCTGGGCGTAGAAGCCATCAAGCAAGTGCCCAACAGCAGCCGGGGCGCGGGGTTGAGCGCGTATGCAGTGTTCTTTGACCTGGCCCTGGCGATTGCCGGGCCGTTGATGGGGTTTGTGGCGTTGAACCTGGGTTACGGCTGGATCTTCTTCTGCGCTGCGCTGCTGTCGGTCACGGCATTGGCCGTGACCGTGCTGCTCAAGCGCCGCGCTTACTGATCTGCGGTCTGCAACCCGGCGCGGGTCGATTGACCCAGGGTGTGAATGAAGAAGCGCCCGGCCTCTGACACCAGGTCGCGGTGAATGCCCTCGCGGTCCACCCCGTCGGCATCGGTGCAGATCGCCGGCATGGCGGCCAGTTGGTCGCTGTCACACGGCGCCATGAACACGAAATGCCCTGCCCCGGCCAGCAGTTTGAAATCCGGAGGTTCCGGCAGTTTGCGCGCCAGGGCAGCGGCGTTTTTGTCCACGGCCACCAGCTTGTCGCCGTCGCCGCTGTAGAGCAGCACCGGCACATGCACATCGGCCAGGGTGTGGCGGCCGAACATCAGGCTCAGCGGCGCCATCAACATCAAGGCATGAATACGCGGGTCGGCTTGGGGTTGCAGATCGTCGCGGTCGACCACCAATTCGCCTTTGGTGGTGCAGGCATCGCGGTCTTCCGGGCGTTCCTGGCAATAGCGGCGCAGGCGATCGAAATCGGGCTTGGCCCCCGCCAGGATCAGCGCGGTTTCGCCACCGGCCGAATAGCCGATCACCCCCACCTGATCCACATTGACGAACGGCGACAGCATCGGGTCGCCCAAGGTGGCGGTGATGGCTTCGGAAATCTGGATCGGCCGCCCGTACAGGTTGCTTACCGTACCCAGGCGGCTGTGGTCCTTGTAGTTGTCGCCGGGATGCAGTACCGCCACCACCACAAACCCTTTTCGCGCCAGGGATGTGGCCAGGTCATGCAGGGCCAGCGGTGTACCGGTATTGCCATGGGACAGCATCAGCATCGGGAAGCGCCCGATGGCGACCTTGGAGTCTTCGGTAGCCGCGACGTGATAAGGACCCAGTTGGGTGGAGTGTTGATCGTCGGTGGACGGGTAGAACGCGATGGCCTTCATCGGCTGCAAGTCCAGCGGATCGAGGAACGTCATGCGATGGAAGCCCACACTCCAATGCGGGTGCGGCGCGGGGGCGGCGTGCACTGAAATCAGGCCACCGAGCAGGGAAAGTACCAAAACAGCACAAAGACGCATCATGAGGATGTCCACCTTTGCTGCATTAAAACCGGCATGTCTGTTTGAAAAGTCCATGGTTCAAGGTGCTCGTACCGGGTGGTAAACCCATGACTGCATAACCTGGGCCAAAGTAGAGACAGCGGGTAAACGAAAAAACTCCGTACTCCGGTCGTGTTCAGGTGACCAGAATACAGAGTTTAGGCGCCCGGCTTCAGATTGAAACCGAGGAAAGGCGAAATTTACACAAGCCTTACGCGGCGGCGAACAATTGTTCGCTGATGAGTACGTTGGCGTCGCTCAGGGCTTTGCTGCGCACTTCATCACCGTAGGCCAGGCCTTGGGCGCGGACGAATTCGATGTCGGTGATGCCCAGGAAACCAAACACCAGCTTCAAGTACTCTTCATGGCCGACGTTGCTCGGCTGGCCAGCGTGCAGACCACCGGCGGTGGACACGATGATCAGCTTCTTGCCACCGCACAAGCCTTCAGGGCCAGCTTCGGTGTAGCGGAAGGTCTGGCCGGCCACCGCGATGCGGTCGATCCAGGCCTTGAGTTGCGAAGGCACCGAGAAGTTGTACATCGGTGCGCCGATCACCACGGCGTCAGCGGCGATGAATTCGGCCAGGGACGAAGCGCTCAGTTCAGCCTCGTGCTTTTGCACGGCATCGCGCAGTTCGGCAGCAGTGCCCAGGGCGCCCAAGGTCAGGCCGGAAAAGTGGCTGATACCTTCGTTTGCCAGGTCACGGTAAGTCACGCTCACACCTGGCTCTGCGGCTTGCCAGGCCTTGACCACGCCTGCGCTGAGCTGGCGGGAAGCCGAGTTGTCGCCGAGGATGCTGGAATCGATGTGCAACAGTTTCATGGGTGATCTCCAAGTGAGGATCGCCACTGGGCGATCAATTGAGGTTGATCCTACACATGAACCCAATAAACGATTAGACAGCTCAAATGCGACTGTTTGTCCTGCCAGCAGGACAATCCCATTTCCGCCCTGATCCAATCCCCCAGGTTTATTGCCCAATCCTCTGTGGTGCTGGATTTCACCCGCGCCACGCGGCATTCTCGCCGCAAATCCGCCAGCCACCGGGCCTGCCATGCACGCGAACTCCCCCGTCCTGACCAAGGGCCTGACCCTGCTGCTCGCCATCTGCTGCGGGTTTTCGGTCGCGACCATCTACTACAACCAGGCGATGCTGCCGCTGATCGCCACCAGCTTCGACGTGACCACCGCCCATGTCGGCCAGATCGCAATGCTCACCCAGCTCGGCTACGCCTGCGGCCTTTTGCTGTTTGTGCCGCTGGGCGACCGCATCAGCCGGCGCACCTTGATCCTGGCCGTGCTGTGCCTGAACTTCATCAGCCTGCTGGCCTCGGCCTCGGCGCCCTCGTTTACCTGGCTGCTGGTGGCGAGCGGGCTGCTGGGCCTGTCGGGGATCAGCGCCCAAGTGATCATCCCTGCCGCGTCCGACCTCAGCGAGCCAGCGCAAAAAGGCGCGGTCCTCGGCTTGATGGTCAGCGGCCTGTCTGCCGGTGGCCTGCTGGCCCGGACCGTCAGCGGCGTGGTCAGTGGCTGGCTGGGCTGGCGCGGCATGTTCGCCCTGGCGGCAGCCTTGGATGTGCTGCTGTTTATTGCGATCCTGACGCGCATGCCGGTGTCCATCTCTACCAGCAAGCTGGCCTACGGCGCCTTGCTCAAATCGCTGTGGGGCCTGGCCCGGCAGCACCCTACCCTGCGCCTGTCGGCCCTCAAGGCCGGCCTGGTGTTTGGCGCATTGAACGTGTTCTGGGGCTCGATGGCGGCGTTGCTGGCCTTGCCGCCCTATGGTTTCTCCAGTGCGCAGGCGGGCTTGTTGGGGCTGTCGGCGATCGTCGGCATCCTCCTTGCCACCACCATCGGCCAACAGACCCGCCGCCACAGCCAACTGCTGGAATGGGTCGGCATCGGCACCGTGCTGGTGGCCTTTGCCCTGATCTACGCCTTCGGCCCGAGCGGCTGGTGGTGGCCGATCCTCATCGCGGCGACCTTCCTCGACCTCGGCAACCGGATCAACCAACTGGCCAACCAGACCCGCGTGCTGGCGCTGGAACCTTCGGCCACCAGCCGCCTGAACACTGTGTTCATGGTGGTCTACTTCATCGGCGGCGCCCTGGGCTCTGCGGCCGGCGCCTTTGCGTCACAGCATTACGGCTGGCAGGGTCAGGCGCTCACCGGCGCCGGGTTTGCCGGGCTCGCCCTGCTGATCACCCTGCTCAGTGGGATGACACGTAAATCGACGACGTCGTAGGCGCCGGCAGCGCATAGGTGCGCTTCATCCACTGGATCTCGTCCTGGGGCGTGCGCCCGAAGAAGCGCTTGAACTCGCGACTGAACTGCGAGGCGCTTTCATAACCGACCTTGGCACACGCAGTGGCGGCGGTGATGTCGTTGCGCAGCATTAACAAACGCGCCTGATGCAGGCGCGTGGACTTGAGGTACTGCATCGGCGACGTGTCGGTGACCGTGCGAAAATGCGCGTGAAAACTCGGCACACTCATCATCGCCTCGCCCGCCAGCGCCTCCACGTCCAGATGTTGGTGGTAGCACGCATGGATCTTGCGAATCGCCCGCGCCACCTTGCCGAACTGCCCCTGGCGATTGAGCGCGGCTCGCATTGAGCCGCCCTGCTCCCCGGTAAAAATCCGGTAGTAGATTTCGCGCATTAAGGTCGGCCCCAATATCTGCGCCTCCATCGGCACGCTCATCGCCTCCAGAAAGCGCAGCAATGACTCGCTGAGCCGCTCATCCATGGGCGAGGAATACATGCCCCGCGGCTTGGCCTGCGGGAGTTCGGGGAAGTTATCCAGCGCCAGCATCAACTCGGCCGCCAGGCTGAAGTCCAGCCGCAGGTACACCGCCAGCATCGGTTCCGCTTCGCTGGCCTCGGTTTCCATGGTGAACGGCACCGGCACCGACACCACCAGGTAATGCTGGGCGTCGTAGCGGTAGATCTCTTCGCCCAGGTAGCCGCTCTTGCGGCCCTGGCACACGATCACGATGCCCGGGTCGTACAGCACCGGCACGCGGTGCAGCGGCCGGTTGGAACGCAGGAAACGCACGTCATCCAATACGCTCAGGTTATAGCCTTCAACAGGCGCCAGGGCGCTCATCAGCTCGACAATTCTCTGTGTACGGCCCACGGCATCGGCTCCTCTGCAAAGCCACACAGTACTGCGCCAGAGGTGGCTGGCGCTACGCACTCATAGGAATAGGCAATCAGCACATTGGAATGGATATTCGCCCAAACAGCGCTTTTCCGTAGCCTGAAACAGCACTTTCAGCCCACGGAGATTCCCCCATGCTTATCGTCTACAACCCTGCAAACGGTGAAGAAATCGGCCGCGTAGCCAAACACTCTGCGACCGAGGTCAAGGCCGCCGTCGACCGCACCTGCGCCGCCTTCCCCGACTGGTCCGGCAAACTCGCCAAGGAGCGCAGTGACATCCTGCGCCGCTGGCACGACAGCGTGAAGGCCGACAAGGAAGCCTTCGCCGAACTGCTGTGCCGCGAAAACGGCAAATGCCTGACCGAAGCCCGTGGCGAGATCGACTACGGCCTGGGTTTCATCGAGTGGTACGCCGAAGAAGCCAAGCGCGTCTACGGCGACACTATCCCCACCCACGACCGTAACGCCCAGGTGATGGTCACCAAGGAAGCGGTCGGCCCGGTGGCGGCCATCACCCCATGGAACTTCCCGTTCATGATGATCACCCGCAAGGTCGCCACCGCCTTGGCCGCCGGTTGCACCATGGTGATCAAGCCGGCTGAAGACACGCCGCTGACCGCCCTCAAGCTGCTGGAATACGCGCGCAACGCCGGCATCGGCGAAGGCGTATTGGAAGTGGTAGTGGGCGACCCCAAGGAAATCGGCCCGATCCTCACCGGCGACCCGCGTATCCGCAAGATCACCTTCACCGGCTCCACCGCCGTGGGCAAATTGCTCGCCGCGCAATGCGCCGCCACCGTGAAGAAGATGACCCTGGAACTGGGCGGTAACGCGCCGTTTATCGTGTTCGAGGACGCCAACCTGGACGCCGCCGTACAAGGCTTGGTGAGCGCCAAGCTGCGTAACTCTGGCCAGGTGTGCATCTCACCCAACCGCATCTTTGTGCAGCAGAGCATCCTTGAGGCGTTCACCGAGCGCCTGAAGCAGGCGGTTGCCGCAATTGAAGTGGATCAGGGCCTGCGCGAAGGTTTTGTGGTCGGGCCTCTGGTCAATCAGCTGGGTTTTGACAAGGTGGTGCGCCTGGTGGAAGACGCCAGGGCTGCCGGCGCAACCGTACTCATGGGCGGCAAGCCTCACGCCAAGGGTGGCCTGTTCTACGCGCCGACTATCCTCACCGGCCTGGGGGATGACTCGCCGCTGGCCACCCAGGAGATCTTCGGCCCGGTGTTCGCCCTCTATGTCTTCAACGATGAAGAAGAAGTGATAGAACGCGCCAACAGCACCGAATTCGGCCTGGTGGCCTACGCCTACACCAGCGCCCTGGGCCGTTCGTTGCGCCTGTCTCGCCGGCTTGAAGCGGGCATGGTGATTCTGAACTCAGGCTCCGTGGGCACCGCCTCGATTCCGTTTGGCGGCATCAAGCAATCCGGGTATGGCCGCGAAGGCAGCTATTACGGGATCGAAGAGTACGTGCATGTGAAGTATGTGTTGATGGCCGGCATGTAGGGGCTGGATTTGCCCACGCCATACGCGGATAGTTCGTCCCATTGACAGGACAATAGGTTGACCATGCAAGACCTCAACGACCTCTACTATTTCGCCAAAGTCGTGGAAGCCGGTGGCTTCGCCGCTGCCGGCCGGCTGCTGGGCATTCCCAAGTCGCGGCTGTCGCGGCGCATTGCCGAGCTGGAAGAACGCCTGGGCGCCCGCCTGCTGCAACGTACCACCCGTCAACTCACCCTCACCGCCGTCGGCGAACGTTATTTGCGTCACTGCCAGGCGATGTTGCTGGAAGCGGAGATGGCCGACGAGGCCGTGGCCAGCATGTCCAGCGAGCCTCGGGGACGGTTGCGTGTCAGCTGCCCGGTGGGCATGGCCCAGCACATGTTGCCGGAGATGGTCGCGGGCTTTCTCGCCGCCCATCCGCTGGTGCAGCTGGAAATGACCCTGGTCAACCGCCGTGTCGACCTGGTTGCCGAAGGCATCGACGTGGCCCTGCGCGTGCGCGAGCTGGGCGATGAAGATCCGCTGTTGGTGACCAAGCGCCTGCGCCAGGCTCAGACCCTGCTGGTCGCCAGCCCCGCGTTTCTACAGGGGCGACAGATCAACACGTTGGAAGACCTCAAGCAACTGCCGGTGCTCGGTGCACTGGAGGCCGATCGCCTGGTCCACCTGCGCCTGATCGACCCCCAAGGCAATGCCGAGGACTTGTCGATGGAGGCGCGCCTGGGCATCGACGACTTTATCGTGCGCAAGGCCTGCGCCCTCAAGGGCCTGGGGTTTACCGTGCTGCCGATGATGTACTGCGAGGAAGAATTGGCCAGCGGCGCGTTGGTGCAACTGCTGCCCGAATGGTCGTCGCCGGGCGGCTGGTTGCAGGCGGTGTACCCGCATCGCCGTGGGGTGCTGCCGGCCATTCGCGCGTGGATCGATTACCTGGAAGAGGCCTTCAAGGGCTGTGGAGATCGCTTGTTATGAAGATGACTGAAGCCCAGGTCGCGGCGTTCTGCCTGAGTTTGCCCGGTGCGCGGGAGGACTATAAATGGGGCGGTGTGCGGGTGTTTTCGATTGCGGGCAACAAGATGTTTGCCTTGCAGAATCTGCGGGGGGAGTCGTTGGCGTTCAAGGTCGACAAGGCGTTGTTTCTTGGGCATATCGACCGGCCGGGGATTCATCCGGCGCCTTATTTGGCGCGGGCGCAGTGGGTGATCATGAATACGCCGTATCCGCTGGGGGCTGAGGAGTTGCGGGGGCTGTTGCAGCGGTCTCACCAGTTGGTGGTGGGTAAGTTGCCCAAGCGGGCGCAGGTGGGGTTGCGTCTGGAGTAAGGGGTCTGACAGCTTTCCAACTGTTGCCCTGCGATCAAAAATGTGGGAGCTGGCTTGCCTGCGATGGCGGCCGTTGTCACGGGACAGGCCCAGCAAAACGCTCTTGCCCCAACACTCGGCACCTCGCCTAGGCTCGGTGTGCCCGTAATCCGACAGGTATTTGGGGGGCCGCCTAAGATCAAAGTCAAAAGCAAGAGCACAGCGGCCTGACAGCCGGCTTGAGTGGTGTAGAGCAAAAGCAAACACGGTCCACTGTAGGAGCCGGCTTGCCGGCGATGGTCGCGAACGATGACGCGCGCCCTCACTGTGGGAGCTGGCTTGCCTGCGATGGCATCAACCGGGTATGCCTGATTCACCAAGGTGCCTGCATCGCCGGCAAGCCAGCTCCTACAAGAGCGGCTCGCTTCGCATCGTGGTTAGCGTTGGGTGTTTTGCCTAAAGGACTGACAGCAGCGTGCCGCCCAGGAACAGTTGGTCCAGCCAGAACACTTGGTGCAACAGCACGATCACCCAGAACAGGACTTGGTAAGACACTTTGCGGGTCTTGTGCCGGAAGACTTGCTGGGCGAGTAACGCGCCCGGCCAGCCG
Organism: Pseudomonas sp. GW821-FHT09A09; assembly: GCF_059418405.1. Classification (NCBI taxonomy): domain Bacteria; kingdom Pseudomonadati; phylum Pseudomonadota; class Gammaproteobacteria; order Pseudomonadales; family Pseudomonadaceae; genus Pseudomonas; species Pseudomonas sp. GW821-FHT09A09. The sequence continues at coordinate 181,172 of NZ_JBWKPU010000010.1, forward strand.
CCTGCCAGTTCGACGGCGTGCAGGATATTTTCCGGGGTGCGGCGGCCTTCGGTCTGGGCCTTGCGTTTGTCGTTCCAGTACATCAGGAACGCCACCACGCTGACCACGCCGTAGGCCGCGAGCGGGATCAGCGTTTCGCCGCGATACCAGAGCAAGGCCGAGCCCAGCAGCGGCGCGGCGCACAGCAGCACGAAGATCAGCGCCTTGAGGCGTGGGTGCTGGATGTTCATGGCTTGACCGCGGTCCAGTCGATCCAGCCGAATTGCCAGGTCGCCAGGATCACCAGGCCGAAGGCGATGCGGTACCAGGCAAAGGCCGCGTAGCTGTGACTGGCGATGAACTTGAGCAAGGCCTTGACCGCGATCATCGCGAAGATGAACGAGGTGACAAAACCGATGGCGAACACCGGCAGGTCATCGGGCTGGAACAGGTGGCGGTACTTGTAGCCCGAATACACGGCGGCACCGACCATGGTCGGCATGGCCAGGAAGAACGAGAACTCGGTGGCGGTCTTGCGCGACAGGCCGAACAGCAGGCCGCCAATGATGGTCGCGCCGGAACGCGAGGTGCCCGGGATCATCGCCAGGCACTGGGCAAAGCCCACCTTGATCGCGTCTTTCCAGGTGATGTCGTCCACGGTTTCGGCGTGCACCGCGTGCTGGCGGCGCTCGGCCCACAGCATGATCACGCCGCCGACGACCAGGGCTGCCGCCACGGTGATCGGGTTGAACAGGTAGTGCTTGATCAGGTCGGCAAAAATCACCCCCAGTACCACCGCTGGCAGTACCGCGATGATCAGGTTGACCGTGAAGCGCTGGGCATTGCGCTGGGTCGGCAAGCCGGTGACCACGTCGAAGATCTTGCGCCGGAATTCCCAGACCACGGCGAGGATCGCGCCCAGCTGGATGATGATATTGAACGCTTCGAAGCGTTCGCCGCCGAAGCCGATCAGGTCGGCGACGATGATCTGGTGGCCGGTGCTGGAGATCGGCAGGAACTCGGTCAGCCCTTCCACAACGCCCAAAATCAATGCCTGTATGGCGGTCCAAATGTCCATGTTTCTCCCAAAGGTCGTGCGTGTTTCTAATGATTCAAAGAGGCGAGCGCACCGAAGGCCCGGTGTTGATAGTCAACCCCGGCGTGCAAAAATTGCGTGAAAAATCAGGCAGTACTCAGGTTTTCCGATTGCAGGCCGAAAGCCTATCAGACAAGCCGGAAATGTCGATGCAGCACCCACAATTATAAAAAGCACGGAGTGACAGGACCATGAACAGTTTGCGCAGCATGTCGATCAGCCGTCGTCTCTGGCTGATCCTGATCGTCGCCGTGTTGATGCTGTTGACCCTGGGCCTGCTGATGCTCAAGCAGATCCACGGCGACCTCTACCAGGCCAAGCGCCAGCAGACCCAGCACGTGGTGCAGACGGCCAGCGGCGTCCTCGCCTATTACCAGAACCTTGAAAAAACCGGCGCGCTCACCCGCGAAGCCGCGCAGAAACAGGCGTTGAGCGCCGTGCGCGGCCTGCGCTACGACCACGACGACTACTTCTGGATCAACGACCTCACCCCCGTGATGATCATGCACGCCGCCAACCCCAAGCTGGACGGCCAGAACCTCTCGGCCATCCGCGACCCGGACGGGTTTGCGGTGTTCAACGAGTTCGTGATCCTGGCCAAGGCCAAGGGCGCCGGCATCGTCAACTATCGTTGGCCGAAGCCGGGTGCCGAAGCGCCGGTGGAGAAAACCTCGTACATCCAGCTGTTCGAACCCTGGGGCTGGATCATCGGTTCCGGTGTGTACGTGGACGACGTGCAGGCCGAGTTCAAGGGCCAGGTGTGGAAAGCCTCGCTGATTGGCCTGGGCATTGCGCTGGTCATGGCCTTGCTGGTGACAGTGATCGCCCGCAGCATCGTCAACCCGTTGCAGGCGGCGGTGAATGCCATGGGCAATATCGCCAGCGGCGAAAGCGACCTGACCCGCAGCCTGGACACCCACGGCAATGATGAGGTGACCCAGCTGTCCCGGCACTTCAACAGCTTCACCGCCAAGCTGCGCCAGGTGGTGGGCCAGTTGCAGGTGTGCGCCAACGCCCTCGGGCAGTCCTCCACCGAGCTGGGCACCAACGCCAGCCAGGCCCATGACCGCAGCCAGCAGCAGTCGCAGCAGATGGAACTGGTGGCCACCGCCATCAATGAAGTGACCTACGGCGTGCAGGACGTGGCGAAAAACGCCGAGCACGCCGCCAGCGAAATGCGTGACGCCCAGGCCCAGGCGCAGCAAGGCCAGGTGAACATCGACGGCAGCCTGCAGCAGATCGACCAGCTCTCGGGCACCATCAGCCAGGCCGTGGAGGTGATCCGCACCCTGTCCAGCGAAAGCACACAGATTGGCGGCGTGCTGGAAGTGATCCGCTCGATTGCCGACCAGACCAACCTGCTGGCCCTCAACGCCGCCATCGAAGCGGCACGCGCCGGCGAGCAAGGCCGGGGGTTTGCCGTGGTGGCCGATGAAGTGCGCCTGCTGGCCCAGCGCACGCAAAAGTCCACCGCCGAGATCCAGGTGATGATCGAGCGCCTGCAGGGCCACTCGGAAGCGGCGGTCAAGGTGATCAGCGACAGCCACAGCGCGTCGCAACTGACCATCGAACAAGCCGGCCAGGCCGGTGCCAGCCTCAATGCCATCGGCCAGGCGCTGCGCAACCTCAACGGCCTGAATGCCTCGATCGCCAGCGCCACCTTGCAGCAGGCCCATGTGGTTGAAGACATCAACCAGAACGTCACCCAGGCGGCAGGCCTGTCCCACAGCACCGCGTTGGCGGCAGAGCAATCGAGCGTCGCCAGCGCCCACCTGCGCGGTCTCAGCGAACAACTCGATGGCCTGTTGCGCCCATTCAAAATCTAACCCCGCCCCCTGTAGGAGCCGGCTTGCCGGCGATAGCGCTCTTGAAATGGCCACAAGACCCAAGGGCGAATCGCCGGCAAGCCGGCTCCTACAATGGACCATCTTTGGTTACAATCAGCGCCCTCTTCGTCTCCCCTAAGGAACCGCCATGTCCGGGCTTGAACTGTTCGCCGCCGCCCTGGGGGTGATCGCTGTCTGGCTGACGGTCAAACAGAACCCTTGGTGCTGGCCCATCGGCCTGGTGATGGTGCTGCTCTACACCTGGATATTCTTCGACGTAAAACTCTATTCCGACATGCTGCTGCAAGTGGTCTACGCCGCGCTGCAAGTGTACGGCTGGTGGCAGTGGACCCGCGCCGGCGAGGTCAAACAGGGTCGCCAGGTCACCAGCCTCGGCTGGCCGGCGATCATGACCAGCCTGGCCGTGGGTGCGGCCGGCAGCCTGTTGTTGGGCGCGGCCATGGCCCACTGGACCGACGCCGCCCAGCCCTGGCTCGACGCCGCCCTCACCGGCTTCAGCCTGGTCGCGCAGATGTGGATGGCGCAGAAGCGCGTGCAATGCTGGCCGTTGTGGATCGCGGTGGATGTGATTTTCGTTGGCCTGTTCCTCTACAAAGGCCTGTACCTCACGGCCGCGCTCTATGCGCTGTTCACCGTGATCGCCGTGCAGGGCTGGCGTGAATGGCGTGCCGACCCGGCGCTGCGCGCATGAAGGTGGTGGTACTGGCCGGCCCCGAGTCCAGCGGTAAAAGCTGGCTGGCGGCGGAACTGCAAGCGCATTTTGGCGGTGTGATGGTCGGCGAATACGTGCGCCACTTCATCGACCAACATCAGCGCGACACCACCCTGGCCGACATCCCCGCTATCGCCCACGGCCAACTGGCCTGGGAAGATGCCGCCCGCGCCAAACAGCCCGACCTGCTGATCCTCGACACGCACTTGCTGACCAACAAGCTGTGGAGCCAGACCCTGTTCGGCGACTACCCCGCCTGGCTCGACAGCGAACTGCTGGCACGGCACTACGACCTGCACCTGGTGCTGTCACCGGAGGACGTGGAGTGGACCGCCGACGGCCAGCGCTGCCAACCGGAACTGGCGGACCGCCAGGCGTTTTTCCAGGACAGCCTGGACTGGATCGAGCGGCACCAGCAGCCAGCGCTGGTCATTCGTGGCAGCTGGGAAGAACGCCGCGCCATCGCATTCCAAGCCGTTGAACAACTCCTTGCCGAGGTGCCTGCATGACTCACCCCCTGCGTATCGCCATCGTCGGCGGCGGCCCTGGCGGCCTGACCCTGGCGCGTATCCTCAGCCGTCACGGTGTAGCCGTCTGCGTATTCGAGCGTGAAAGCGGGCCGCTGGAGCGCCCGCAAGGTGGCACGCTGGATCTGCACGTGGAGTCCGGCCAGTTCGCGTTGCAACAAGCCGGCCTGGAAGACGCCTTCAAACGCATCGCCCGCTATGAAGACCAGGGATCACGGCTGATGGACCATCACGGCCAGTTGCTGTTTGAAGACCCGAACCCCGAGGCAGGCGACCGCCCGGAAGTCGACCGCACCCAGCTGCGCCAGATCCTGCTCGACTCCCTGCCCGAGGGGGGCGTGAAGTGGGGTGTGAGCATCCATCACGTCAGCCAGGGCGATGACCAGCGCTGGACGCTGCATCAAGGCGACCTCCATCACGGCCCCTTCGACCTAGTGGTGGGTGCCGACGGGGCCTGGTCGAAAATCCGCCCGTTGCTGTCGCCTTATCAGCCGCAGTACAGCGGGTTGACCTTTATTGAGTTCAACATCGACGACGCCGACCTAAGGCACCCACTCGCCGCCCGCCTGGTCGGTCGCGGCACGCTGCAAGTGGCTGGCGAAGCCCGCTCGATCATCGTGCAGCGCAACGCCAACGCGCACCTGCGCGGCTATGCGATCTTCCGCGTGCCTACGGACTGGGCGGCGAACACGATTGACCTGTCCCACGCGCCCTCGCTGAAAACCCAATTCCAAGGCTGGCACCCGGACGTGCTGGCGCTGTTCGATGCCGCCAGCCCTACCCTGATCGTCCGGCACATCCACGCCTTGCCCGTCGGGCATCGCTGGGCCCATCGGCCTGGGTTGACGTTGATCGGGGATGCGGCGCACTTGATGTCGCCGTTTGGCGGCGAAGGGGTGAATGCGGCGATGCTCGACGCTGCCGAACTGGCACAGCACCTGCTGGAGACACCTGACGGCTCGAAAGCCGTGCAGGCGTATGAAACTCACATGTTCGAACGGGTGATGCCGGCAGCCCAAGGCAGCGCCGAGGGCGCCGCCCTGCAGCTATCCCATGACAGCGTGGCGCTGTCCCTGGCCCACCTGCATCACCACCTCACGCCTCAGTAACCCAGGGACAAACCGGTGTTACGGCGCGGATCATTCGCGCCGTAGAAACGGTTGTTGCCTACCGGTTTGCCACCCAGGGACGGTGCGCCCACCAGGATTGCGGCCAAGTGGTTGGCGTCTTGCGGGCCGGCGAACTTGTGGCCCCAGCTTTCGAGGATCTTCTGGGTGTCCGGGCTGACCGCGAAGGTTTCCAGGTTGGTGGTCTCAGGCATCCACTGCTGGTGGAAACGCGGCGCGTCCACGGCTTCCTGGATGTTCATCTTGTAGTCGATGACATTGAGGATGGTCAGTAAGGTGGCGGTGATAATGCGGCTGCCACCCGGCGTACCCACCACCATCACGGCCTTGCCGTCCTTGGTCACGATGGTCGGGCTCATCGACGACAGCGGCGCCTTGCCCGGGGCAATGGCGTTGGCTTCGCCCTGGACCAGGCCGTACATGTTCGGCACGCCGACCTTGACGGTGAAGTCGTCCATTTCATCGTTGAGGATCACACCGGTCTTGCTTGCCATCACGCCCGCACCGAACCAGTCGTTGAGGGTGTAGGTGACCGAGACCGCGTTGCCCCACTTGTCGACGATGGAATAGTGGGTGGTGTTGTTGCCTTCATGGGGCGACACGCCGGGCTTGATGGCTTGGGAGTCACCGGCCTTCTGCGGTTCGATAGCGGCGCGCAGCTTGGCGGCGTAGTCCTTGTCCAGCAGGTGGGCGATTGGGTTCTTCACGAAGTCCGGGTCGCCGAGGTAGCTGTTACGGTCCACGTAGGCGTGGCGCATCGCTTCGATCTGGTAGTGCAGGCCCTGGGCCGAGTGGTAGCCCAGGTCGGCCATCGGGTAGCCTTCGAGGATGTTCATGATCTGGCAGATCACCACGCCACCGGAGCTCGGAGGCGGCGCCGAAACCACGTGGTAGCCCCGGTAATCGCACTCGATAGGCGCCAACTCACGGGTCTTGTACTTGTCCAGGTCAGCCTGGGTGATGATGCCTTTGCCGGCCTGGCTGGAATCCACCAGCGCCTTCGCTACCCAGCCTTTATAGAAACCATCGGTGCCCTTGGCGGAGATTTCCTTGAGGGTCTTGGCCAGGTCTTTCTGCACCAGTTTCTGGCCCACCTGCATCGGTTGGCCGTTGTGCAGGAAGATGGCGCGCATGTCCTTGTCTTTTTCGAACTCGCCGGTGGCGGTGTGCAGCAGGTCGATATCACCCTGCTCCAGGGCGAAGCCGTTTTCCGCCAGCTTGATCGCCGGGGCAATCACCTGGGCGCGCTTGAGGGTGCCGTACTTGCTCAGGGCCAGTTCCATGCCGGAGACGGTGCCAGGCACGCCCACGGCCAAATGGCCCTTGGCGCTCAGGCCGTCGATGACCTTGCCGTCCTTGTCCAGGTACATGTCGGCAGTCGCCGCCAGCGGGGCTTTTTCGCGGAAGTCGAGGAAGGTCTTGCGCCCGTCGGCCAGTTGCACGGTCATGAACCCGCCACCGCCCAGGTTACCCGCCGCCGGATACACCACGGCCAGCGCATAGCCCACGGCGACGGCCGCATCCACCGCGTTGCCGCCGGCCTTGAGCACATCCACACCCACATGAGTGGCCAAATGCTGGGCGGTCACCACCATGCCATTTTCACCGGCCACCGGGGCCTGGGAAGCGGCTTGTACACCGCTGACCGTCAGCACCAGGGCAGTGGCAATCAAAGTAAGGCTGAAGGGTTGGTATTTCATCCATGGCTACTCTAGTTATTGAGGTGCACCAAAATAGCCCGTTCAGGATCCAATCCCCAGTGCAATGGCGTTTTTATTACAGAACTTGTCGGTCACAGAACGGCCGAAAAAATGCCCATGCTATATTTCGCGCCCTGACTGTCGCGCAAGGCGCTCTCCATGGTGATCAAGAAGACCGGCATTCGTGCCCAACAGGCGGACCAGACACGTGCACGCATCCTGCAGGCGGCGGTCAAGGTGTTCGCCCGCGACGGTTATTCCGGTGGCCGGGTCGACAGCATTTCCAAGGCAGCCGACTCCAACGACCGCATGCTCTATTACTATTTCGGCAGCAAGGAACACCTGTTCGTCTGCGTGCTGGAACACATCTACGAGCAATTCAACAAAGCCGAAAGCAAGCTCAAGCTCGACCTCGATGCGCCGGTGCAGGCCTTGCGTGATCTGGTGGGGTTTATCTGGAACTACTACGTCAAACACCCGGAATTCGTGGCAATCCTGAGCATCGAGAACCTGCACCAGGGCAAGCATGCGCAGCAGTCCGGCGAGATGCGCCGGTTGTCGGGCGAAGCGGTTGGCGTATTACGGCCGATCATCGAGGCTGGGCAGGCGCAAGGTGTATTTCGCCAGGACGTGGACCTCAAGCACGTGTATTTGATGATTGCCTCGCTCTGCTACTTCTATAACTCCAACCGCCATACCCTCAGCTCATTTCTCGGCGAAGACCTGACGGACAAGGGGCAGCAGCAGGATTGGCTGGCCTTCATCACCGACCTCGTCCTGCGCGGCGTCACCCCCACATCCGATAACAACACAAATCCCCTGTAGGAGCCGGCTTGCCGGCGATGGGGCCTTCACATTTAGCGCCTGATCATAGGACGCCATCGCCGGCAAGCCGGGCTCCTACAAGGGAACGGTGTGTTCAGTGAGTACCGGGGTTGGCCCGCAAATGCGCCACCTTCTGCTCCAAGCCCTGCCACTGCGGCGCATTCGGCGCAAATTGCCCGCGCAGGTACGCCGCCAGATCCGCCACCTGACTATTGGACAAGCTGTCCTTGAACCCCGGCATGTACCCCAGGTCCCTGGTCGCCGGATTGCTGATGCCTTGCAAAATCACCTTGATCAAATTGTCCGGCTGGTCGCTGTGCACGTTGGTGTTGGTGGCCAGTGACGGGCTCACCCCAAACAACTTCGGCCCCAGGCCATCGGCGTGGCAGGCCTTGCACGAGCCCTCGAACACACGTCGACCATTCGGGTTTGGCACCGTCGTCGCGACGCTTTGCGCTTGGGCTGTCGCCTCGCCATTGAGTGACGCCAAATACACCGCCATCGCCCGGATATCCGTCTTGGGCAATTTCGACAACTCACTCACCACCGGCCCCATCGGCCCGGCCGCCACGCCATGGGCGTCCGAGTACCCCGTACTCAAATACGTGAACAACTGATCCTCGGTCCACGGCGTCGGCGCCTTGGACAACCCAGTCAACGCCGGCGCCTCCCAACCATCGACCATGCCTCCCGCGAGGAACGCCTTGCCGCCCTTCTCCGCGCCCATCAGGTTGCGCGGCGAATGACACGCCGCGCAGTGCCCCAGGCCATTGACCAGGTAATTGCCGCGATTCCATTGCTCACTGCGCTCCGGCTGCACGGTGATTTCGCCGCGCCTTAAATTCAACGCGTTCCACCCCGCCATCAACGGCCGGATATTGAACGGAAAGCGCATGGCATTCGGCGTCGGCGCCTGGCTCACGGGTGCCTGGCTCATGAGGTAGGCATACAGCGCCTGCATGTCGGCATCGTTGATATTGCGAAACGCCGTATAGGGAAACGCCGGGTACAAGTTGCGCCCATCGCGGCCAATGCCGTCGCGCATGGCCCGCTCGAAGGCCGGGTACGACCAGGCGCCAATGCCGGTCTTTACGTCCGGGGTGATATTGCTGCTGTACAGCGTGCCGAACGGCGTCTCCATCGCCAGCCCGCCCGCATTGGCCGCACCACCCGGCGCCGTGTGGCACACCGCACAATCGCCAACGGCGGCGAGCAAACGCCCGCGTTCCAGGGTGGCCTTGGACCAGGTGCCGGCAGCGGGCGGGGCAATCGGCGCGATCTCACTGTGGAAGGGCCAGGCCGTGGCGGCCAAGGCGCCCAAGGTGGCGAACAGTGCGCCAAACCACCACTTCTTGCGTTTCTCCGGCGACTTGGCCGGTTCGCCCAACGTGCCGGCATTCAGCGCCGCCAATACCCGTTCCGGGGTGATCGGCAACTCACGAAAACGAATGCCGGTGGCGTCATAGATCGCATTGGCAATCGCCGCCGCACTGGGCACCGACGCCGATTCTCCGGCGCCCATGGGCGGCTGGTCCTGGCGCGGCATCATCAGTACGTCGATCTTCGGCACTTCCGGGAAGGTCAGGATCGGGTAGCCGCCCCACTCCTTGCTCGCCACCGTCGACTCTTCAAAGGTCACCCGCTCCTTCAGCACGCGGCTGGTGGACTGGATCACATTGCCGTGGATCTGGTGCTGCACCCCGGCCGGGTTGATCATCATCCCCGAGTCATGCCCGATCACCACCCGCGTCACCGACACGTCGCCGGTCTGCTTGTCGATGGCCACATCCGCCACCCAGGCCGCCCACGCCGCGCCAAACCCCGGGAACTTGCTGTGGATGTAGCGCGCATAGGCAAAGCCACGACCGCGCAGCAGGTGATCCTCGTTGGCGGTTTGCATCGGCGCGGTGCGCGGCGACCAGTTGGCGCGCTCGGCGGTGGATTTCACCAGGTCGATGGCACGCTCGTCCTTGAGGTAACGCAGGCGGTATTCCACCGGATCGACGCCGGCGGCAAAGGCCAGTTCGTCGATATAGGACTCGTGGGCAAAGGTATTGGGCAGTGCCGACACCCCGCGCATCCACGACGCACGCACGATGGGCGCCATGTCGTTGATAGTCACGCGCATGTTGTCGATGTCGTAGGGCGGGATCGAGGTGCGGTCGCCCATCTCGAACATCGCGGCCACCGGCTCTACCCGACCGGTGAGCAGCAACGCCAGGGTCGGCGCGCCGTTGGAGGGGTAGCTGGTTTCAAAGTCGTAGGCGGCGATGCTGCCGTCAGCATTCAGCCCGCCGTCGACATCCATCAATTGCGCCGTGCCTTTGGGCTCCCACAGGTGTTCCTGTTCGCGGGTCAGTTGCACGCGCACCGGCTTGCCCACTGCGCGGGACAACAACAAGGCGTCGGCACACACATCATCGGCGCAGTTGCGCCCATAGCAGCCGGCCGCTTCCATGCGGATCACGTCGATCAGCCCTTCCTCGCATTCCAGCAACCACGCCAGGTCGGCGCGTAACAGGTGCGGGTTCTGGCTGCCCGACCACACCCGACTGCCCGCGGGCGAATAGTCCGCCACCCCACAAGAGGGCCCGATTGAGCCATGCATCTGATACGGCCACAGGTAACTGCGCGGCATGCGCTGGCTGGCGCCGGCCAGTGCCTTGTCGACATGGCCCTGGTCGAGCACCGTGCGGCGGACCCGTGGGTTGTCGCGGATGGCCTGCTCCACGTCACTCATGTCCGGCAAGGCGTGGTTCCAGGGTTTCCAGTGCACCAGCAGTTCGTGGGCCGCCTTGATCGCCTGTTCTTCGCGCAGGGCCACCACGCCGACAAAATCGCGGATCACCACCACGGCGACGATTCCCGGGATATGCGCGATGGACGCCTCGTCCACACTCAGCAGGCTATTGCCGACAAAGTCTCCGCAATCGAGCCCCGCGTACGGCGGGCGTACCACCCGACCGTGAAGCATGCCGGGGACGCGCATGTCGTGCACATAGGTCAGCTCGCCGGTGGCCTTGCCGGGGATGTCCACCCGGGCCGCGCCCTTGCCGACCAAGCGGTAATCCTCGATGGCCTTGAGAGGCGCATCACCGCTGATGCGCAGTTGATCGTGCTGGCCGCTGACCAACTCGCCATAGGTGGTGGTGCGTCCGTCTGCGGCGTGGATCACACCGGCTTCCACCTTGAGGCTGCCCGTGCTCACGCCCCAGCGCCCCGCCGCCCGCGCCAGCAGAAAACGCCGTGCTTCGGCTGCGGCGTTACGCAACGGGATGGCGGAAATCTGTAAGGTCGCACTGGCAATGGTCGCCCCCTGGTTGGGCGCGCGCTCAGTGTCGCCAAGCACCATCTTGACCTGCTCCAGCGCCAGATCGAGCTCTTCGGCGACGATCTGCGCCAGCGACGTACGAATGCCGGTGCCCAGATCGACATGGCCGTTGAAGGCATAGACCAGGCCGTCATCGTTCACGGCGATAAACAGCCCCAGTTCCTTGGGTTTCACCGTCGGCGTGCCGCCCTTGGCCACCGGCCCCGACGGCGGCAACACGTCATCGACGATCAACAACACACCGGCCTTGGCCAGCCACTGATCACGGGAAAGGGTCGTGTCGGTCATGCTCATCAATCCACCGTCATGAGGCGAGCGGCACGCAGCACCGCACGCAGGATTTCGATATGGGTGCCGCAGCGGCAGAGGTTGCCCGAGAGTTCATTGCGCACCTCGGCTTCGCTGGGATTGGGGTTGCGGTCGAGCAAGGCCTTGGCGGTCATGATCATGCCGTTGAGGCAGTAGCCGCATTGCGCGGCCTGCTCGTCGATAAAGGCCTGTTGCACCGGGTGCAGCGCCTGGCGTGTGCCCAGGCCTTCCAGGGTGACAATCTGGCGACCCACCGCGCCGGCCAACGGGAACACGCACGCGCGTGCGGCCACGCCGTCGATGATCACGGTGCAGGCACCGCACTCGCCCAGGCCGCAGCCGTACTTGGGGCCGTTGAGTTCCAAGTCATTGCGCAGCACCAGTAACAGCGGGGTGTCCGCCATGGCGCTGACTTCGCTTGTTTGGCCGTTGACCTCAAGCGCTACCGTGATGTGCTGGCTGATCATTCGCTTCGCCTGTGCCAATTGGTGAAGTGGTCACTACACGAAACAGCCAAAAAAAAGCGTCGCGGACCTGGGGCCTCGCGACACACTTGGCTGGTGAAGTGGCTACTACATCAACTCAGAGCAAAAACGGTGCCAGACCTAATTTATTCCTGTGGGTCGTCGATCATCTTGCGCAGCAGGAACAGCATCGCCACGCGTTCGGCGGGGTTGAGGTTACTCAGGGTCAGTTCGCTGATCTGCGCGGCACGCGGCGCCGTCTGGCCCACCAGTTCGGCGCCGGACGCCGACAAGTCCACCACCACTTTGCGCTTGTCCTGAGGGTCGGGCTCCAGGGTAATCAGCTCCTTGGCCTTGAGCCGCTCGACGATGCCGCGAATGGTCGCCTGGTCGACGGCGGTGGCCTTGACCAGTTCGGTCAGCGAACTTGCACCGTGATCGCGCAGGGCACACAGGGTGACGAACTGCACGGCGGTGAGCTGGGAGTCACCGACATTCTGCTGGAAAATCGCCAGGTGGCGCTGGTAGGCCTTGCGCAGCAGATGGCCAACTTGCTCGGAAAAGACGTAGGAATCAGGCACGGCGGGCTCGGGGGATGATGAACGATGGGGAGCCATGATAGCGGGATGTGCCGTAAACACCTACCCATGTAGGAGCCGGCTTGCCGGCGATGGCGGCCTCAAGATGTGCGCAACATTTGAGGGCCTTATCGCCGGCAAGCCGGCTCCTACAGGGATGTTTAGCGAGCCAGGGAGGCTGCGGGGGCGACGACATCACCGGCGATAACGACGGCCTCGTCGTCCAGGTACACATCGCAGTTACGCAGCGGAATGTCCATATGGCACGGCGTCTTGCGCGTGCCGCCCACTTCGGTGTTCGGCCCGGTGGAGAACAGGAAGTTGCCATAGAACGCCCGCGCGTCCATGCACATGCCGTCGTTCTTGTCGTGCAGGCCCATGGCCGTCCACTGCGCCCGTGGCTGCAGGCCCCAGCCGATATGGGAGATGCCGTACACCTCGGGATCGTTGAAGTACTTCATGTAGTCGCGCAGGTACTCGGCCTCGAAGCCGCCGTGAATTTTAGTGATAAAGCCCTTCTCGATCTCCAGGGTGATCTTCTCGCGGGTGTAGGTCTTGAACGGCAGCAGGATGTCGCCGATATCCAGCACCAGCACGCCCTCGGCGGTTTCCTCGTTGGGCCACGAGAACAGGAAGCCGCTGGGCCAGTGGTCCCAGCGCCCCGGTTCGTCGGCAAAGCCGTACTCAGTCACCGACGGGTATTGCCCCAGGGCGGCACGGAAGTCACTGCCGGCGCGGGATTTGACGTGAATCGAACGGGCCTTTTTCAGCAACTGCTCCGCCGCCAGTACGCGCACCTTGTCTTCCTCGGTGGGCAGCATGCGCGCCAGCACTTCCGGGGGCTCCACGGCCAGCAGGATGCGCGTGCCGGTCTTGAGGATCTGCTCCTGCTCCGGCGAATGCAGCAGCATCATGGTGTCGACGATCAGGTCCGCCGCCTCCAGGGCGCGCTGGGCGGCAATGTTGCCGGTGAGCGCGGTGTCGCCGCAGTAGGCGGTCATGTCATTGCCCATCGCCTTGGGATGATTGAACGACGGCAGCTCCACCGCATACACCTTGGCCCCCAGGCGCTGGGCGGCGTCCATGGCGGCACGCACGGTGCGCGGGTCGGAGTAATGGCTCTTGAGCACGGCGACGCTCTGGGTCGGGTCGACCTTCGACAGCTTCAACACATGCTCGAACATCTGGGTCAGTTCGCAATCGCTTACCGGCATTTTCCTGTCTCCTGTGGGGCTGCACCAAGTTCAAGCACCGCGCTTCACTCTAGTGCACTTTTATAGCGTATACGCCAATTACTAACGATAAGACCTGAATTGCAGGCCGACTGCAAGCACCGCGCCAAAACGTTACCAATCCACACAAGCCCACTATTTAATGGCTACAACCCGTTACACAGGATAAATATGGCCAAAAAATAAATTTTCAGATGCGGGCTTCCCATTTCAAAATATGAGCGTATACACTTTAAAAACCTTGCGGACAGACGCCGCCAAAAATCAAAAAGAGAGAGGATCACGCCCCATGGGAAGCACACAGAAAATCGCCATCGTCGGCGCCGGCCTTGGCGGTGCCGCAGCCGCCACCCTGTTGCAGCAAGCTGGCTTCGATGTGGACATCTACGAGCAGGCGCCAGAATTCTCCCGGCTGGGTGCGGGGATCCACATGGGCCCCAACATCATGAAAATCTTCCGCCGCATGGGCATCGAAAAGCAGCTGGACCTGATGGGCTCGCACCCCGAGCATTGGTTCAGCCGTTGCGGCGAAAGCGGTGATTACCTGTCACGCATCCCGCTTACTGGCTACGGCGCGTCCTACATCACCGTGCACCGCGGCGACCTGCATGCCCTGCAGATGTCCACCCTCAAGCCGGGCACCCTGCACTTCAACAAGCGCCTGGAAACCCTCGAAGAAACCGACACCCAGGTGCGCCTGACCTTCGCCGATGGCGAGGTGACCTACGCCGACATCGTGATCGGCGCCGACGGCATCAACTCCAAGATCCGCGAAGAGCTGCTGGGCGTGGAAAAACCGCTGTACAGCGGCTGGGTCGCGCACCGTGCACTGATCCGTGGCGACCAGTTGGCCAAGTACGACCTCAAGTTCGAAGACTGCATCAAGTGGTGGACCGAAGACCGCCACATGATGGTCTACTACACTACCGGCAAGCGCGACGAGTACTACTACGTGACCGGCGTGCCCCACGCCGAATGGGACTTCCAGGGCGCCTTCGTCGACAGCAGCCGCGAAGAGATGTTCGATGCTTTCAAGGGCTACCACCCCACCGTACAGGCGCTGATCGAATCCACTGAAAGCGTGACCAAATGGCCGCTGCGCAACCGCAACCCATTGCCATTGTGGAGCCGTGGTCGCCTGGTGCTGTTGGGCGACGCCTGCCACCCGATGAAGCCGCACATGGCCCAGGGCGCCGGCATGGCTATCGAAGACGCCGCCATGCTCACCCGCTGCCTGCAGGAAACCGGCATCAGCGACTACCGCACCGCGTTCCAACTCTACGAAGCCAACCGCAAGGAACGTGCATCCCGCGTGCAGGCCGTATCCAACGCCAACACCTGGCTGCGCACGCAAGAAGACCCGGCCTGGGTCTACGGTTATGACCTGTATGCCCAGGAGCTGAAATCGGGGGTGGCCGCGTGAGCACCTTCCTCTACGGCGGCAACGTCCAGGCCAATGGCATCCGCCAGCACTACCTGCGTTACGGCGGTAAAGGCCCGGCTTTGATCCTGATCCCGGGCATCACCAGCCCGGCTATCACGTGGGGCTTTGTGGCCGAACGCCTCGGTGCGCACTACGACACCTACGTGCTCGATGTGCGCGGACGCGGCCTGTCGTCCACCGGACCCGAGCTGGATTACAGCGCCGAGACCTGTGCCGACGATATCGGCGCGTTCGCCCAAGCGCTCAACCTGGATCACTACCACCTGGTCGGCCACTCCATGGGCGCACGCTTTGCCGTGCGCAGTGCGGTCAAGCACCCCCAAGGCGTGAACCGCGTGGTGCTGATCGACCCGCCGGTGTCCGGTCCCGGCCGCCGTGATTACCCGAGCAAGTTGCCGTGGTACGTCGACTCCATCCGCCAGTCGCTGGTCGGCATGGACGCCGAGGCCATGCGCGCCTTCTGCGCCACCTGGACCGAAGAACAACTGCAACTGCGCGCCGAATGGCTGCACACCTGCTTCGAGCCCGCCATCGTGCGCGCCTTCAATGATTTTCACGACGTCGACTTCCATCAAGACCTGCCCCACCTCAAGGCCCCTGCCCTGTTGATGGTGGCCGGGCGTGGCGGCGTGATTCTCGACGAGGACGTCGCCGAGATCCAAGACTTGCAACCGGCGATCCACGTGGTTCGCGTGGCCAACGCCGGGCACATGATTCCGTGGGACGACCTCCAGGGCTTCTTCGACGCCCTGGGCGACTTCCTGCCCACCGAACAATAAGGGAGACCACCATGCTCAAGCCTTACCGCATCGGCCAGATCGTGCCGAGTTCCAACACCACCATGGAAACCGAGATCCCGGCGATGCTCACCGCACGCCAGGCCATCCGCCCGGAGCGCTTTACCTTTCACTCCAGCCGCATGCGCATGAAGCAAGTGCGCAAGGAAGAACTGGCAGCGATGGACGGCGAGTCCGACCGTTGCGCGGTCGAGCTGTCCGACGCCAAGGTCGACGTGCTGGGCTACGCCTGCCTGGTGGCGATCATGGCCATGGGGCTGGGCTATCACCGCAACTCCGAGCAACGCTTGCGCAAGGCCACCGCCGACAACGACGCCAACGCCCCGGTGATCACCAGTGCCGGTGCCTTGATTGAAGGCCTCAAGGTGATGGGCGCCAAGCGCATCGCCATCGTCGCGCCGTACATGAAGCCGCTCACCGAACTGGTGGTGAACTACATCCGCGAAGAAGGCTTTGAGGTGGTGGACTGGCGCGCGCTGGAGATCCCCGACAACCTCGAAGTGGCCCGCCACGACCCGGCCAACCTGCCGGCCATCGTCGCCGGCATGAACCTGGAAGGCGTGGACGTGATCGTGCTGTCGGCCTGCGTGCAGATGCAGTCGCTGCCGGTGGTGGCCAAGGTCGAGGCACAAACCGGCAAACCGGTGCTCACCGCCGCCATCGCCACCACCTACGCCATGCTCAAGGCCCTGGACCTGGAGCCCATCGTGCCCGGTGCCGGCGCCCTGCTCTCCGGCGCTTACTGAGGGGCTTTGTGATGAACGAACAATCCGCCGACGCCAACTACCAGGGCGTCTGGGGCAATCGCATCGGCTTTGGCAAAAAGGCCGCGCTGCTGATGATCGACTTCATGCAGGGCTACACCACCGAAGGCGCGCCGCTGTTTGCGCCGGGCGTGGTCAGTGCCGTGGCCGAAAGCGTCGAGCTGCTGGCCGTCGCACGCAGGCATGGGATTGCGGTGGTGCACACCAATATCCGCTACCATCCCGGCCATTTCGTCGATGGCGGGATCTGGGTCAAGAAGGCCCCGGTCATGAAAGACATGGTCGAAGGCAACCCGCTCGCCGCGTTTTGCAGCGAGGTGTTGCCCCAGACCGACGAAGTGGTGATCACCAAGCAGTACGCCAGCGCGTTTTTTGGCAGCAGCCTGGCCCCGATGCTGCACGCCCAGGGCATCGACACCGTGGTGCTGGCCGGTTGCTCCACCAGCGGCTGCATCCGCGCCACAGCGGTGGATGCCGTGCAACACGGGTTTCGCACCATCGTCGTGCGTGAATGCGTTGGCGATCGACACCCGGCTCCCCATGAAGCCAACCTGTTCGATATCGACAGCAAGTATGGCGACGTGGTGAGCAAGCAGGAGGCGATGAATCAGTTCAGGGAGCAATAAGACGTTATTGGGAACTGCGCCATAGAGCGTGGTCCTGAAAAAAACTGAGGCCCAGCCTGGAACACGTCCGAATGTGGGAACCGATCCCTGTGGGAGCCGGGCTTGCCCGCGATGCAGACGCTGCGGTGTAACTGCTACACCGCATCGATGCTATCGCAGGCAAGCCAGCTCCCACATAAGTCGGGCGCCACACGAGAGCGTTGCCAGCCCCCCCCCTCAGTCTTCTGACACTGCCTTTGGAAGTCGCTTCTACAGCACTCCGAAGTGCTGGAACAAAGCGGCCGTATAAAAACCATAAGTCACCGCCAGGAGACACCCCAATGCCCATTGCGAATGCAGCGCCCGCGACCACCGTCGCTGATCCCGTCACCACGCTCTACCACAAGATCACCTGGAAGCTGATTCCGTTCCTGTGCTTCTGTTACCTCGCGGCCTACCTGGACCGCATCAATATCGGCTTCGCCAAGTTGCAGATGCTCGACCAACTGCACTTCAGCGAAACCGCGTTCGGCCTCGGCGCCGGGCTGTTCTTCGTGGGCTACATCATCTTTGAAGTACCGAGCAACCTGGTGCTGGAGCGGGTCGGCGCGAAGATCTGGATCGCACGCATCATGATCACCTGGGGCCTGCTGTCGGCCTGCACCATGCTGGTCACCTCCACCACCCAGTTCTACATCCTGCGCTTTTTGCTTGGCGCCGCCGAAGCGGGTTTCCTGCCGGGCGTGCTGTATTACCTGACCACCTGGTTCCCCACCCACCGACGCGGGCGCATCATCGCGCTGTTCATGATCGGCCTGCCGCTGTCCAGCGTGATCGGCGGCCCGCTGTCCGGCTGGATCATGGGTCACTTCGACCAGATGGCCGGCCTGCGCGGCTGGCAATGGTTGTTCCTGATCGAGGCCGTGCCCAGCGTATTGCTCGGCGTGCTGACCTTCTGGGCCCTGCCCAACACCTATCAGCAGGCCAAATGGCTGTCGGATGAAGAAAAAGCCCTGCTGGAAAGCGAACTGCGCAAGGACGAGGCCGACGCCACCGGCAGCAAGCACAGCTTTCGCGACGGCTTCTTCAACCTCAAGGTGTGGATGCTCGGCGGTATCGACTTCTCGATCCTGCTCAGCGCCTACGCCATGGGTTTCTGGATGCCGACCTTTATCCGCAACGCCGGGGTGACCGACACCTTCCATATCGGCGTGCTCACCGCGCTGCCGAGCATCGCAGCCTTGCTCGGCATGCTGCTGATCGGCGCCAGCTCGGACAAACACCGCGAACGCCGCTGGCACATCATCGTGCCGTTCTTCATCGGCGCGGCAGCCATGGCCACCAGCACGTTCTTTACCCATAACGTCGCCGCCACCGTCGCGCTGTTCGCCATCGCCTCGGCCGCGATCATCGGCGCGGTGCCGGTGTTTTTCAGCCTGCCGGCCACCTTCCTCAAAGGCACCGCCGCTGCCACGGGCTTTGCCCTGGCCTGTTCGGTGGCGAACATTGCCGGCTTGGTGAGCAACTCGTTGATGGGCGTTGCGATCGACGTCACAGGCAGCAGCGCCGGTGCCTTGTGGTTTTTCGCGGGCTGCTTGATCCTCAGCAGCTTCCTGGTCATCGCCTTGCCGGCGAAACTGGTGAACCGTTGACAACAATAATTTTTCGGATGAATCACCATGCAAGGCTTCCTGAAACGCTGTGCGCTGCTCGTTGCGGTCGGTTTATGTGCCGGTACCGCGCAAGCCGCTGAAAAAGTCATCTTCGACACCGACTTCAACGTGCTCAACGATGACGGCCAGGCCTTCATCATGCTCGCCCAGTTGCATGCGCAAAAACGCATCGAGTTGCTGGGCATGACCCTGGTCAGCGGCAACGCTTGGGTCGACCAGGAGCAGGTTGACGCCCTCAAGGCCGTGGAACGCATGGGCGTGGAAAAAGAGGTGGGCGTCTATTCCGGCGCCGCCTACCCGCTGCTGCATGACTACGCCACCTACGAGGCAGAAAAAACCCTGTTCGGCGCGGGTTGGCCGGGGGCGTTCAAGAACCCCCGCCCGACCTCACCGTCACAGTTGATCGCGCCACCGGACGGCCTGGCCACCCACACCCAACTGCGCAGTGAAACCGCCGCGCAATTCATCGTGCAGAGCGTGCGGGCCAACCCGCACCAGGTGACGATCCTGGCGGTCGGCCCGCTGACCAACATCGCCCTGGCCATTCGTTCGGCGCCGGACATCGTGCCGCTGATCAAACGCATTGTGTACATGGGCGGCGCGCTGGAGATCCCGGGCAACACCACGCCAGCGGCGGAGTTCAACTGGTGGTTCGACCCGGAGGCCGCGAAGATCGTGTTGCGTTCGCCGATCGAACACGTGATTTTCCCTAACGACGTGTGCGAGAAAGTCACCTTCGACAAGGCGGTGTACCAGCGCGTGATCGCCAAGAAAGGCGCAATTGCCGACCTGTACAAACACGAGTTCGGGCCACTGTTCGATAAAGACCCGGGCTACCACAGCTTCACCTGGGACAGCTTGCCCGCGCTGTATCTGGTCAACCCGCAGATCGTCACCGAATCCCGCGACCTGTGGGTGGACGTGGACGCCACCTTCGGCGCCGACTACGGCCGCGCACTGGGCTACAAGAAAGGCGCGCCGGTGGGCACGCAAAAAGCCAAAGTGGTGTTCGGCGTGGACCAGAAGCAATTCTGGGATGGCTACGTCAACCTCGTGACGCTGCCAACGCCGGTCAAACACTGATCGGAGTGATCGCTCCCACCGGGCGTGGGAGCGATCTTCTTTCAGCCTGCCGCCGTTAACCCGCGCTGCAAATCCTCGATCAACGCCGCCACGTCCTCCAGGCCGATGTGCAGGCGCACCACCGGGTTCAGCCCGCGATCGGCTGCACTGTCGCGGTCGTTGGTATCGGCCACGGTGACCAGGCTTTCATAGCCGCCCCACGATGCGCCCAACCCGAACAGCTGCAAGCCGTCGATCAACCGCTCGACGTACGCCGCGTCTGCATTGGCCAGCTCAAACGACAACAACCCGTTGCTGCCGGTGAAATCCCGTCGCCACAACGCATGCCCCGGATGCTCCGGCAACGCCGGATGGAACACCCGCTTGACCTGCGGTTGCGCCTGCAACCACTGGGCGATCTCCACTGCGCCGCGCTCATGCACGTCCAAACGTGATGCCAGGGTGCGCGCCCCTCGCAACACCAGGTAAGCATCGTCGGCACTCACCGCGTTGCCAAAGGTGTCACTCATGCGGCCCAACGCCGGCCAAGCCGCTGCGCTGGTGCACACGCTGCCCATCATCACGTCGCTGTGGCCGCCGAGGTATTTGGTGAGGGCCATGATCGAGATGTCCGCCCCCAGCGCCAGCGGGCGATACAGGTAGCCCGAACCCCAGGTGTTGTCGACGGCCAGCAGGATATTGCGTGGCTTGCACAAGGCTGCAATCGCCGGCAAGTCGCACAATTCATACAACAACGAGCCGGGCACTTCGGCGTAGACCAGCCTTGTGTTGGCTTGCAATTGCGCTTCGAGCCCCTTGCCGTCCGGCGCGAAGTAACTGACTTCAATGCCAAACGGCTGCAGGAACTCCCGGGCCAGCTTGCGCACCGGGGAGTACACCGCGTCGGTGATCAACACATGATCGCCCGGGCGCAGATACGCCAGGAATACCTGGGCGGCCGCCGCCAGGCCGGTGCCATAGAGACGCGTGCGATAGCCGCCCTCCAGCTCGGTCACCAGGTCTTCCAGCGCATGGGAGGTGGGGTTGCCCCGAGCGCCGTAAGTCAGCACACGCTCGCTGTCGCGTCGGGCGCGGGCATCTCGCATCTGGGCGAGGTTGTCGAACAGCACCGTGCTGATACGCGTGACCGGCACGTTGACCGCTCGTCCACCCTGGCCTTTTTCCGTACGGGCGGCGTGGATCAACCGGGTACGCACACGCGACGTCGGCACCAGCGGCTTGAGGCTGGCGATTTCTGCCGGGCTCATCTGCGCTAGCAAGCCGATTTCCCAGGCCAGGTACTGGCGCGCGGCGTCCTTGTTGCCGCTGTGGCGGTCGTGGGTGAAAAACAGGAAGTCGATGCACTGCGCGTCCGGCGGGTTCTGCGGGTCTTCACTCACTGGCAGGCCGGCGGCGGCCCAGGCGGCAAAACCACCGTCGAGCAGTTTTGCGTCCAAGCCTTGTGCAGCAAACGCCGCCAATGCCGGGTCATCAGACACCAGCACCAAAGGGCGCTGGTCGGCGTTGAGTAGTGAGCGGATCGACCAGCGCGAACCCGGAATATGCCCCTTGCGGTACACCATGCTCGGGCGCAGGTCGATCAAGTTGACTTCACTCAACTCAAAGCCTTGCGCGCTGATCAGCGGCAAAGGCTCATAAGCCACCGGCGCCTGCACCGGCAATGCCAGGCCACTGTCGACCCCACCGCTCAACACGTAGGCCTCATGCCCCAACTGACGCAGCCAACTGGCCACGATCGGCGCACGGATACCATCGCTGTCCACCAGCACCACCCGGGCCTGGCGCACGCCGATGTACAGATCGGTGGACTGGATCAACTGCCCGCCCGGCGTGTGTTGCGCGCCGGGCAAGGTACCTGCGGCAAACTCCTCGGCAGTGCGCACATCGCACAGGAACAGGCTGCGCCCGGTGTCCTCGGCCCATTGCCGCACCTGCTCCGCCGCCACACTCAGCACCCCAGCCCGTTGCGCCAACTGCTGCGCGGCCTGGCGCTGTGCATCCAGATCGCCGCTGACCGCGTCGGCATAGCGTCGCGTGCTGCCGTGCTCCAGCTGGAAATCTTCCAGGTACCAGCCCTGGGTGCCGTTTTCCAGTGCGTAAATAGGGTTCTTCACGCCCAGATTGATCAGCGTCTGCGCGCCAATGATGCTGCGCGTACGCCCGGCACAGTTGACCACGATTGGCGTGCTGTCATCCGGCACCAGGTCATGCACGCGGTAGCCCAACTCACCGTTCGGGCAGCAGATGGAGCCCGGGATGGTCATCTTGCGGTATTCATCGAACGGCCGACCGTCCAGCACCACCAACGGCTCGCAACGGGCCTGCCACTCGGCCAGTTGCCGCGCGGTGACGTGGGGCGTGTGGCTGGCCTCCTCCACCAACTCGCCAAACGCCTTGGACGGCACATGCACGCCCGCAAACAGCTGCAAACCCGCCGCCTGCCACCCGTCTGCGCCACCCTCCAGCACATGCACCCGGCCGTAGCCCAGGGCGTACAGGCGCTGCGCGGTACGCGTGGCCACTTCGCCCTGGTCCTGGTCGTAAATCACCAGGCGCACCTGGGGGTTCGGCGCCAAACGACGCACTTCCAGCTCCAGACGGCTATAGGGCAGGTTCACCCCGTGGAACAGATGGGCTTCGCCGTACTGCCCGTGTTCGCGCACGTCGAATACGGCGATTTCCTGTCCGTCGAACAGCCATTGCTGCAGTTGACTCGGGGTGATGGTCTGGCTCATGGAAGTCCCAACAAAGTAAGAAATGAGTTACTGCAACGCCAACGAACGCTCGCCCGCCGCCACGTCGCGGCCCTTGGCATAGGCGCGCTGCACCGCCGGCCGCGCCTTGATGCGCTCACGCCAGGCCTGGATGTGCGGGTAGCTCGCCAGGTCCTGGCCTTGGCGCAACGGCTGGATCCACGGGAAGATCGCCATGTCGGCCACCGAATACTCGCCGGCCACATAGGGCACTTCGCCCAGGCGCTGCTCAAGCACGCGGTACAAGCGCGTGGCTTCGGCATTGAGCAGGTCGAGGGCGAACGGGATCGGCTCCGGCGCCTTCTCCTTGAACAGCTGCAACTGGCTCAGGTACGGGGTGATGTGCCCCACTTGCCAGAACAGCCACTCCTGCACCTTCTGCCGCTCGGCAGTGCCGGCTGGCGGCAGGAACTGCCCGGCGCTGTCAGCCAGGTAATTGAGGATCGCGCCGGATTCGAACAGGCTCAGCGGCGTGTCCGGGCGATGGTCGACAATCGCCGGGATGCGCCCGTTGGCGCTGATGCGCTGGAAGTCGGCGTGCTTCTGCTGGCCTTCGCGGATGTTCACCGGCACCAGTCGGTACTCGAGCCCAAGCTCTTCCAGCAGGATGCCGACTTTCAAGCCGTTGCCCGTGGGCCAGTAATACAGATCAATCATAAAAACCCCTCTGGACGAACACGGCTAAACCTGTGGGAGCTGGCTTGCCTGCGATGGCGGTGGTGACTGACACACCGCTATCGCAGGCAAGCCAGCTCCCACATTGGACGGTGTTGTGTCAGGCGTATGCTTTGATAGAAGGCGCCATCTGCGAGGCGTTGTAGTTGAGGATGCGACCGTCCGCTTCCACGCCATAACGGCCGTTGAGCGACTCCAGCGGCAAGCCGTACAAGTGGAAATGCAGGGTGGCCTGCTCGCCTTCCACCTTGATGCCGTGCAGGTCTTCACCGAGGAACGAGATCGACGTACCGGGCTGCACGATCACTTCCTTCTCCAGGCTCAGGGTGGTGAACCCAGGCTCGCGGCCTTCATCGCTGCGGGCGTAGACGTAGTTGATCTCCTGACCTTCGATGGCGCTGATGATCGCCCAGGTCTCGTGGTTGTGCGGGATCGTACTTTTGCCCGGCAGCAACGAGTTGAGATACAGGGTCGGCGTGTCGCCGTCGTCATTCAGGCGATAGCGGAAGGCAGTGCTGCCCTGCCCCGGCACCGGCGCGGGGAATTCGTCGAAGTTGAACAGGTCACGGCGTTCGGCCAGGGCTTCCAGCAGACTGACGATTTCCACCAGGGCCGCGCGGTCTACGCCGCGCTGATTGATCACGCGGATCTGCTGCAAAAACGCTTCGATCACGTCGGCACGGTTTTCGGTACTCATCACGCATTTCCTCTTATCAGACAGACAGGCTGTATCGGCTCAAATTGGTCAACAGGTACGGATCGTGGGCGATGGGGCCACGGCGCCCCGAATCGCCCAGGGCATGGCGCAGGAACGTCTGGGTGCGTTCGCTGGCCGGGTGCTGGAAAATCTGTTGCGCGCTGCCATGCTCGACGATCACGCCGTTTTCGGTGAAATACACCACGTCGCTGATCTCTTCGGCGAAGCGCATTTCATGGGTGACCAGCACGCAGGTCATGCCCTCTTCAGTCAGTTCGCGGATGACGGTCAGCACTTCGCCGACGGTTTCCGGGTCCAGGGCGGAGGTCACTTCGTCGAACAGGATCAGCTCCGGGCGCATCGCCAGGGCACGGGCAATCGCCACGCGCTGTTGCTGGCCGCCGGAGAGCTGGCCCGGGTAAGCGTCGGCCTTGTGCTCCATGCGCACTTTGGCGAGCAACGCCCGTGCGTCTTTCTCGGCATCGGCACGGCTGCGCCCCAGCACCTTGCGCGGGGCGATCACCAGGTTTTCCAGCACCGACAGGTGCGGGAACAGGTTGTACTGCTGGAACACAAAGCCCACGCGCTTGCGCAACTCGATGCGCTGGGCTTCCTGGGCCAGGGTGTCGACCTGGGTCTGGCCCACGCGAATGCTGCCGCGCTGGGGCTGCAACAGCCCGGTGATGCAACGCAGGATGGTGGACTTGCCCGAGCCCGACGGGCCGATGATCGACACCGCCTGGCCGCGCTGCACGTCCAGGTCGATGCCCTTGAGCACCGGGTTGGCGCCGAACGACAGGTGTACATCCCGCAGGCTCACCAGGGGTTCAATAGAAGGCATAACGGCGCTCCAGGTGTTGGGTCAGGCGGGAAATCGGGTAGCAGTAGGCAAAGAACAGCACCAGCAGGCTCAGGTAGATCACCACGGTGAAACCGGTCATGTTCACCGTGTTGCTGGCGATCTGCGCGGTGTCGATCACGTCATGCACGCCCACCAGCGAAGCCAGCGCGGTGCCCATGGTCACCACCGCATACAGGTTCATCCACGGCGGCAGCATGCGCTTGAAGCACTGCGGCAGGATGATCGAACGGAACAACTGACCCCGGGTGAACGCCAGTGAACGCGCAGCCTCCCACTGGGTGCTGGGGATCGAGCCGATGGCGCCGCGAAAGATCTCCGCCACGTTGGCGCTCGCCGGCAAGGCCAGGCCGATGGTGACCTTGACCCAATCGGGGAACGACACGTAGCTGCTGCCAATGTGGATCTCGAACGGGAACACGTAAGTGGTGAAATAGATCAGCACCAGCCAGGGCGCATTGCGAAACACTTGCACCCACAACCGCGCAACACCGCCCAGCGGAGACAAGGCCAACGCGCCGATCAACAGGCCGAGCACCGAGCCCAGCCCGATCGCCACCACGCTGATCAAGATGTTCTGGCCAAAACCTGCCACCAGTGCCGGCGACCATTGCAGCAACGCCGACAGCACCGGGAATGAATCAATGGCCATAGCCGGGCATCCTCAGGCGCGCTTCCAGCCAGCGCCCCACACAATTGACGGTAAAACTCAGCAGGCCGAAAAAGCTCAGGATCAGAATCATCAGCTCCAGCACGTTGTCACTCTGGGTCCAGATCATGATCGCCGCGTAGGTGATGTCGCCCACCGCAATCGCCGAGGCCACGGCGGTCATCTTCACCAGGTCGATCAGGTTGTTGATCAGCGACGGCAAGGCAAAGCGCAGGGCCAGAGGCAACTGCACGTTCCACAACAACTGGCGGTTGCTGAAGGCCAGGGAGCTGGCGGCTTCCAGGGTCACGGCGGGCACCGCCTCAATGCCGGCGCGCAAGGCTTCGGCATGGAACGCGCCTTTGTGCAGCGAGATCACGATGACCACCCAGGCGAACGGCGTAAGCGGGTTGGCTGCGCCGACGGCTTGGGTCAGCAGCATGTTCAACACCAGGAACGCGCAGTACAGCTGCACCAGGGTCGGCGTGTTGCGCGTGACTTCGATGAACACCCGCGCAGGCTTGGCCAGCCACGGGTTGCCCGAGGTCAGCATCGCTGCAAGGCCGGTGCCCGCCAGCAGGCTGCCGATGATGGTGAACACACACAGCAAGCCGGTGGTCCACGCGCCCTGCACCAGGGTGCCGCGCTGGTAGGCGTCGAGCAGGAAGTTGTAGTTCAGGCCAATGCTTGCAGCCCAGTGGACGAACGCCTCCATCATTGCAGTTTCTCGCAGGCAGCGGCGATGCGCCGCCCGGCTTCGGCCACACTGTCGGTCGCGGTGGCAATGGACAGGCGAAACCACGGCGACAGGCCGTAGGCACTGCCCGCCACGCCGGCCACGCCCTCTTCCAGCAACCAGGCCACGACATCCTCATCGTTGTCGATGCGCAGGCCGTCGGGACGATGGCGCCCCAGCAGCCCGGCGCAGCGTAAAAACACGAAAAAGCCGCCCTGGGGTTCGAGCACTTCCAGACCTTCGACGGTTTTCAGGGCTTTGACCAAAATATCCCGACGCAACTGGTAGGCCGCGACCTGCTCCGCGAGAAAATCCAGCCCACCGTTGTAGGCCGCCAACGCCGCCGCCTGCCCCACCGATGACGCCCCGGAGGTGGATTGGGATTGCACCACGGCCATCGCGTCGGTGAGGTGTTTGGGCCCGGCGCCGAAGCCGATCCGCCAGCCGGTCATAGCGTAGGTCTTGGACACACCGCCCACCAGCAAACTGCGCGGCAGCAGGTCCGGCGCCACGTTCAACAGGCTCTGGGCTGGACGCCCGTCAAAGCGAATGTGTTCGTACAGCTCATCCAGCAGCACCAGCACGTGGGGATGGCGACGCAGTACATCCGCCAACGCGCGCAACTCGGCGTCGCTGTACACCGCACCGCTGGGGTTGCCCGGGCCATTGAGGATCAGCCAGCGCGTGCGCCCGGTGATGTGCTGTTCCAACTGGTCCGGCAGCAATTTGCAGCCCTGCTCCAGCCCGCATTCGATGAACACCGGCTCGCCGCCGTTGAAACGCACGCTGTCAGGGAACGACGGCCAGTACGGCGTGGGGACCAGCACTTCATCGCCGTCGTCCAGGGTGGCGGCAAACGCATTGAAGATGATCTGTTTGGCGCCGTTGGCGATCACGATGGACGACAACGGATAGTCCAGGCGGTTTTCCTCGGCCAGCTTGCGCTGTACCGCCAGGCGTAGCGCTTTGACGCCCGGCGTGGGCGTGTATTTGGTCGCGCCCGCCGCGATGGCCGCATAGGCGGCCTGCTTGATGTGCTGCGGCGTATCGAAATCCGGTTCGCCGGTGGTGAGGTCGAGGATATCGCGCCCGGCTTCACGCAATTCGGTGGCACGGGACTTGGCGGCCGCGTTGGCCGACAGCGACACCCGCTGCACGCGCCGGGACAGGCGTACGGTCATGGCTGTACCTCAAGGACTTTGCCGGGGTTGAGCAGGTTATGCGGGTCGAGGGCCTGCTTGATGCGGCGCATCAGGTCCAGCTCCACCGGGGTTTTGTAGCGGCTGAGCATACCGACCTTGCGCTGGCCGATGCCGTGCTCGGCGCTGATCGAACCGCCGTGGGCATGGGCGCTGTCGTGCACCAGGGCGCTCAGCTCGGCGTAATGGGCCATGTGCGCCTCCACCGTCGAATCCAGCGGATGGGCCACGTTGTAGTGCAGGTTGCCGTCGCCCAAATGGCCGAAGGTGAAGTGGCGCACGCCGGGGAAGTGTTGCTGCAACAACGCGTCGGTATGCGCGACGAACGCCACCACCTGGGAAATCGGCACCGAGATGTCGTGCTTCATATTGCGCCCGGCGCGCTTCTGCGCCTCGCTCATGTTCTCGCGCAACAGCCACAGGGCTTCGCTCTGGGCGAGGCTTTCGGCGATCAGTGCGTCGCTCAGCAGGTTGTGTTCGAACGCATCGCCCAGCACCCGTTCGAAGGCTTCCCGTGCCTGGCTTTCGCCGTGGTTGTCCGAGAGTTCAATCAGGGCAAACCAGGGTTGCCCGGCGTTTTTGAACGGTTGCGGGCCGTCGGGGAATTGCTCGCGCAGTAACGCCAGGCAGTCCGCCGTAAGCAGTTCGAACGCCGTGAGGCTCGCACCGAACCCTGCCCGGGCATGGGACAGGAACGCCACGGCCTGGGCCAGTTCATCAAAGGCCAGAAATGCCGTGGCCTGGGCCTTGGGCAGCGGGAACAGCTTGAGGGTGGCCGCCGTGATAATGCCCAGGGTGCCTTCGCTGCCGATGTACAGGTCACGCAGGTCGTAGCCGGTGTTGTCCTTGCGCAAGCCGCGCAGGCCGTGCCAGATCTCGCCTTCGGCGGTCACCACTTCCAGGCCCAGGGTCAACTCGCGGGTGTTGCCATAGCGCAGCACGCCGGTGCCGCCCGCATTGGTGCCAAGGTTGCCGCCCAGGGTGCAACTGCCTTCGGCGCCCAGGCTCAGCGGGAACAGGCGACCGGCATCACGGGCCACCTGCTGGACGTTTTGCAAGATGCAGCCAGCCTCCACGGTGAGGGTGTCGTTGTCGGTGTCGACGTTGCGCACGCGGTTCATGCGGTCGAGCAACAGCAAGACCGAACGCCCGCTGGCATCCGGCGTGGCGCCGGCCATCAGCCCGGTATTGCCGCCCTGCACCACGATGGGCGCTTTCAACGCCACGCAGGCCCGCACC
Source organism: Pseudomonas sp. GW821-FHT09A09 (assembly GCF_059418405.1). Taxonomy (NCBI): domain Bacteria; kingdom Pseudomonadati; phylum Pseudomonadota; class Gammaproteobacteria; order Pseudomonadales; family Pseudomonadaceae; genus Pseudomonas; species Pseudomonas sp. GW821-FHT09A09. The sequence goes on from NZ_JBWKPU010000010.1 coordinate 210,072, forward strand.
ACCGCCGCGACCTCTTCGGTGTTGGCCGGGTGCACCGCAGCGATCACCTGGCCGGTGTAGCGGCCTTGCTTGTCGGTGAGGTAATGCGCGGCCTCTTCAGAGGTTTGCACATGGGCCGCGCCGAGCAGGTGTTGCAAGGTGGCGAACAACGCGTCACTCATGGCTGTAGTGCTCGTGCAGATCACGCAGGGCCTGGGACGGCGCCATGCCGGTGCGCTCGCCCAGGGCGATCAAGAAACCGCTCTTGTGCCAGTCACGCACGATGGCATCGAGCTTGGCCTGGGTGTCGTGTTCGCCCTTGCGAATCCAGATCACCGATTTGGACGGAATCAGGTCGCCCGGCAGCGGGATCTCATAACCGGACCATTCGGCATCACTGAGCAACGCATGCATGGTCGGGCTGACGTGCACCGCCGCCACGCACCCGTTGCCGCGCAAAGACAGCAGCGATTCGGACTGGCTGCGGAACGCCTTGATCTGCGCGCCGTAGGTCTCCTGCAGCGGTTTGATGAAGTTGCTGCCCTGGGACACGCACACCGGTTTGTCCTTGAGGTCGGCCCACTGCGTGATCCCGGCGCCTTTGCGGATCAACGCCGCGCCGCCGACTTCTTCATAGGGCGTGGGCACGTAGTCGAGGATCTCGGCGCGCTCTTCGGTGAACTGCATGTTGGCGATCAGGATGTCGACCTTGCCCTGCTGCAGGAACTGCACGCGGTTGGGCGCCAGCACGGACACGGTCTTGGTCTCGACGCCCAGCGCCTGGCCGATGCCCTTGGCCAACTCCACGTTGTAGCCCAGGTGTTCGCCGGTCTTGGGGTCAATGGTGCCGAACGGCGGGCCGCTGAGGATCACGCCCACGCTGATGGCGTGGCGCTGCTGGATCTTGTCGAGGGTGGCATCGGCGTGGGCGAAGCCGGCGCACAAGGCCAGGCCGAGTGCGGCGAAGGTTTTGACGTGCATGCTCAGGCGCCCTTGAACTGTTTTTGCAATTCCACCAGCGCCGGCGACGCGGGGCTGATGCGGTTACGGGTCTGGGCGTCGATCAGCCAGCCGCTGCGGTGCAGCTCCTTGACGATGGGGTCGAGCCTGGCCTGGGTGTCGCTCTCGCCGCGACGGGTCCAGATCACCGACGGCGCCGGGTTCAGCTCCGGGCTGATGGCGCGGTAGTCCTTCCATTCCGCGCTGTCGTTGATCAGCGGGTTGATCAGGGTGGAGTCATGCACGGCGGCCACGCAGTTGTTGCCACGCAGGGCCAACAGCGACTCGGACGAACTCTTGAAGGCTTTGATCTGGGCGCCGAATTCGGTCAACGGTTTCACGTAGCTGCTGCCTTGGGACGTGCACACCGGCTGGTCCTTGAGGTCTTCCCAGCGGGTGATCTTGCTGTCCTTGAGCACAGCAGCGGTGCCCCCGATGCGATAAAACGGCGTGGGCACAAAGCCAAGGATCTCACCGCGCTCGGCAGTCCACTCCATGTTGGCGATCAGCAGATCGACCTTGCCCTGCTGCAGGAACTGCACACGGTTGGCCGGCAGTACCGGCACCAGTTGCACCTGCGCCTTGAGCTGACGCCCCAATTCGTTGGCCAGGTCGACGTTCAAGCCCTTGGGTTGCTGGGTACTCGGGTCAATGCTGCCGAACGGGCCGCCGGACAGCAGCACGCCGACCACCAGCACATGGCGTTGCTCGATCTTGTCCAGGGTCGCATCGGCCTGCGCCGCCACACTTGCCCCCAAGGCCACTGCCGCGCCGAGGGCCACCGGCAACCATTTCTTGAACATCATTGGACTTCCCCCAGGCTAATGATCGGCGTACCCCGACCTGATGGAGGGGCATGCTAGGGAGAGTGCGGGGGCAACGGAAATGCAAATATCTCATATCGTTATAACTTGCCGTATATGGGCAACCTCGCATTCAGGCATAACCCATGTTTTATTGGGCCCCATAAAAAACCGCTTCAACAACACATTAAAATCTGTAATGTTTAACTTCACGCCCTTGATATAAAAACGCCTCTGGAAATGGCCATGTCGACCCTCGATCTTGAACTCCTGCGCACTTTTATCGCCGTGGTCGACCACCACAGCTTTGCCGAAGCCGGCACGTACCTGGCGCGCACCCAGTCCTCCGTGACCCAGCATATGCAGCGCCTGGAGCAGCAGGTGGGCGTGAGCCTGTTTGAAAAGCGCGGCCGGCAGAAACAGCTGACCGAACCGGGTTTGCAGCTGTTGCGGCATGCGCGGCAGATGCTGTCGCTGAATGACGATGCGTTGAATTCGTTGCGTGAGAGCAGCTTGAGTGGGGTGTTGCGCATTGGTTCGCCCCATGACATTGCCGACACGATCTTGCCGCCGATTCTTAGCCATATCGCCCGTTCGGCACCGCGCTTGCGGCTGGAGATTGATGTGGGGCGCAGTCCGTTTTTGATGGATGACTTGCACCGGGGCAAGGTGGATATGGTGATTTCCACGCGCTCGGATCCGAACCTTGAGGGGTTTGCGTTGAGGACGTCGCCGGTGTGGTGGATTTGTTCGGCGCAGTACATTCACCAGCCGAGTGAGCCGTTGCCGCTGATTCTGGTGGATGAGCCGAGTATTTATCGGCGGTATGCGTTGGAGGCGTTGGAGCGGGCGAATATTCCTTGGCGCCAGGCGTATCTGGCGTCGAATTTGATTGGGATTAAAGCGGCGACTCGGGCGGGGTTGGGCGTGACGCCGCGGAGTATGGAAATGCTGGGGCCGGATATGCGGGTGCTGGGGGAGACGGATGGGTTGCCGCGGTTGCCGGAGGTCACGTATTACCTTTGGATTCGGCCGAATACGGCGAATCCGATTGCGCGCAAGGCTTATGATTTGATTCGGGGGAGTCAGGGGTTGTCGTGATTTTGATGGATGGGTGTATATCCGTTATTGGGGTGATGGCTGATATAGGTTCCGCCCTTACGGCGGCTCACTTTTGATAGAGCGCAAAAGTAAGCAAAACGCTCTTGCCCCAACACTCGGCACCTCGCCTAGGCTCGGT
>NZ_JBWKPU010000011.1:0-196123 GCF_059418405.1 Pseudomonas sp. GW821-FHT09A09
CGATAGCATCACCTCGGTGCAACTGAAAGACCGAGGTGATGCTATCGCAGGCAAGCCAGCTCCCACACATATCTATTCCGCCACAAAATCCGGTTAAAGCCTGGCTTTTCCAAGTCGATAACTCTGTATAGATCGTCATCCCTGATCCACAGAAGGTTTTTATGTCCACCACCAAAGCCCGCGCAGATTCACTCTCGCTTCTGCTCTTTACCTTGCGCAGCGGCAAGCTGATGGCGATCAACCTGCTGAAAGTCAGCGAAATCATCCCCTGCCCACCCCTGACCCGGCTGCCGGAATCCCACCCGCACGTCAAAGGCATCGCCACCCTGCGCGGCGCCTCACTATCGGTGATTGACCTGAGCCGTGCCCTGGGGGAAATGCCCCTGCAGGACCCCGACGGCGGCTGCCTGATCGTCACCGACGTGAGCCGCTCCAAGCAGGGCCTGCATGTGCAGGCGGTGAGCAAGATCGTGCACTGCCTGACCACTGACATTCGCCCACCGCCCTATGGGTCCGGTGGCAACCGTGCGTTCATCACCGGTGTCACCCAGGTGGAAGGCGGGCTGGTGCAGGTGCTGGATATCGAAAAAGTTATCCACGGCATCGCACCGGCACCGATTGAAGCGGCGCCCACCGACCTGACCATGGAAGAGGCGGAAGTGCTGGGCAATGCGCGGATCCTGGTGGTGGACGACAGCCAGGTCGCCCTGCAGCAATCGGTGCACACCCTGCGCAACCTCGGCCTGACCTGCCACACCGCCCGCAGCGCCAAGGAAGCCATTGATGTGCTGCTGGAGCTGCAAGGCACGGTGGAGCAGATCAACGTGGTGGTGTCGGACATCGAGATGTCTGAAATGGACGGCTATGCCCTCACCCGCACCCTGCGCGAGACCCCGGATTTCAAGGACCTCTACGTGCTGTTGCACACCTCCCTGGACAGCGCGATGAACAGCGAGAAAGCCCGCCTGGCCGGGGCCGATGCGGTGCTGACCAAATTCTCCTCGCCCGAGCTGACCAAGTGCCTGGTGGTCGCCGCCCAGACTGTGGCGCAGAAGGGCCTGTAAGCCTTGGCCGAATACTTCCAGCTGCTGCGCCGCGACCTCATCGGCAGCCTGCCGGCACCGCAGTGGCCGGCAGGTACACAGCTGGACCACTACCGCGATGAACTGGCCCCGGCAATTCATGCCGTGTTGAGCATGACCCAGGCGCAAGGCGGTGGTCGTGTGGCCAGCCTGGAAGAATGGCGCCAGCAATTCACCACCGATGCCGAGTTCGACCCCAGCCTGTGCCTGGTGGCCAGCAACCGTGACGGTATCCTTGGCGTGGCCCAGTGCTGGACCAGCGCCTTTATCAAGAACTTGTCCGTACACCCCTGCGCCCAAGGCCAGGGGCTGGGTCGCGCCTTGTTGCTGCACACCTTCCAGGTGTTCAAGCAACGGGGCGAACCCTACGTGGACCTGAAGGTGCTGGAGAGCAATCTCCGTGCGCGGCAGTTGTATGAAAGCGAGGGCATGCGGTTTGTGCTGCGCGATGTCGTGCAAGAACACTGACAGGCACTGGCGCACAACTTGCTTCAAGAGAGCCTGAACGGTGGATAGAGGTAAAAACCCGCCGCCGTTCGAGAGTGCCCTCTGACCTTGCCTGGTGACAGATCCTCAATGAATACTCACTTTTCCTGCGTGGGTTGCGGCAAATGCTGCACCGACCATCACGTGCCCCTGACCCTCGACGAAGCCCGGCAGTGGGCGGCTGACGGCGGTAATGTCATTGTTCTGGTGGAAGGTTTCCTGGGCAATGGCCTGGGCCTGCCACAGGCGCAACGCGAGCATGCCGAGCGCCGTTCGGTGGTGGTGCCCAGCGGCAATACCGAGGCGTTTGTGGCAATCACCTTTGCCGCTTACAACGCCGGACGCTGCCGGAATCTTGACGAAGACGACCGCTGCCGCATCTACGAGCGCCGGCCATTGGTGTGCCGTATCTACCCGATGGAGATCAATCCACACATTCCATTAAACCCGGCCGCCAAGGACTGCCCGCCAGAATCCTGGGAGCAAGGGCCGGCGCTAATTGTTGGCGGCGAACTGATGGACCAGGAGTTGGCGGAACTGATTCGCCGTTCACGCCAGGCCGACCGTGATGACGTGCAAACCAAAGAGGCGGTTTGCGCCTTGCTGGGCATTCGCACTACGGCCCTCAAGGGCGACGGGTTTACCGCCTACCTGCCGGACATGAGTGCCTTTGCCCAGGCGATCACCTTGGCCGTTGACCAGCCCGCTGTGGCCAACGAGTGGGTGTTCCATGTGTCGGGGATGGACATCGCCGAACAGTTGCTGGATGCCGGCGCTCAGATTGCAACGGAGGTGCCGGCCAACTATGCGTTTATTTCGTTGAGGGCTGCGTAAGGCCGACTGGCCTCATCGCGGGCAAGCCCGCTCCCACATTTAAAATGCTCGCGATGAGGCCAGCACATTCAACGCAACCCCAGATCAGTGCCGCTTGCCCCAGAACTCCTGCGCCAGCTGGCGCAGGTCATCGGCCAGCATTGCCACATCGCCGGAGCTGAGCTGGCTTTGCTGGGCGGCACTGACAGTGGCTTCACCGGCGTTGCGGATGCCGACAATATTGCGATTGATGTCTTCGCTGACCGCGCTCTGTTCTTCCACCGCTGCCGCAATCTGCTGGCTCATGGCGGTAATCTGAGTGACACGCTGGCTGATACCGTCCAACGCTGCCGCCGCCCGCTGTGCCTGCTGGACACTGGCCTCGACATGTTCGCTGCTGTGGGCCATGGCTTGCACAGCATCGCGCGCGCCACCTTGCAGGGTGCTGATCATGCGCTGGATTTCATTGGTGGATTGCTGGGTGCGCTGGGCCAGGCCGCGCACTTCATCGGCGACTACGGCAAAACCTCGTCCCTGTTCACCCGCGCGCGCCGCCTCGATGGCGGCGTTGAGCGCCAGCAGGTTGGTCTGTTCGGCAATCGTGCGGATCACCTCAAGCACGCCACTGATTTCAGCGCTGTGGCTTTCCAGTTGCTGGATCACTTGGGTCGCGCGCGCCAACTCGTCGGACAGGCGCAGTACCGCATCACGGCTATCGTCGACGCGCTGGTGACCTTCACGGGTTTCGCTGCCGGCCTGGTCGGCGGCCTTGGAGGCTTCCAGCGCATGGCTGGCCACTTCGGCGACGCTGGCGGCCATCTGGTGGATCGCTGCCGCCACCTGGTCGGTCTGGGCCTGCTGGCCCTGGCTGCTGGCCTGGCTCGCGTTCAGATGTGCCACCAGTTGCGCCGCGTGCCCGGACAAGCGCAACGACGCATCGCCGATGCGCCCCACCACCGCGCCCACCTGGGCTTCGAGCATCTGCAGGGCGAACTCGATCTGCCCGCACTCGTCGCTGCGCCCGGTGTAGATCGCCTGGCTCAGGGGGTTGTCTGCAATCAGCCGCGCCCGCTGATTCAACTGTGCGAGCGGGCGCAGGATCACGTTGACCCCCGCTGCCCCCACCGCACACCCCGCCACCAGGGCCAGCAGTTGCCAAGCGAGAGAATAGGTGACCAAGCCCAAGGCCCAGGTCATACCACTGGAGCCAATCACCCAAGCCGATAACTTCACCCCCATGCCGAACGCCGGCAGTTTGCGGCGTTTGCCCGCCCGCAACTGCGCATACGCGCGCTCCGCTGCCGCCACCCGGTGCGTGGCAGGTTTGGTGCGCACCGATTGGTACTCCACCGTTTTCCCCTCGCGCGTCACCGGCGTCGCGTAGGCGCTGACCCAATAATGGTCGCCGTTCTTGCAACGGTTTTTCACCATGCCCATCCACGAGCGACCGCTCTTCAGGGTTTGCCACATGTGCGCAAACGCAGCAGGCGGCATATCCGGATGACGCAACAGGTTGTGTGGCGAACCGAGCAGTTCTTCGCGGGTATAGCCGCAAACGTCGATGAAGTCCCCGTTGGCGTAGGTAATCGCGCCTGTCAGGTCCGTGGTCGAAAGGATGTTGGCGTCAGGGGCAAAGTCCACACCTCGACCGGTGACCGGCAGATTGATCTTCATGGATAAGCGCGCTCGTAATTGTTGGAGGAGTCGGCAGGGCGTCGACTCTAAGCGCACCGAAAGGGCAAAGATTGATCCAGCTCATGTTCCGAGCAATTAATTAGCCATCATGGATGGGCAAGCGGGGCATCGAGACGATAGGGCTGGAGGATGCGTTGGTATTCACCGCTTTGCATCAGTTGTTCAAGCGCGCGGTTGAGTTGTTCGCGCAACGCCGTATCAGGCTTGCGCAGCGCTATCGCCACGCCGTCCCCCAGCAGGTCCGCTGAAACGGCGGGGCCAAGAAAACCGAAATCCTGGCCGTCGGGGGTGTCGAGCAACGCCTCACGGATTTCTACCGTGCCTTGCAGCGTCGCGTCGATATCACCGGCGATCAGACTGCGGATCAATTCCTGATTGAGCCAGAAACTCTTGATGATGACGCCCCTGGGCGCCCATTGTGACTGGGCAAAGGCTTCACGATTGCTCCCCAGCAGCACCCCCACGCGCTTGCCTTTCAGAGAGCGTGCGGTGGGCATCAAGCAGGATGTTCTGCGGCCGACCAGTTGCGTGGTGAAGGGATACAGGCTGTCGGTGAAGCTCACCCATTGGCGTCGCTTCGGCGTAGAGGCAATGCCCATGATCGCGTCGAATTGCCGGGCTTCAAGTGCGGAAAAGTCTTCGACAAGCATCTGGTCGACCCAGGTGCAACGCACGTTGAGTTGCGTGCACAGGGCGTTACCCAGCTCGATGTTCAGGCCAACCAATTGCCCCTGGGGGTTGCGGCTTTGAAAAGGAGGAAAGAGTGCTGCCACGCCGAAACGGATTTCATCACGGTTTTTTTCGGCACAGACAACGGCGTCAGCGCAAAGCAGCAGGGCAAACGCTACACAAATGCGTATCAAGGCCACCGGAACATCCTTTCCCTAAAAGTGCTGCATCACACGCCCCGGTAAAAATTGACCGGAGCGAAGCCAATGCTGCGCAAGCTTTCAAGAAATGGATGCGGCCCTACAATCGGAAATATCGACGGACGACGTAGGCAAAAGTCGACACAGGTTGCGACCTTTTACTCTCAGCGTTTACCCATCGAACGACGGGTACCTGGCGGGGCCATGCCTGGAGTCTTGGTATGACCGTTCTTCGCGCCACCTTTGTACCAAGGCTGGGTGGCATTCTTGGCCCCGGCCAGTTCACCCGGCTTGAACGGAAACTTAAACGCCGGGATCTCGGCTTTTTCAACGCTTTGAGCGTCGGCCGGGTCGACGAGGTCGGCCGCTTCAACAGGGGGTTGTGTCGGGGAAGTCATGGAAGCTCCGGGGGCGTGCAGAAAATGAGGCGCGGCCAGCTTGCGGGCCGCACTGGGGCGCAGTATACCTGCGCGCTTCAGATCTTTAACCACCGCCTGTACGAATGGTCTTCAGTTTGCTGACAGCCCTGTCAGTTAGCAGTCACCGTGCTGACCGGGTTGGCGGGCTATAAAGCACCTACATTCTCCCAACCCTCTGCCCCGGCGCCCCACCCCATGCACATTCAACGAAAAACCGCCCTGATCGTGGGTGTCCTCGTGGTATTGGCGATAGCTGCCTGGGCGTTGACCCGGCCGGCCAAGACCAAACTGGTTGCGTCCACAGCCGTGCCAGTACGGGTCGTGAAAGTGGTGGAGCAGGACTTGCCGCGTTATGTCACGGGCATCGGCTCGGTGCTGTCGCTGCACAGCGTGGTCATTCGTCCACAAATCGACGGTATCCTCACCAAACTGCTGGTCAAGGAAGGCCAACTGGTCAAGGCCGGCGACCTGTTGGCCACCATCGACGACCGTTCGATCCGCGCCAGCCTCGACCAGGCCAAGGCACAGTTGGGCGAGAGCCAGGCGCAGTTGCAAGTGGCGTTGGTCAACCTCAAGCGCTACAAGGAATTGAGCATCGACGATGGCGTGTCGAAGCAGACTTACGACCAGCAACAGGCTCTGGTCAACCAGTTGAAGGCCACGGCGCAAGGCAATCAGGCCGCGATCGACTCGGCCCAGGTTCAGCTTTCGTACACGCAGATTCGTTCCCCGGTTACTGGCCGCGTCGGCATTCGTACGGTGGACGAGGGCAACTTTCTGCGCATGAGCGACACCCAAGGGTTGTTCTCGGTCACCCAGATCGACCCCATCGCCGTGGAGTTTTCCCTGCCACAGCAAATGCTGCCGACCTTGCAGGGGCTGATCGCCGCCGAGCACCCGGCCAGCGTCGACGCCTTTCTCGGTGCCGATACCGAAGGTGAACACAGCGAGCTGCTGGGCGAAGGCCGCCTGAGCCTGATCGACAACCAGATCAACAGCACCACCGGCACTATCCGCGCCAAAGCCGAGTTCCGTAACAACACGCAGAAGCTCTGGCCGGGCCAGCTGGTGACGATCAAGATCCAGACCGCCCTCGACCGCAACGCCCTGGCCGTGCCGCCAACCGTGGTGCAGCGAGGCCTGGACTCGCACTTCGTGTACCGCGTCAATGGCGACAAGGTGGACATCGTGCCGGTGCAGGTGGTGTACCAGGACAGCGAATTCAATATCCTCAAGGGCATCCAGGCCGGTGACGTGCTGGTCAGTGATGGCCAGTCGCGCCTCAAGTCCGGTGCCAAGGTCGAGATTCTCAAAGAGCCACCGCAGGTGATCCAGACCGCTGACGCCAAGGTGCAGCCATGACGTCGCGGGGGTCGGTTTCCGCGTGGTGCATCGACCGCCCGGTCGCCACCTTGCTGCTGACATTTGCCCTGGTGCTGTTGGGGCTGATTGCGTTCCCCAAACTGCCTATCGCCCCGCTGCCGGAAGCCGAGTTCCCGACGATCCAGGTAACCGCCCAGCTACCCGGCGCCAGCCCCGACACTATGGCGTCCTCCGTGGCGACGCCGCTGGAAGTGCAGTTCAGTGCCATTCCCGGCATGACCCAGATGACCTCCAGCAGCGCCCTCGGCTCAAGCCTGCTGACCCTGCAATTCACCCTCGACAAGAGCATCGACACGGCCGCCCAAGAGGTGCAGGCCGCCATCAACACCGCGGCCGGCAAGCTGCCCAGCGACATGCCAAGCCTGCCGACCTGGCGCAAGGTCAACCCGGCAGACAGCCCGGTGCTGATCATCAGTGTCAGTTCCCATGACATGCCCGGTACCGAGTTGAGCGACCTGGTAGAAACCCTGCTGGCCCGGCAACTCAGCCAGGTCGACGGCGTCGGCCAGATCAACATCACCGGCCAGCAACGCCCGGCGATCCGCGTACAGGCCTCGCCCGACAAGCTCGCGGCCATCGGCCTGACCCTGGCGGATGTTCGCCTGGCCATCCAGCAATCCAGCCTGAACCTGGCCAAGGGCGCGCTGTACGGCAAGAACAGCGTGTCGACCCTGGCAACCAACGACCAACTGTTTCACCCGGATGAATACGGCGACCTGATCATCTCCTACAAGAACGGCGCACCCGTGCAGCTGCGGGATGTGGCCAAGGTGGTCAATGGCTCGGAAAACGCCTACGTCCAGGCGTGGGCGGTTGACACCCCCGGCGTCAACTTGGTGATTACCCGCCAGCCCGGCGCCAACATTGTCGAGACCGTAGAACGCATCCAGGCCGAAATGCCGCGCCTGGAAGCCATGCTGCCGGCCTCGGTCCAGGTCAGCGTGCTGATGGACCGCACCACCACCATCCGCGCCTCGCTGCACGAAGTGGAAATGACCCTGCTGATCGCCATCCTGCTGGTGGTGGGGGTCATGGCGATCTTCCTGCGCCAATGGTCAGCCACCGTCATTGTGTCCAGCGTGCTGGGCGTGTCACTGGTCGCCAGCTTTGCGCTGATGTACGTGATGGGCTTCAGCCTGAACAACCTGACCCTGGTCGCCATCGTGGTGGCCGTGGGGTTTGTGGTGGACGACGCGATCGTGGTGGTGGAGAACATCCATCGCCACCTCGAAACCGGCCTGGACAAGCGCGAGGCGGCGATCAAGGGGGCCAGCGAGATTGGCTTCACCGTGGTGTCCATCAGCGTGTCGCTGGTGGCCGCGTTTATTCCGCTGCTGTTCATGGGCGGTGTGGTCGGCAGGCTGTTCAAGGAGTTTGCCTTGACCGCCACATCGACCATCCTGATTTCCGTCGTGGTGTCCCTGACCCTTGCGCCGACCCTGGCGGCGCTGTTCATGAAAGCGCCGAGCCATCGCCCCCACGACAAACCCGGCTTTGGCGAACGCCTGCTGGCAGGTTACGAACGGAACCTGCGCCGCGCCCTCGCCCACCAGCGCACGATGGCCGGTATTTTCCTGCTGACCCTGGGCCTGGCCGTGGCGGGTTATGTGTTTATCCCCAAGGGTTTTTTCCCGGTGCAGGACACCGGTTTCATCCTAGGAACCAGCGAAGCGGCGGCGGACGTGTCGTACCCCGACATGGTTGCCAAGCACAAGGCGCTGGCCGAAATCATGAAGGCTGACCCCGCCGTGCGGGCGTTCTCCCACTCTGTTGGCGTCACCGGTAGCAACCAGACCATCGCCAACGGCCGCTTCTGGATCTCCCTCGTGGACCGGGGTGACCGGGACGTGTCCGCCAGCCAGTTCATCGACCGCATCCGCCCCAAGCTGGCCGCCGTGCCGGGGATCGTCCTGTACCTGCGCGCCGGCCAGGACATCAACCTCAGCTCGGGCCCCAGCCGCAGCCAGTACCAATATGTGCTCAAAAGCAACGACGGCGCGACGCTCAATACCTGGACCCAACGCCTGACCGAAAAGCTGCGCTCCATTCCGGCGTTCCGCGATATCTCCAACGACTTGCAGCTGGGCGGCAGCATCACCCACATCACCATCGACCGCCGCGCGGCGGCACGCTTCGGCCTGACCGCCACCGATGTCGACCAGGCGCTGTACGACGCCTTCGGGCAACGCCAGGTCAATGAGTTCCAGACCGAAATCAACCAGTACCAGGTGGTGCTGGAACTGGACACCCGCCAGCGCGGCAAGGCCGAAAGCCTGAATTACTTCTACCTGCGCTCGCCACTGACCAATGAAATGGTGCCGCTGTCGGCGGTGGCCAGCGTCGATGCGCCCACCGTTGGCCCGTTGTCGATCAGCCATGACGGTATGTTCCCGGCGGCCAACCTGTCGTTCAACCTGGCGCCCGGCGTGGCGCTGGGTGATGCGGTGATCCTGCTCAACCAGGCGAAAAACGAGATCGGCATGCCGACCTCGATCATCGGCAATTTCCAGGGCGCGGCCCAGGCGTTCCAGAGTTCACTGGCCAGCCAGCCGTGGCTGATCCTTGCGGCGCTGGTGGCGGTCTACATCATTTTGGGCGTGCTGTATGAGAGCTTTGTGCACCCGCTGACCATCATCTCGACCCTGCCCTCGGCCGGGCTGGGCGCGCTGATCATGTTGTGGCTGCTGGGCCAGGACTTCTCGATCATGGCGCTGATCGGCCTGGTGCTACTGATCGGGATTGTGAAGAAGAACGGTATCCTGTTGATCGACTTTGCCCTGGAGGCGCAACGTACGCGTGGCCTGACACCTCATGATGCGATCTTCGAAGCCTGTATCACGCGGTTCCGCCCGATCATCATGACGTCCCTGGCCGCCCTGCTCGGCGCTCTGCCGCTGATGCTGGGCTATGGCGCCGGCGCCGAGTTGCGCCAGCCACTGGGCATCGCCGTGGTCGGCGGCTTGCTGGTGAGCCAGGCGCTGACGCTGTTCACCACGCCGGTCATATACTTGTACCTTGAAAAGTTTTTCCACCGGCCCACACCTGCGCCTGCGTTGGCGACCACACACTGAGGCGGTGTCATGCGCGTCCTGATTATTGAAGATGAAGAAAAAACCGCGGACTACCTGCACCGCGGCCTGACCGAGCAAGGCTACACCGTCGATGTGGCCCGTGAGGGCGTCGAAGGCTTGCACCTGGCGCTGGAGAACGATTACGCCGTGATCGTGCTCGATGTGATGCTGCCGGGCCTCGATGGCTTTGGTGTGCTGCGCGCCTTGCGTGCACGCAAGCAGACGCCGGTGATCATGCTCACCGCCCGCGAGCGCGTCGAAGACCGCATTCGCGGCCTGCGTGAGGGCGCCGATGACTACCTGGGCAAACCGTTTTCGTTCCTGGAACTGGTGGCGCGCCTGCAGGCGTTGACCCGGCGCAGCGGCGGCCATGAGCCGGTGCAGGTGACCGTCGCCGACCTGTGGATCGACCTGATCAGCCGCAAGGCCAGCCGCAACGGCCTGCGCCTGGACCTGACGGCCAAGGAGTTCTCGCTGCTCAGCGTGTTGGCGCGGCGCCAGGGTGAAATCCTGTCCAAGACCGCCATCGCGGAAATGGTCTGGGACATCAATTTCGACAGCGACGCCAATGTGGTCGAAGTCGCGATCAAACGCCTGCGCGCCAAGCTCGACGGGCCGTTCGAGCAGAAACTGCTGCACACCATTCGCGGCATGGGTTATGTGCTGGAGAGCCGAAGTGTCGTCTAACTCCATCGCCCTGCGCCTGAGCGGCATGTTCACGCTGGTGGCGCTGTTGATCTTCATGCTGATCGGCGGCGCGCTGTACCAGCAAGTGGACCGTGGCCTGGGGTTGTTGCCGGGTGCCGAATTGGACGCGCGCTACAGCGTGCTGGAGTCGTCGGTGAACCGCTTCGGCACGCCGGACCATTGGGCAAAGATCACCGCCAAGCTCAAGCTGCTCGGCGAAGAAGACAAGCGCATCCGCTTCTGGGTGGTGAGCAGTGACCCGACGTACGAGTACGGCAACCCCGACGCCCAGATCCGCGCATTCGCCGAAGGGCCGACCGGCAAGCGCGACCTGCGCCTGCCCGGGCATGAGTACCCGTTCAAGGTGCTGCTGAGCCAGTTCCCGGCCAAGGAACAACGCCCGCCCCTGCGCTTCATGATCGCCATCGACACCGAGAACTTCCGCGCCACCCAGCACCAACTGCTGATGGCCTTGATCGGCCTGGCCTGTATCGGCGTAGCGCTGGCGGCGCTGCTGGGGTTCTGGGTCTCGCGCATCGGCCTCAAGCCACTGGGCAAACTCTCGGACGAAGCGCAGAAGCTCGCCCCGCCCAAACTGTCCGGGCGCCTGCACTTGTCGCCGCTGCCGCCTGAATTGAGCCAATTCGTCAACTCGTTCAACTCCACCCTCGACCGCGTGGAACAAGCCTACTCGCGCCTTGAGTCATTCAATGCCGACGTGGCCCACGAACTGCGCTCGCCGCTGACCAACCTGATCGGCCAGACCCAGGTGGCGCTGACCCGTGGGCGCTCGGCCGAGCACTACTTCGAGGTGCTGCAATCGAACCTTGAAGAACTGGAACGGCTGCGCTCGATCATCAACGACATGCTGTTCCTCGCCAGCGCCGACCAGGGCAGCAAGGCCACCAAGCTGATCGAAAGCTCCCTGGCCGATGAAGTGGCGACCACCCTCGATTACCTGGACTTCATCCTCGAAGACGCCCAGGTCAAAGTGAGGGTGCGCGGGGATGCCCTGGTCCACATCGAAAAAGCCCACCTGCGCCGCGCCTTGATCAACCTTCTCAGCAACGCGGTGCAGCACACCGCGCCCGGGCGGGTCATCGAAGTGAACATTGAAATGCAGGATCATCAGGTGGCGATCGGGGTCACCAACCCGGGTGACGAGATTGCCAGCGAGCATTTGCCGCGTCTGTTCGAGCGCTTCTATCGGGTGGATGCCTCGCGCAGCAACAGCGGCGCCAATCACGGGCTGGGGCTGGCCATCGTCAAGGCGATTGCGCTGATGCATGGCGGGGATGTGTTTGTGCGCAGTGATGGCGGCGGCAATACCTTTGGCATCACCCTGCCGGTATAGCCCCAAAACACCTTGGCCCAAATGTGGGAGCTGGCTTGCCTGCGATAGCGTCGGTGAATTCAACACCGCCATCGCAGGCAAGCCAGCTCCCACATTTGGATCGCGGTGTATCAGGTAAGCCCTCCACGTCTCTAACTGTTGCGATTTGGGCAACAGTCATTATCTTGTTACACTCTGTATCGCACCGCTCACCTGCGTTAATTTGACGCACCGATGAGCGAGACGGCAAGGCAGCTTCCCGCTCACCCGAATTCCCCTCGACTTATTTCCAGGGCTCTACACTGGGAATCTGTTCAAAGCCGCTGACTTCAGCGGCTTTTTTTTGCCGTAAAAAAAGGCCAGGCACACCCCCACGACATTGGCCGTTTTTGATTGACCCAAAGGAGCTCCACCGGTGAAGAACTCGCTGACGTTCACCCCGCTATTCCTCGCTATTGCAGCAACGATTGCCCCTCTTGCCCACGCGGCAGACTCCACCCCCGCCGACGGTTTCGTCGAAGGCGCCCACCTCACGATCAACACCCGCAACTACTACATGAACCGCGACCGTCGCGACATCCACACCGATGACAGCAAGGAATGGGGCCAGGGCTTTCTCGGCACCTTCGAATCCGGCTACACCCAGGGCACCGTCGGCTTTGGCCTGGACGCCCACGCCATGCTCGGCCTCAAGCTTGACGGCGGTGGCGGCACCGACGGTTCCAGCATCCTGCCCGTGGGCTCGGGCAACGGCAAAGCCCCGGGGTCGTTTTCGACCGCAGGCGGCACGCTGAAAATGCGCGCGTTTGAAACCGAATTGAAAGCCGGCGACCTGTTCCTCAACAACCCGGTGATCGCTGGCGGCATGACCCGCATGCTGCCGCAGACGTTCCGCGGTGTGAGCCTGACCAACCACAGTTTCGATGGCTGGATGTTCGAAGGCGGCCAGGCCAGCTTCACCAAGCTCTACAACCAGAGCGGCCACCGTCGCATCGGCACCAGCTACGGCACCCTGCCAGACCACGCCGACAGCCAGCACCTGGACTGGGCCGGCGTGTCCTTCAGCGGCATTCCAGGCCTGACCAGCAACCTGTATGCGTCCGAACTCAAGGACGTGTGGCACCAGTACTACTACGACCTGGACTACACCTACGCCCTGAACGACCTGGTCAGCCTCAACCCAGGCCTGCACTACTACCACACCCAGGACACCGGGCAATCGCTGCTGGGCGCGATCAACAACAACACCTACAGCCTGCATTTCACCGTGGGCGTGGGCAACCACAGCGTTACCGCCGCCTACCAGCGGGTGAACGGCAACACGCCGTTCGACTACATCACCCAGGGCGACAGCATCTACCTGGACAACTCCCAGCAGTACTCGGACTTCAACGGCCCCAACGAGCGCTCCTGGAAACTCAAATACGCTTATGACTTTGCCGGCCTCGGCCTGCCCGGCCTGACGTCTGCCGTGTCCTACATCAGCGGCAAGACCGACCTGACCAAAGTCGACCCCAATAGCCGTGGCTACAGTGCCTGGTACAGCGCCGATGGCAAGGATGCCAAGCACTGGGAACGCGACATTGACCTGAAATATGTGGTGCAGGGCGGCAAGGCCAAGGACCTGGCGGTACGCCTGCAATGGGCGACCAACCGGGGTGGCAATGGCTACTCGGCGGTGGACCGGGACGTGGACGAATACCGGGTGATCGTGGACTACCCGATCAACGTATTCTGATTTCCTGTTAACCAATCATTTAATTTTCATCGCGCAGCACTAAACTGCCAGCATCTACTCCGTTGAAGTCTGCGCGATGAGTCAACCCCGTACTCGTAACTTGCCCTCCCGTTCAGAGCTGTTGCTGATGTTGGGCAGTGGCTTCACCGTCCTCCTGATCGTGATCATCGTGGCTGCCCTGCTCAGCCGCGAACATGACAGCACCCTGCTGGCCGCCAAGCGATCGACCACCAACATTACCCAACTGATCAATGCCGATGTGCTGCGCAACGTCGAACTCTACGACCTGGCGCTGCAAGGGTTGATCGCCGCGACCACGCGCAATGACCTTGCGCATGTGTCAGCCGATATTCAGCATCTGGTGCAGTTTGATCAATCCACCGCCGCGCCCTTCAAGGGCGAAGTGCTGTTGCTGGATGCCAACGGTGCGGTCATCGCCGACTCCTCGACGCTGCACCCGACACCGCGCAATTTCGCCAACCGGGATTACTTCCTGGCCCACCAGAACAACAGCCAGGTTGGGCTGTTCATCAGTCGCCCGTTCAAGATTCGCTGCGATTGCGACCAGGTCTGGCGCATTGCATTCAGCCGCCGAGTGTCGGGGCCAAATGGCGAGTTTGCCGGGGTCGCGGTGGCGACCATGCGCCTGGCGTACTTCGATCAACTGTTCAACCGGCTCACCATCGGCAATGGCAGCTCGGTGAACCTGCTCAATACCCACGGCATTCTCCTGGCCCAGCAACCGCTGCTGGAACGCGACATGATCGACAAGGACCTGAGTGATCGGCCCAACTTCAAACGCATGCTGCATGAAGGCGAAGGGAGTTTTCGCGCGATCTCATCGCTCTCGGGTACAGAACGGCTGTATACGTTCAGCAATGTCGGCGAGTTGCCGCTGATCGTGGTGGTGGCTCTGGCCAGTGAAGATGTATTCGCGCCCTGGGAGCGCGCCGCATTGTTGACCAGCGGCGCCACCGGGGTGCTGTGCATTGGCCTGTTATGGTTGACCTGGATGTTGCGCCGCGAGTTGCGCCGTCGCCATCGCGCCGAGCAGGTGCTGTCGGAACTGGCGGCCACCGATGCCCTCACGGGCCTGGCCAACCGCAGAACCCTGGATGATCGCCTGCGCCTGGAATGGGACCGCGCACAGCGTTCGACCGAGCCGCTGACCCTGCTGATGATCGATGTGGACCACTTCAAGGCGTTCAATGACCGCCACGGTCATCACGGTGGCGACGCGGCACTGCGCACGGTGGCCCAGGTGATCGGAAGCAATATCCGTCGCCCCGCCGACCTGGCCGCACGCTATGGTGGCGAGGAGTTTGCGGTGGTGCTGCCCGATACCGACGCCAAGGGCGCCCGGGTCATCGCCGAACACATCCGCAGCAGCATCGAGCTTCTGCCCCGCGTGGCCGGCGCCGAACGGCCGATCACGGTGAGTATCGGCATGAGCACCTGGCATAAACGCCACCGCCAGCCGCTGGAGGCGCTGCTGCTCAGTGCCGACCAGGCGCTGTACGAGGCCAAGCACAGCGGGCGCAACCGGGTGGCAGAGGCCAGCGCTTGCTGAATGGGACCATTGGCGTTACCCGGCAAGGTGATTCAAGGGCTACGCTATGGGCATCCTTGCAGCAGAAGTACGCCCGATGAGTCCAAGCCTGCCCCGCCCTACACGTCGCCCGGAACGCTTGCTGATCCTGGGCAGCGTCCTTACGGTGCTGCTGATCGTGGCGATCGTGGCGGCCCTGCTGGTCCGCGAACACGCCAATACCCTGCAGACCGCCAAGCGTACCGCCAATAACATCACCCAATTGATCGACGCCGATGTGCTGCGCAACGTCGAACTGTACGACATGGCCCTCAAGGGCCTGATCGCCGCCACCGAGCGCAATGACCTGCAGGGCGTCTCCGCGAGTATTCGCCACCTGGTGCTGTTCGATCGCTCCGCCGCTGCGCCCTACAAGGGCGATATTCTGCTGCTGGATGCCAATGGCGAGGTGATTGCCGACTCTTCGCTGCTGACGCCCAAGACCGGTAACTTCGCCGACCGGGATTATTTCCAGGTGCACCGGGCAGCGCCCGATATCGGCCTGTACATCAGCCGCCCATTCATGGCGCGCTGCATCTGCGATGACCAGTGGCGCATCGCGTTCAGCCGGCGTATCTCGTCGGCGGATGGGCGCTTCCAGGGCGTCGCGGTGGCGTCCATGCGGCTGTCGTACTTCCACCAGCTGTTCAGCAGCCTGAACATCGGCAGCAACAGCACCATCAACCTGATCAATCACCAGGGCATCCTGCTGGCGCAGCAACCGATGCTGGAGCTGGACATGGTCGACAAGGACCTCAGCCAGCGCCCGAACGTGGCACGCATGCTCAAGGAGCGCGACGGCAGCTTCCAGGGCATCTCCAGCGTCGACCGACAGGAGCGGCTGTACACCTTTTCCACCGTGGGCACCTTGCCGTTGATCGTGGCGGTGGCGCTGTCCAGCGATGAGGTGTTCGCACAGTGGAAGCGCGCCGCCGTGCTGATCAGCCTGGCCACCGGGGTGCTGTGCGCGGGGCTGTTGTGGCTGACGTGGATGCTGAGCAAGGAACTGCGCCGCCGCCATCGCGCCGAACAGGTGCTGTCAGAACTGGCAGCCACCGACGCCCTGACCGGCCTGGCGAACCGCCGCACACTGGACCAACGCATGCGCCTGGAATGGGACCGGGCACAGCGCTCAACCGAACCGCTGACCCTGCTGATGATCGACGTGGACCACTTCAAGGCTTTCAACGACCGCCATGGCCATCATGGCGGTGATGAGGCGCTACGCAGGGTTGCCCAGGTGATCGGCGACAACATCCGCCGCCCTGCCGACTTGGCGGCGCGCTATGGCGGGGAGGAATTCGCGGTGGTGCTGCCACATACCGACGCCAAGGGCGCCTGGGTGATTGCCGAACACATTCGCTGCAGCGTCGAGCGTCTGCCTCGGATGGCGGGTGATGCGCAGCCGATCACGGTGAGCATTGGCATGAGCACCTGGAACAAGCGCAGCCGTGTGTCGTTGGAAGCGTTGTTGTTGAGTGCGGACCAGGCGTTATATGAGGCCAAGCACACGGGGCGCAACCGGATCGTGGATGCTGCGGCACTAGAGTCTTAAGCAGACTTCAAGTCTTGTGAAATCAAATGTGGGAGCGGGCTTGCCCGCGAAAGCGGAGTGTCAGGCAACAAATGTGTAGCTGACACATTGCCTTCGCGGGCAAGCCCGCTCCCACATTTTTGATCTTCATAAACCTGAACTACAGGCATAAAAAAAGGCCACCCGAGGGTGGCCTTTCAAAACTAAAGAAAGAGAGTTGTTACTTACACCGCCGCAACGGGACGCATGTAAGAGATCGGTGCGGTGCTGGCATCTTCGAAGGTCACGACTTCCCAAGCGTCTGTCTGCTCAATCAACTTGCGCAGCAGCTGGTTGTTAAGGGCGTGGCCCGACTTGAAGCCTTTGAACTCGCCTATCAGGCTATTGCCCAGCAGGTAGAGGTCACCGATTGCATCGAGGATCTTGTGCTTCACGAACTCGTCTTCGTAGCGAAGGCCGTCTTCGTTCAGTACACCATCCGCGTCGACCACGATGGCGTTTTCAACGCTGCCGCCGAGTGCGAGGTTGTGCTTGCGCAGGTACTCGATGTCACTCATGAAACCAAAGGTACGGGCGCGGCTGACTTCTTTTACGAACGAAGTGCTGGAAAAATCCACGCTTGCACTTTGGGTGCGGTCACGGAATACCGGGTGATCGAAATCGATCTCAAAGCTCACTTTAAAGCCTTCGAACGGGACGAAGGTGGCGCGCTTGTCGCCGTCTTCTACTGTCACTTCCCGCAGAATGCGAATGAACTTCTTGGCTGCGTCCTGTTCTTCCAGGCCGGCAGATTGAATCAAGAATACGAAGGGTCCAGCGCTGCCATCCATGATCGGGACTTCGGACGCGGAGAGCTCGACGTAGGCGTTATCGATGCCCAGGCCAGCCATGGCCGAGAGCAAGTGCTCCACCGTGTCCACTTTGACGTCACCGTTGACCAATGTGGTCGACATCGTGGTTTCGCCAACGTTTTCCGCGCGAGCAGGAATCTGCACCACAGGGTCCAGGTCGGCACGAACAAACACGATGCCGGTGTCGACAGGTGCAGGCTTGAGGGTCAGGTATACCTTCTCCCCGGAGTGCAGACCTACACCTGTGGCACGGATAATATTCTTCAGGGTGCGTTGTTTAATCATGGCTTGGACCGCTTGAGCGCAAATTGCGAACTGGTATCAACAAAGGCTGGCGATAATAGCAGACCAGACCTTTGCTGAACACCAATCACCTTCATAGCCCTGATACATTCCATTAATCGGCCTGACGACGCAAGAATGCCGGGATGTCCAGATAGTCCAGATCATCTTGCGGATTCGGGCTACGGGACGCCGCAGCACCGGCCTGAGCCTGGTTGCGCATCACGGTCGGACGGTCCAGGTCACGGTAGTTCACCGACGGCAGTTCCTGGCGCGCAGGCGCTGGAGCAGCAGCCGCTTGGCTGGCGTGGCTGGCTTGGCTGTTGTGCAGGGTGTTGTCGATGACCTTCACAGGCTTCTCGATTTTTGCACCCAGGCCGGTCGCAACCACGGTGACGTGCAGCTCGTCGCGCATGTCCGGGTCGATCACGGTACCGACTTTGACCATGGCGTGCTCGGAAGCGAAGGCTTCGATGATGCTACCCACGTCGGAGTACTCACCCAGGGACAGGTCAGGACCGGCGGTGATGTTCACCAGGATGCCGCGTGCACCTTGCAGGTTCACGTCTTCGAGCAACGGGTTGCGGATGGCCGCTTCAGTGGCTTCACGTGCACGGTTCGGACCGCTGGCGCAGCCAGTGCCCATCATGGCCATGCCCATTTCGCTCATGACAGTACGTACGTCGGCAAAGTCGACGTTGATCATGCCTGGGCGCTTGATGATGTCGGAGATACCGCGAACGGCACCGGCCAGTACATCGTCAGCCTTGGCAAAAGCGGACAGCAGGCTTGCGTCCTTGCCCAGGATGGTCAGCAGCTTCTCGTTGGGGATGGTGATCAACGAGTCGACGCTTTCAGACAGCAGACGGATACCTTCGTCGGCGATCTGCATGCGCTTGCGACCTTCGAACGGGAACGGACGGGTCACGACTGCAACCGTCAGAATACCCATTTCCTTGGCCACTTCGGCAATGATCGGTGCAGCACCGGTACCGGTACCACCGCCCATGCCCGTGGTGATGAACACCATGTTGGTGCCTTGCAGCACTTCAGCAATACGCTCGCGGTCTTCCAGGGCGGCTTGACGACCGACTTCCGGGTTCGCGCCAGCGCCGAGGCCCTTGGTCACAGCGGTGCCCAATTGCAGGATGGTCCGCGCGCCGATGCTTTTCAGCGCCTGGGCATCAGTGTTGGCGCAGATGAATTCAACGCCTTCAATGTTGCTCTTGACCATGTGGTTGACAGCGTTGCCGCCGCCACCGCCGACACCGATCACTTTGATGACCGGGCTTGCGGGGATGTTGTCTACGAGTTCGAACATGTTCCCTCTCCTTTCATTTCTCTAGTTTTTTCGCCTACTGCTTACAACGGTGCTGCGGTGTGTCGGTGTTGCGGTAAATCGCTTAGAAGTTGCCCTTGACCCAGGCCTGCAAACGCTCGAACAACGGCGCTTTCGCTTCGTCGTCGCTGCGGTAGCTGTCACGGATGCTCGGGCCCGACAGGGAAATGCCGTCGGTCTGCTTTTGCAGCCCGTACAACAGCAAGCCCACGCCAGTGGAATAAATCGGGTTGCGCACCACGTCGCCCAGGCCTTTGACGCCATGGGGCACGCCCAGGCGAACCGGCATGTGGAAGATTTCCTCGGCCAGTTCGACCGCGCCTTCCATCTTCGAGGTGCCACCGGTCAGCACGATGCCGGCCGGGATCAAATCTTCGTAGCCGCTGCGGCGCAGTTCCGCCTGAATCAGGGTGAACAGTTCGTCGTAGCGTGGCTCGACCACCTCGGCCAGGGCCTGGCGCGACAGCTCGCGCGGTGGACGGTCGCCCACGCTTGGCACCTTGATGGTCTCGCCGGCACCGGCCAGCTTGGCCAGGGCGCAGGCGTAGCGGATCTTGATTTCTTCGGCGTACTGGGTCGGTGTGCGCAACGCCATGGCGATGTCGTTGGTCACCTGGTCGCCGGCAATCGGGATCACGGCGGTGTGACGGATCGCACCCTCGGTGAAGATCGCGATGTCGGTGGTGCCGCCGCCGATGTCGACCAGGCACACGCCCAGTTCTTTTTCGTCGTCGGTCAGTACCGAGTAGGCCGAGGCCAGTTGCTCGAGAATGATGTCGTCGATTTCCAGGCCGCAGCGACGCACGCATTTTTCAATGTTCTGTGCGGCGTTAACGGCGCAGGTCACCACGTGGACCTTGGCCTCCAGACGTACGCCCGACATGCCCAGGGGCTCGCGAACGCCTTCCTGGTTGTCGATCACGTAGTCCTGCGGCAGGGTGTGCAGCACGCGCTGGTCTGCCGGGATCGCCACGGCCTGGGCGGCGTCGAGGACGCGCTCAAGGTCGGCCGAGCTGACTTCGCGGTCGCGGATCGCCACGATGCCGTGGGAGTTCAGGCTGCGGATATGGTTGCCCGCCACGCCGACGAACGCCGAGTGGATCCGGCAACCGGCCATCAGCTGCGCTTCTTCGATGGCGCGCTGGATCGATTGCACGGTGGACTCGATGTTCACCACCACGCCCTTCTTCAGGCCCCGGGACGGATGCGTGCCAATACCGACGATTTCGATCGTGCCGTCTTCCCCGACCTCGCCGACCAGCGCCACCACCTTGGAGGTGCCGATATCGAGACCGACGATCATTTTGCCGCTTTGCACGTTTGCCATGGGTCCTGCCTCTTCTTAATTCTTCGCGACAGCGGGTTGGGCTGCCGTGGGCGCAGCCGGTTCACGCCAGCCGACGGCAAGGCCGTTGGCGTAACGCAGGTCGACGCTCGCAATGTTCGTAATCTGTTCTTTCAAGGTCTTGTCATAGATGGCAATGAAGCGGCGCATCTTTTCCACCAAGCGGTCGCGTCCCAGCAACAACTGGATGCCCGGGCCGGAACTGCCTGCCCCGGTCGTCAAAAACCAGCTACCCCGTTCACGCAGTTCCAGGCGTGCAATGGAGAAGCCCAGCGGCCGCAGCATCTGGCTCAGGGCCTGGTACTGCTGCATCACTTGCTGCTGCGCCCGCT
The DNA here is from genome assembly GCF_059418405.1 of Pseudomonas sp. GW821-FHT09A09. Taxonomy (NCBI): domain Bacteria; kingdom Pseudomonadati; phylum Pseudomonadota; class Gammaproteobacteria; order Pseudomonadales; family Pseudomonadaceae; genus Pseudomonas; species Pseudomonas sp. GW821-FHT09A09. The sequence goes on from NZ_JBWKPU010000011.1 coordinate 20,848, forward strand.
GCGGCCCGAACAGCTGCGGCAGGTGCTCGTAGTTGGCCAGCTCACGCGGCGTAAACGCCTGGCCCTGGTTGTTTAACAGCGCTTCGTCACCCCAGCGGGCCACGGGCAGTTGTTCTTCCAGGCGGATCGTCACCTGGTCCGGCCATACGCGACGGACTTCGGCGTGGGCGATCCACGGCATCTGTTCCAACTCCGAGCGCATGCCGGCCAGGTCGATGGTGAAGAAGCTCGCCGCCAGGTACGGGCCGATGCGCTGTTGCACGGCTTGCTGGCTGATGTAGCTCAAGTCGCCCTGCACGCTGATCTTGGTGATCGGCCGGTCGGCATACGGCAACAGACGCTGCGCGCCCTCGTAGGTTCCGAAGCCCAACACCACCAGCAGCACCGGCCAGAACAACGCCTTGAGGAAACCAAAATTGGCTTTCGGCAGGCGCGCCGACATCGGCTCTTTAGCCACCATCCGGCTGGCACCCCGGGGCACCGGCTTGCGGCCGGGAGCTTGTGGGGGCTGATGACGAAGCGATGCGCCGTTCATGTGCTTAGCCTCGAGGCTCAATGCTGGCTGCAAGGATCGCCAGCACCAACTGCTGGAAGTCCAAACCGGCGGCACGAGCTGCCATAGGAACCAGGCTGTGGTCGGTCATCCCTGGCGCGGTGTTGACTTCCAGGAACCAGAAATTCCCTTGGTCATCCTGCATCACGTCTGCCCGCGCCCAACCGGCGATACCCAGCGCCTCACAGGCTTTCGCCGTGAGGTCCATCAACTCCTGTTCTTTGGTTGCGTCAAGGCCGCACGGGATCCGGTACTGGGTATCGGAAGCCAGGTACTTGGCGTCGTAGTCGTAAAAGGTGTGGGGCGTGCCCAATGCGATAGGCGGCAATACCTGGCCACGCAGGGTGGCGATGGTGTACTCGGGACCGGAAATCCACTGTTCCACCAACACTTGCGAATCGTAGGTACTTGCCGCTTTCCATGCGTCGATCAATTCGGCGGCCGAGTTCACTTTGGCCATGCCGATACTGGAGCCTTCATGGGCAGGTTTGACGATCAAAGGCAGGCCCAGTTCCTTGGCTGCAGAAATACAATCGTCTTCGCTGCACAGAACACTGTGACGCGGGGTTGGAATGCCCAGGCTGTGCCACACCTGCTTGGTGCGCAACTTGTCCATCGCCAGTGCCGACGCAAGGATGCCGCTGCCGGTGTACGGGATGCCAGCGCATTCCAGCAGGCCTTGCATGCTGCCGTCTTCACCGCCACGGCCGTGGAGAATGATGAAGGCGCGATCGATCTTCTCAGCCTGCAAACGAGCGAGGAAATCATCGCCCACATCGATGCCGAAGGCGTTCACGCCGGCGCTTTGCAGGGCTTCGAGCACAGCATTGCCGGACTTGAGCGACACTTCGCGCTCAGCGCTCTTGCCGCCGAACAGGACGGCCACGCGGCCGAAGTCGGCAGGCGAAATAGTCGAAAACAGGGAGGCGTAGTCAGTGATCATTTCGACGCTCCCTTTTCGGCAGCAGCGAACAGCGGGCTCGCCAGCAATTTAGGCGCAAGGCCCCCAATGTCACCGGCACCCTGGCACAGCAGGATGTCGCCGGCACGCAGCAGCGGTTTGACCAGCGGCGCCAGGTCCACACCCCGCTCGATGTAGATCGGGTCCAACTGGCCACGCTGGCGGATGCTGTTGCACAGCTTGCGGCTGTCGGCGCCCGGGATCGGTTCTTCACCGGCCGGGTAGACCTCCATCAACAGCAACACGTTGGCATCGGCCAATACATTGACGAAGTCGTCGTACAGATCGCGGGTGCGGCTGTAGCGGTGCGGCTGGTAGACCATCACCAGGCGGCGCTCAGGCCAGCCTCCGCGCACGGCCTTGATCACGGCCGCCACTTCGGTCGGGTGGTGACCGTAGTCGTCCACCAACATCACGTCGCCGCCTTCTACCGGCAGCTGGCCGTAGACCTGGAAGCGACGCCCCACGCCAGCAAAGCGCGACAGGCCTTCGACGATGGCTTCATCGCTGACGCCTTCGTCGGTGGCGATGCAGATGGTCGCCAGGGAATTGAGCACGTTGTGGTTGCCCGGCATGTTCACCGAGACATCCAGTGGTTCACGGTCCGGGCGCAGCACGGTGAAGAAGGTCTGCATGCCTTCCTGGCGCACGTTGATGGCGCGCACGTCGGCGTCTTCGCTGAAGCCATAGGTCACGGTCGGACGCTTGACCAGCGGCAGGATCTCGCGCACCACCGGGTCGTCCAGGCACACCACGGCCAGGCCGTAGAACGGCAGGTTGTGGAGGAACTCGACGAAGGTTTTCTTCAACTTGTTGAAATCACCGTCGTAGGTGGCCATGTGGTCTTCGTCGATGTTGGTGACCACGGCGACCAGCGGCTGCAGGTGCAGGAAGCTGGCGTCACTTTCATCGGCTTCGGCGATCAGGTAACGGCTGGTGCCCAGTTGTGCATTGGTGCCGGCTGCATTCAGGCGGCCACCGATCACGAACGTCGGGTCCAGGCCACCGGCCGCGAACACCGAGGCGATCAGGCTGGTGGTGGTGGTTTTGCCATGGGTACCGGCCACGGCAATACCGTGGCGATAGCGCATCAGCTCGGCCAGCATCTCGGCGCGTGGCACGACGGGAATGCGACGCTCCAGGGCAGTGGCCACTTCCGGGTTGGAGGTGTTCACGGCGCTGGACACCACCAGCACGTCGGCCTCGGCAGCGTTCTCGGCGCGGTGGCCGATGAAGATCTGCGCGCCAAAGGTTTTCAGGCGGTCGGTCACCGGCGACTCTTTCAAGTCGGAGCCGGACACCTGGTAGCCCAGGTTCAACAAAACTTCGGCGATACCGCACATGCCCACGCCGCCGATGCCGACGAAGTGGATACGACGGATGCGGCGCATCTCGGGTTGCGGCATGGCTTTCTGATTCTCAACCATGGGCCACCTCCAGGCAGATATCGACCACGGTGCGGGTTGCGTCAGGTTTGGCCAGGCGGCTTGCGGTGCTCGCCATGCTGTTGAGTCGTTCCGGTTGCATCAAAACCTCGGTCAGGCGTGCGGCCAAATCGGCGGCGCCATTCGTTCTTTGCGGCAGCAGGAAGGCAGCGCCCTCCCCGGCCAAATATTCGGCGTTGCGGGTCTGGTGATCGTCGATGGCATGGGGCAGAGGCACCAGCAAGGACGGCAGACCGGCGGCAGCCAGTTCACTGACGGTCAGCGCACCGGAGCGGCAGACCACCAGGTCGGCCCAGCCATAGGCGTGGGCCATGTCTTTGATGAAGGGCTGTACGTTCGCCTCCACACCGGCCTCGCGATAACGCGTGGCGGTGACTTCACCGTGGTGCTTGCCAGCCTGATGAAAGACTTCCGGACGCAATTCCACAGGGAGTTGCGCCAGCGCTTCGGGCAGCAATTTGTTCAAGGGCTCGGAGCCCAGGCTACCGCCCATGATCAGCAGGTGCGCCTTGCGCCCTGCCAGCGCGTCACGGGCGATGTCCATAAACAGTTCAGGGCGCACCGGGTTGCCAGTCGTGCGCAGTTTGTCGGAGGCACCAAAGGTCTTCGGGAAGGCCTCGCACACCCGGGCGGCCAAGGGCACCAACAGGCGGTTGGCGGTACCGGCCACGGCGTTCTGCTCGTGCACGATCACCGGCACGCCGGCGAGCTTGGCGGCAACACCACCCGGCCCGGTCACATACCCACCAAAACCAAGCACACACACAGGCTTCAATTCACGGATGACCTTGCGCGCCTGCCACACCGCCTTGAGCAACACGAACGGTGCTTTAAGCAGGGACAACTTGCTCTTGCCGCGCAGGCCGGAAACATTGATCAGGTGCAGCGGCAAACCGGCATTGGGCACCAGCTCGTTTTCAATGCCTCGGGGCGTGCCCAGCCAGTGCACCGTGTAGCCACGGCTCTGGAATTCCCGCGCACACGCCAGGGCCGGGAACACATGCCCCCCGGTGCCGCCGGCCATGATCAGCACATTAGCGCCCATGGGTCGGCTCCTCGGCGAAGTCGCTTTCGCTGAACTCCATCTCTTCGCTGCCCAGGTGGGTTCGACTCTCCCACTCGATGCGCAGCAACAAGCCCAGGCACGCGCAGCAGATCACCAACGAACTGCCGCCGTAACTGAGGAACGGCAAGGTCAGGCCTTTGGTCGGCAGCAGGCCGACGTTCACACCGATGTTGATCAGGAACTGGCCGATCCACAGGAACGACAAGCCGTAGGCCACATACGCGGCGAAATACTGTTTGGCCTTCTCGGCCCACAAGCCGATGTACATGCCACGCACACACACGAATACGAACAGTGCGACGGTGCACAGCGAACCGACCACGCCGAGCTCTTCGGCGAGCACCGAGAACACGAAGTCGGTGTGCGCTTCCGGCAGGTAGAACTGCTTCTGTACGCTGTTGCCCAAGCCCACGCCCAGCCACTCGCCGCGACCGAAGGCGATCAACGCCTGGGTCAACTGGTAGCCAGAACCGAACTGGTCGGACCATGGGTCGGTAAAGGTGATCAGACGAGCCATCCGGTAGGGTTGCGCCTGGACCAGAATGGTCACGGCCGCCACCGCCAGCACCACCATCAAGGTGAAGCGGAACAGGCCCACGCCGCCGAGGAACAGCATCGCCGCCGCAGCGCCCATCATCACGACGGTGGCACCGAAGTCGGGCTCCATCAGCAACAGGCCGGCCATGGGCAGCAGCACGATGAACGGCTTGAAGAAGCCCATCCAGCTTTCGCGCACTTCTTTCTGGCGACGCACCAGGTAACCGGCCAGGTAGATCACCACGAACACCTTGGCGATTTCCGATGGCTGTACGTTGAACGCGCCGAAGCCGATCCAGCGCATCGAACCGTTCACCTCGCGCCCGATGCCGGGCAGGATCACCATGATCAGCAAGCCAAACGCACCGATCAGCATCAGCCAACCCAGGCGTTGCCAGGTGGCGATTGGGATCATCATGGTGACGATGCACGTGCCGAGGCCGATCACCAGGTACACCAGGTGACGGATCATCATGTACAGGGTGTTGCCCGACTGCACCGCGGCCACTTCGGACGACGCCGAGGTGATCATCACCAGGCCCAGGCCCAGCAGCGCGAGGCAACCGGCGAGCATCGGGAAATCCAGGTCGATGCCACGGCCGGTAATGATCGGCGACGGGTAGGGCTTGATGATGTTACGGAAGTTTATGCTCATGCCAAGGCCTCCACGCCGCGGGCGAACAGCTGGCCGCGCTCTTCGTAGTTCTTGAACATGTCGAAACTGGCGCACGCCGGCGACAGCAACACGGCATCGCCGGGCTGGGCCAGGGCGTGGCACTGGGCGATGGCATCGTCCAGGGAGGTGGCACGTACCTGCGGCACGCCGTCACCGAGGGCGGCGGCGATCAGGTCGGAGTCACGGCCTATCAGCACCACGGCGCGGCACTGAGCAGCCACAGGGCCTTTAAGGTCTTTGAAGTCGGCGCCTTTGCCGTCACCACCGAGGATCAGCACCAGCTTGCCTTCGATATCGGCACCCAGGCCTTCGATAGCGGCCAATGCAGCACCGACGTTGGTGGCCTTGGAGTCGTTGTAGTAGCTCACGCCGTTCAAGTCGCGCACCCACTGGCAACGGTGCTCAAGCCCGGCGAAGGTGCGCAGGCTCGACAACATGGCATCGAACGGCAGGCCCACGGCATGCCCCAGCGCCAACGCCGCCAGGGCATTGGACTGGTTATGCGCGCCACGGATCTTCAGCTCGCGCACGGGCATCAGGTTCTGGAATTCGAAGGCCAGGTATTTCTCGCCGTTCTCTTCACGAATGCCAAAGGCTTTGAAATCGGGTTTGCCCAGGCCAAAGGTCCAGCACGGCAGGCCTTCGCCCATCAGCGGACGGCTCAGGGCATCCTGGCGATTGACCACCACTTGCCTGGCACCCCGGAAGATCCGGTGCTTGGCCAGGTGATACGCCGGCAGGCCGCTGTAGCGGTCCATGTGGTCTTCACTCACGTTCAGCACGGTCGCCACTTCGGCGCCGAGGTCGTGAGTGGTTTCCAGCTGGAAGCTCGACAGCTCCATCACGTACAGCTCGACATCGTCGCTGAGCAGGTCCAGCGCCGGGGTGCCAAGGTTGCCGCCCACGGCCACGCGCTTGCCGGCCGCAGCCGCCATCTCGCCGACCAGGGTGGTCACGGTGCTTTTCGCGTTGGAGCCGCTGATGGCCACGATCGGCGCCTTCGCGTTACGCGCGAACAGGTCGATGTCGCCGGACAGCTTCACGCCACGGGCCGCAGCGGCTTGCAGGGCCGGTGTCGCCAGGGCCAGGCCGGGGCTCACGTAGAGCTCATCGGCGCGGCACAGAAACTCGACATCCAGCTCGCCACAACGCACTTCCACGTGCGGATAGTCACGGCGCAGCGTGACCAGCTCCGGTGGATTTTCCCGCGTGTCGGCCACGGCAAACGACGTGCCCCGGTTCGCCAGGAAGCGAACCAGGGACATGCCGCTCTTGCCGAGGCCGACAACGATGCGGAAGTGGTCTGAAGCGATCAGGGACACTCGTTTCTACCTCAGTTTCAGGGTGGCAAGGCCGATCAGCACCAGAATCACGGTGATGATCCAGAAGCGGACGATCACGCGTGGCTCGGGCCAGCCCTTGAGTTCAAAGTGGTGGTGAATCGGCGCCATGCGGAATACGCGGCGCCCGGTCAATTTGAAGGAGGCCACCTGGATGACCACCGACAGGGTTTCCATCACGAACACACCGCCCATGATGAACAGCACGATTTCCTGGCGAACGATCACCGCGATGGTGCCCAGGGCCGCGCCCAGCGCCAGTGCGCCGACGTCCCCCATGAAGACTTGCGCCGGGTAGGTGTTGAACCACAGGAAGCCCAGGCCGGCACCGATCAGCGCGCCGCAGAACACGATCAACTCACCTGCGCCCGGTACGTAAGGGATCAGCAGGTATTCAGCGAATTTCACGTTACCCGACAGGTAGCAGAAGATGCCGAGCGCGCCGCCCACCATCACCGTCGGCATGATCGCCAGGCCGTCGAGGCCGTCAGTCAGGTTGACCGCGTTGCTGGAGCCCACGATCACGAAATAGGTCAGCACCACGAAGCCGATGCCCAGTGGAATGCTGGCGTCCTTGAGCATCGGGATGATCAAGGTGGTTTCCACCGCGCTTGGCGCCGTGGTGTAGAGGAAGATCGCTGCGGCCAGGCCGAACACCGACTGCCAGAAATATTTCCAGCGGCTCGGCAGTCCCTTGGAGTTTTTCTCGATCACTTTGCGGTAGTCATCGACCCAGCCGATAGCGCCGAACAACAGGGTCACCAGCAGCACCACCCACACGTAGCGGTTGTGCAGGTCGGCCCACAGCAGGGTGCTGATGCCGATGGACGACAGGATCAACGCACCGCCCATGGTCGGAGTGCCGGATTTTGACAGGTGAGACTGCGGGCCGTCATTGCGAACCGATTGACCAATTTGCAGGTTCTGCAGGGTGCGGATCATCCACGGCCCCAGGAACAGCGACAGAGACAGCGCGGTCAGCACACCCAGGATCCCGCGCAGGGTCAGGTACTGGAAGACCGCGAAGCCTTTGTAGAACTGTTGCAGATACTCAGCCAGCAGCAGCAGCATTAATGTTTCTCCGTACTTGAACCACACAAGGCCGCGACGACGTTTTCCATCACCGCGCTGCGCGATCCCTTGATCAAAATGGTTGTCTGTTTGTCTTGTTCAGCCGCGACCAGCGCCTGGATCAGCTCTGCCTGGCTGGCAAAATGCCGCGCGCCGAGGCCGAAGGCGTCGACGGCATGGGCCATGTTCGTGCCGACGGCGTACAGCGCGTCGACTTTGCCAGCGGCATAGGCACCGACTTCACGGTGGCCTTGCTCGGCCCAATCACCCAGCTCACCGATGTCACCCAGCACCAGCACTTTGCGCCCGGCGAAGGTCTTGAGCAGGTCAACGGCGGCATTGATCGAGGACGGGTTGGCGTTGTAGGTGTCATCAATGACGCGCATGCCATTGCTGGCCAGTTGCGCGACGGTGCGCCCCTTGACCGGCTGCACCGCGCCCAAGCCTGTGGCGATGCCGAACAGCGACACGCCCAAGGCGTAAGCCGCAGCCGCAGCCGCCAAGGCGTTGGCGACGTTATGGTTGCCCAGCAAGTTCAACTGCACGTGCTCACTGCCTTGCGGGGTGTGCAAGGTGAAAGACGGGCATCCACGGGCATCCACGGTGATATTGGAGGCATGGAAATCGGCGGCAGCGTTGAGCACGGCAAAGGTCAGAACCTTGCGCCCGGCAGCGCGTACACGCCAGGTTTCGAAGACCTTGTCGTCCAGGTTAAGTACAGCGGTGCCCGACGCATCGAGGCCTTCGAGGATTTCACCCTTGGCCTCGACGATCTTTTCCGGGCCTCCGAACTCGCCTACATGGGCGGTGCCGGCATTGTTGATGATTGCCACGTGAGGCTTGGTCAACGCCACGGTGTAGGCGATTTCACCGATACGCGAAGCGCCCAGCTCGATGACGGCCGCCGTGTGTTCCGGGGCCAGTTCGAGCAGGGTCAGCGGTGCGCCGAAATCATTGTTCAGGTTGCCACGGGTGGCGAGCACCGGCCCGCGCGTGCGCAGGACACCGGCGAGCAGTTCCTTGACGGTGGTCTTGCCGCTGGAACCGGTGACGGCGGCCACAGGCTTGTCGAAGGCGGCGCGGTTGAGCGCGCCCAGCTGTCCCAGGGCCAAACGGGTATCGGCCACCAGCAACTGCGGCAAGGTGGAATCGGCCACTTCACGCTGCACCAAGGCACCCACGGCGCCTTTGGCGGCGACATCATTCAGGTAGTCGTGACCATCGAAACGCGGGCCGGCCAGCGCCACAAACAGCTGGCCCGGCTTGATGTTGCGACTGTCGATACTGACGCCGTCGAAGCTGCAATCGCTCGACAGCACACGGGCGGACAGGGCCCCGGTCAGCTCGCTGAATGTCATCGCTTTAAGCATGGGCAACCTCCCAGGCGGTCAGGGCGTGATCGGCCTCGACCAGATCGGAGAAGGCATGACGCTCGCCGTTGATTTCCTGATAGTCCTCGTGGCCTTTACCGGCCAGCACCACCACGTCGTCAGCACTGGCGCTGGCGATCAATTGGGCGATGGCTGCACCACGACCGGCAACGAAGGTCGCATGGGAGGCGTCTTTGAAGCCGACACGGATGTCATCGAAAATCTGGCTCGGGTCTTCGCTGCGCGGGTTGTCGTCGGTGACGAGTACACCGTCGGCCAGACGCTCGACGATCTCGGCCATCAGCGGACGCTTGCCGCGATCGCGATCACCGCCGCAGCCGAACAGGCACAGGAGCTTGCCCTTGGCGTGTGGGCGCAGGGCGACCAAGACTTTTTCCAGGGCATCCGGGGTGTGGGCGTAATCGACCACCACCAGCGGCTGCTTGCCGCCACCCAGGCGCTGCATGCGACCTACCGGGCCTTCCAGCTTCGGCAGGACGCGCAGGATTTCGTCCAGGGCGTAATCCAGGCCGAGCAAGGCGCCGATGGCCGCCAGGGTGTTGCTCAGGTTGAAGCGACCGAGCAAGGTGCTGCGCAAATGATGTTCGCCCTGCGGCGTTACCAGGGTAGCGAGCACACCCTCGTCATTGAAGTGGGCATCACGGCAATACAGGTACGCACTGGAATCTTCCAGGCTGTAGCTGATCAGGCGCGACTCGCGGTCTTCGGCAGCCAGTTGGCGGCCAAATTCGTCATCCAGGTTCACCACGCGGCACTTGAGGTCATTCCAGGCAAACAGCTTGGCCTTCTCGGCAGCGTAGGCCTCCATGGTGCCGTGGTAATCCAGGTGATCGCGGGACAGGTTGGTCATCACTGCCACATCAAAGGCCAGCGCCGCAACGCGCCCCTGATGCAAGCCGTGGGACGACACTTCCATGGCAACCGCCTTGGCACCGGCCTTTTTCAGGTCGGCCAGGGTCGCTTGCACGGCAATCGGGTTTGGCGTGGTGTGCAGGCCGCTTTGCAGCGCGCCATAGAAGCCAGTGCCCAAGGTGCCGACGATGCCACAGTGCTGACCAAGCAGATCAAGGGCCTGGGCGATCAATTGGGTCACGCTGGTCTTGCCGTTGGTGCCGGTGACGCCGACCAGGTTCAGCTGGCGGCTCGGGTCGCCATAAAAACGCCCGGCGATATCCGACAGTTGTGCAGCCAGGCCCTTGACCGGAATCAACGGCACGTCGGTGATCGGCAGAACGGTGGCGCCCTCTACTTCATAGGCCACGGCGGCCGCACCGCGCTGCAAGGCGTCGGCGATGTGCGCGCGGCCATCAACTTTACCGCCGGGCACCGCCAGGAACAGGTCACCGGCGCGTACATTACGGCTGTCCAGGCTCAACTCGCGAATGAGCAGATCACGACCGGCATGGGCAAAAATCTTGTTTAGGCTAAGAGACATCAGCCGCGCCCTCCATTGGCTTTTGCAGCAGCGGCCGGTGGTCCGGCGTTCGCTTGTTGGGTCGGCGGCAGGTTGTCCGGCGTGATGTTCATCAGGCGCAGGGTGCCGGACATCACTTTGCTGAACACCGGCGCCGATACCAGGCCACCGAAGTAGCCCGCTTTACTGGGTTCATCGATCACGACGACGATGGCGTAGCGTGGGTCGCTCATCGGGCCGAAGCCGGCGAACAGCGAACGGTAGGAGTTCTCGGCGTAACCCTTGGTGCCCACCGACGTCTTACGCGCAGTACCCGACTTACCCGCAACGTGATACGCCGGCACCTGGGCACGGAACACACCGCGTGGCGCTTCGATCACTTGTTGCAGCATGCCTTGCATGGTCTTGGCGACGTTTTCCGGAATCACCTGGGTCGATTTCGGTGCTTCGTCAACATGGATCAGGCTCAGGGGCACCATGCGGCCATTGTTCGCCAGCACCGAGAAGGCGTGAGCCAGTTGAATCGCGGTCACCGACAGGCCGTAGCCGTAGGACAGCGTGGCGGTCTCGGCTTTTTTCCAGTCGCGGTAGTTCGGCAGGTTGCCGACGCGCTCACCTGGGAAGTCCAAGCCAGTGGGTTGGCCCAGGCCGATTTTTTGCGCCAGGTGGTAGATGGTCTCGCCGCCGATATCGAAGGCGACCTTACTCATGCCCACGTTACTGGAGTTGATCAGGATACCTGTCAGATCCAACACTGGGCCTTCGGTACGCGATACGTCACGAATGGTGTATTTGCCCAACTGCAGGGTGCCTGGGTACACCTCGACTTTGTCACTGGGTTTCCAGCGGCCGGTTTCGAGGGCGGCGCTCATGGAGATGGCTTTCATGGTCGAACCCGGCTCGAACACGTCGATCATGGCGCGGTTACGCATCATCGCCGGCTGCAGGTTGCGACGGTTGTTCGGGTTGTAGGTCGGCTGGTTGACCATCGCCAGAATCTCGCCGGTCTTCACGTCCATGATCACCAGGCTGCCGGCCTTGGCGCCGTTCTCGATGATCGCGTTACGCAGTTCGCGGTTGGCCAGGTATTGCAGGCGCAGGTCAATCGACAACGCCAAGGGCTTACCGGCCTTGGCGTTTTTGGTGACCTGGACATCCTTGATCAGTCTGCCGCGCCGATCCTTGATGACTTGCCGTTTGCCGGGAACCCCGGCGAGCCATTCATCGTAGGCCAACTCCACACCTTCGCGACCGTGGTCATCGATGTCGGTAAAGCCGACCATGTGGGCGGTGGTTTCACCGGCCGGGTAGAAACGACGGAATTCCTCGATGCCATAGACACCAGGGACTTTAAGGTCGAGCACTTGCTGGCCTTGCTCGGGAGTCAGCCCACGAACGAGGTAGATGAATTCTTTATTGGCCTGGGCTTCCAGGCGCTCGGCGAGTGCCTTAGGGTCCTGGCCAAGGGCGGCAGCCAGTTCTGGCCACTTGTCCTTGGCCACCTGCAATTCCTTGGCGTTGGCCCACAGGGTCGTCACCGGGGTACTGACGGCCAGGGGCTCGCCGTTACGGTCGGTGATGAGGCCGCGGTGCGCAGGAATAGGAATGTGACGCAAGCTACGGGCATCGCCCTGGCCGATCAGGAAGTCGCGGTCGACCACTTGCAGGTCGATGATGCGCCAGGCAATCGCGCCCACCATCAACGCGAGCAGGCCCAGCACCACGCGGAAGCGCCATGGGTAGAGTGCGCCTTCGAGCTTCATCATGGCGCCACCATGCGGACTTCGGCCGCGCCCGGGATGTGCATTTTCAGCTGTTCGGTGGCCAGCACTTCGATACGGCTGTGGGCCGTCCAGGTGCTCTGCTCGAGGATCAACCGACCCCATTCCGCTTGCGCCTTGTCACGCACGCTCAATTCCCCATACAGGGTATTGAGCAGTTGACGGTTCCAGTGGGCGCTGTAGGACACCGCAATCGCGGACACCAGCACGCCGACAAACAGCAGCAACATGAAGAAGCTGCCGCCCGGGAGGGGCTTGGCGAAAAGCTTGCTCACCGCAACTTCTCCGCGACACGCATGACAGCGCTACGGGAACGTGGGTTGGCCTTGAGTTCGGCTTCGGAAGCGAACTGCGCTTTGCCATGGATTTTGATTTTCGGCACAAAGGCTTCGAAACGTACCGGCAGGTTGCGCGGCAGGTTGTCGGACTCGCCCTTGACCAGACGACGCATGAACAGTTTGACGATGCGGTCTTCCAGGGAGTGGAAGCTGATCACCACGAGGCGACCGCCCACTTCCAGCGACTCGAGGGCAGCTTCGAGGCCAGCCTCCAGATCGCCCAATTCGTTGTTGACGTGAATGCGCAGGCCCTGAAACGCACGGGTCGCCGGGTTCTTGCCTTTTTCCCACGCTGGGTTGGCGACCTTCAGCACTTCGGCCAGGTCGGCGGTGCGCTCAAACGGCTGGATCTCGCGGCGTTCGACCACGGCACGGGCCATGCGGCCGGCGAAGCGTTCTTCACCGTATTCCTTGAAGACGCGGGCGATTTCTTCCACCGGCGCGGTGGCGATGAACTGTGCAGCACTGATGCCCCGGGTGGGGTCCATGCGCATGTCGAGCGGACCGTCGTTCATGAAACTGAAGCCGCGCTCCGGGTCATCGAGCTGTGGCGAAGACACGCCAAGATCGAGCAGAACCCCGGCCACCTTGCCTGCCATGCCACGTTCGGCCACTTCGGCGCCCAGCTCGGCAAAGCTGCGCTGCACAACGACAAAGCGGCCGTCTTCGGCCGCTAGCGCTTGCCCGGTGGCAATCGCTTGAGGGTCTTTGTCGAACCCGAGGAGTTTGCCGTCGGACCCGAGCTGGCTGAGTATCAACCGGCTGTGCCCACCCCTGCCGAAGGTGCCATCCAAATAGCAGCCATCCGCGCGTACGGCGAGAGCCTCAACGGCTTCGTCAAGCAGTACGGTGATGTGGTTAAAGCCGCTATCAATAGTCACAGGATCAAATCACGCAGTTCATCAGGCATGGCGCCCGGTTGTTGAATAGCAGCCAGGTCCGCTGCAGACACAGCATCCCAGGCATCTTCGTCCCACAATTGGAACTTGTTCAGTTGGCCCACCAGCATTGCGCGTTTATCCAGCCTGGCGTACTCGCGCAAACGCGGCGGCACCAGGAAACGACCACTGCCATCGAGCTCGAGGTCGACGGCATTACCAATCAGCAAACGCTGGAGGCGGCGGTTTTCTTCACGCAATGAAGGCAGCGCGCGCAACTTGGTTTCAATCAACTCCCACTCATCGAGGGGGTAAACACACAAACAAGGGTCAACGGCATCAATGGTGATGATTAACTGTCCGGAACTTCGCGAAATGAGCTCGTCACGATACCGGCTCGGCATGGCGAGACGGCCTTTTGCATCGAGACTGATAGCGTTAGCTCCGCGAAACACAGATGCGTTTCTCCAAATTTTAGCGTTTTACGTTCAAAAAACCCACTTTGTGCCACTTTCCGCCACTTGCGCACACTATAGGAATGCGCCCACCACACCGTCAAGGCGCGGATTCAAGGAAAAGCCTTACAGAACGGAGATTTAGGAGCGTAAAAGGAGGAGAAACCAGAGTTCGGCGATGTTTTTGGCTCAGCAAACGCAAATAGCTCAAAGAGCTATGGCTTAAAGTTAAAGTAATTTATTAAGAGTAAGATTTTTTTGGTATTACGAAGATGCATCTGCCAATGATTCGGCAGGGAGGGATTCTTGCGTTACTACCGGGTTTCTGCTCGAGATTCGGACAGAAGGAAAAAAGGTGGAGAGTCGATCTATAAGCCGGGTTCTGTCTTGAACAGTCATTCGTCTACGATGGCCATCACTGGACATCTTTAGCAACCTACCCGGTCCCAGCGCGGGCCACGCCTTGGGACCCTATTTGGTCTTGCTCCAAGTGGGGTTTACCTAGCCACGAACTGTTGCCAGTCGTGCGGTGCGCTCTTACCGCACCTTTTCACCCTTACCGGCACCGAAGTGCTTAGGCGGTTATTTTCTGTGGCACTTTCCGTAGGCTCACGCCTCCCAGGCATTACCTGGCACTTCGCCCTATGGAGCCCGGACTTTCCTCCCCCCCCTAATTCTCATAGAGGGCAGCGACTGTCCAATCGACTCTCCGCCGCGCAGGTTAACGGCACGGCGGACTTAGGACAAGTAATAAAAGTTCAGAATGGCCATCACGTTCAGACGGAATACAGGTTTAACCCCGGAACTATTCGCCTTTTTGTTTATCCAGCGCAGCTTGATATAAGAGGTTCTTGCGCACACCGGTAATTTCCGCTGCCAACGCCGCTGCTCTTTTAAGCGGCATCTCCGCGAGCAATAGATCCAGGATACGCATGGCCTCGCTGCCGACCGCGTCTTCATTCTCGGGAGCGGCCCAGCCCGCCACCAGCACCACACACTCGCCACGCTGCTGGTTGCTGTCCCCCTCGACAAAGGCCCGCAGCTCTTCAAGCGGCAGGCCTTTAAGGGTCTCGAAGGTCTTCGTCAATTCGCGCGCCAGCAACGCCAGGCGCTCACCCCCGAACACCAACTCCATGTCCTGCAGGCATTCAAGGATGCGATGGGGGGCTTCGTAGAAGATCAGGGTGCGCGGTTCTTCCTTCAACGCCTGCAGGCGAGCACGCCGCCCCACCGCCTTGGCTGGCAGGAAACCTTCAAAGATAAAGCGGTCCGAAGGCAACCCCGCTGCCGATAACGCGGCAATCAGTGCGCACGCTCCCGGAACAGGCACTACATTGATACCAGCGGCCCGCGCCTGGCGAACCAGGTGGTAGCCCGGGTCGGAGATCAGCGGCGTGCCCGCATCGGAGATCAACGCCACATCGTCACCGGCCAACAGGCGCACGATAAAGCGGCTGCCTTCTTCACGCTCGTTGTGTTCGTGACAGGCAGCTAATGGCGTGCTGATACCAAAATGCTGCATCAGGCGTTGAGAGTGACGGGTGTCTTCGGCCGCGATCAATTTTACGTCGCGCAACACTTTCAGCGCCCGGGCACTGATGTCGTCCAGGTTGCCAATGGGCGTCGCCACGACAAAAAGCGAGCCAGCAGTGGAATTCAAAGGACCTGGAGCAGTCAAAACGCACACCTCGATGGTTGGCAAAAGCGCCATTGTAGCGCGTAGATGAATTGAAAATATGCCATCACGGCCGATGCCTTTTCAGCCGCCGATCGCCAATAGCAACATTTGCACGACCTAAATCGACGGTTTCACGCCAGTAACATCGCGCCTGGGCCAGTGCTTGGGTACAATTCCACGCTAATTTGATCGGTATCAGGAACACTTACATGATCGCTTGCCTGCGGCTGCTCTCCGCCCTCTGCCTCGCTGCCTTGCTGGCCGCTTGCGCCAGCTCGCCCTCGTCCAGCCTTGGCGACCTTCCACGGACCCCGGATGCCAGTATCGAGCAACTGCTCGAACAGGCTACTACCGCCAAGACGCCAGAAAAGGCCGCCCTGCTGCGCCTGAGTGCGGCAGACATGGCCTACAAGCAGAACAACCCGGCCCGCTCGTCGCAGATCCTTGCACAGGTGCCGCTGGATGTTCTCAAGCCAGCTGCGCAAGTCTTTGCCAGCACCCTGGCCGCCGAACTGGCCATGGCGCGCAACCAGCCCAAGGCCGCGTTGACCGCCTTGAGCCACCCAAGCCTGCAAAGCCTGCGTGACCTGCCGGCAGAGCAGCAGGTGCGCACCGGCACCGTGCATGCCCGCGCTTATGAAGCTGACGGCCAGACCCTGGCAGCCGCTCGTGAACGCGTGGCCATGGCCCCGTTGCTCAGCGGCGATGCTGCAAAAAACAACCATGAAGCCATCTGGGCGCTGATTGCCGCCCTGCCGGCCGAACAGTTGCAAGCCAGCGGCAACCCGACCCTCGACGGTTGGATCACCCTGGCCCAGGCGGTCAAGGGCGCCGGAACCCTGGAACAGCAACAGGCCGCCATCGACACCTGGCGCGCGCGAAACCCAGGCCACCCGGCCGCAGTAGAACTGCCATTGCCGCTGACCAAGCTCAAGGAGCTGGCCAGCCAGCCCTTGAACAAGATCGCCCTGCTGCTGCCACAGGACGGCCCGCTGGCCTCCGTGGGCAAAGCGCTACGCGAAGGTTTCATGGCCGCTCACTACCAGGCCGAACAGGCCGGGCAGAAACCTCCGGTCATCGAGTTCTATGACAGCTCGCGCCTGACCTCCCTCGACGACTTCTATGCCAAGGCCAAGGCTGCCGGCGTGCAACTGGTTGTTGGCCCGCTGGAGAAGCCGCTGGTCAAACAACTCGCCGCTCGCCCTCAGTTGCCGATCACCACCCTGGCCCTGAACTACAGCGAAACGGACCAGAACCCGGCGCAGCTGTTCCAGTTTGGCCTGGCGGCTGAAGACGAAGCCCGCGAAGTCTCGCGTCGTGCCCGCGCCGACGGCCTGCACCGCGCTGCCGCCATGGTGCCGCGTGGCGAGTGGGGCGAGCGTGTCTACAAAGCCTTCCGCCAGGATTGGGAAGCGAATGGCGGCACCGTCGTCGGCGTCGAGTACGTCGACCAGCCGGTAGCACTCGCCCAGCAGATCGCCGACCTGTTCCAACTGCGCAAGAGCGAAGGTCGCGCCAAGAGCCTGCAAAGCACCGTGGGTACCGACGTAGCGGCGCAGCCGTCGCGCCGTCAGGACATCGAGTTCATCTTCCTGGCCGTGACCCCGCAACTGGCCCAGCAGATCAAGCCGACCCTGAACTTCCAGTACGCCGGTGACGTACCGGTGTACGCGACCTCCCACGTGTTCAGCGCGAGCGGCGACAAGAACCAGTACCTGGACATGACCAACGTCATGTTCTGCGAAACCCCTTGGCTGCTCAGCACTACCGACCCGCTGCGCAACCAGGTCGCCGCACAATGGCCGCAAGCCAATGGCAGCCTGGGCCGCCTGTATGCGATGGGCGTCGATGCCTACCGCCTGGCGCCGCGCCTGGGCCAGCTCAAGGCACTGCCGGACACCCGCGTTGACGGCCTGTCGGGCAGCCTGGGCATCAACGCCAACCAGCGCGTTGATCGCCAGATGCCATGGGCGAAGTTCGTGGGCGGCGACATCCAGCGCCTGCCAGACACCCCGCGCTGATGCCCGAGCGGTCCAGCGCACAAAGCGGCAAGGATGCCGAACTTCAAGCTCTGAAGCACTTGCAACAACAGGGTCTGCGCCTTCTGGCGCAGAACTGGTTGTGTAAACGCGGTGAGCTTGATCTGGTCATGCTTGACGGCGATACAGTAGTATTCGTCGAAGTCCGCTACAGAAAACACGCACAATGGGGTGGCGCGCTCGCCAGTATCGACGGGCGCAAGCGTCAGAAGCTGATACTCGCCGCGCAGTTTTTCCTGCAAAAAGAGCATCGCTGGGCTGATTCCCCCTGCCGTTTCGATGTGGTTGCCATAGAAAGCACACCGTCTGGTCAGGCTGATCTGAGTTGGCTCAAAGATGCCTTCGACAGCTGATTCACCGGACATCTTCACCACACACTTTTGCTCTTTGCTTTGCGGGCTGCACATTCCTGTGCCAAACAGCCGCGCTACTTAAGGTCACACAGATGGACATGCAATCCCGAATTCGCCAGCTTTTCCAGGCCAGCATCGACACCAAGCAACAGGCGATGGACGTACTTGCACCGCACATCGAGCAAGCCAGTCAGGTCATGGTCAATGCCTTGCTCAACGAGGGCAAAATGCTTTCGTGCGGCAACGGCGGTTCGGCCGGCGATGCCCAGCACTTCTCCTCGGAGCTGCTCAACCGCTTTGAGCGTGAGCGCCCGAGCCTGCCGGCCATCGCCTTGACCACCGATTCGTCGACGATCACTTCGATCGCCAACGACTACAGCTACAACGAAATCTTTTCCAAGCAGATCCGCGCCCTGGGCCAACCCGGCGATGTCTTGCTGGCGATTTCCACCAGTGGCAACTCGGCCAATATTATTCAGGCGATCCAGGCCGCACATGATCGCGAAATGATTGTCGTAGCATTGACCGGTCGTGATGGCGGCGGTATGGCGTCATTGCTGCTGCCAGAGGACGTGGAAATTCGCGTCCCGGCCACTGTCACCGCACGTATCCAGGAAGTCCACCTGCTGGCGATCCACTGCCTGTGCGATCTGATCGACAGCCAACTGTTTGGGAGTGAAGAATGACCGTTAACCGCCTCAGCCTTTTGGCCATCACCCTGTGTCTCGCTATCAGCGGCTGCAGCACGGCCATCACTGCAACACGTGACACCCCTATCCAGGACGACAAGGGCACTCGCACTTTCGGCAGCAAGATCGATGACTCGCTGATCGAAACCAAGGTTGAAGTCAACGTCGCCAAGGCCGCCACCGACCTGGGCAATGGCGCTTCGCGCATCGTGGTCACCAGCTTCAACGGCGTAGTACTGCTGGCCGGCCAGACACCGCGTGCCGACCTCAAGGCCCAGGCCGAACAAGCCGCCTCGACCGTGCAGCGCGTGAAGAAGGTGCACAACGAACTGCAGGTCATGGACCCGATCACGCTGCTGGCCATCAGCAACGATGCCTTGCTGACCACCAAGATCAAGGCGCAGATGCTGACTGACAACGCCATTCCGGGCTCGCGGATCAAAGTGATCACCGATAACGGCATCGTCTACATGATGGGCCTGCTGACCCAGGCAGAAGCCACCCGCGCCGCTAACCTGGTACAGGGCGTGTCGGGCGTACAGAAGATCGTGAAGCTGTTCGAATACATCGACTGATGTAACCGGCAATAAAAAAGGGCGCCGTGCATTGACTGCACGGCGCCCTTTTTAGTGACCAGCGTTTATTGGTACTGCTGGTACGGGTTGCCCTGGAACTGGTTGTTCTGCTGTGGCGCCTGTTGCTGCTGTTGGGCAGGCTGGCCATATTGCTGACCGGGGATAGGGCCCAGGTTCACCTCTACACGACGGTTTTGGGCACGGCCATTGACGTCGGCGTTGCTGGCGATCGGGTTATCCGGGCCGGCACCGCGTGCGCTCAGGTTGGTCGGGCTCACGCCTTGGGACGTCAGGTAGTTGGCCACGCTCTGCGCACGACGCTGGGACAGGTCCATGTTCAGTTGGCGGCTGCCGGTGCTGTCGGTGTAGCCGACGATCTGGATAGTGTTCTGGTTGAACTGCTTGAGCGAGTTAGCCAGGTTGTTCAGCGGCTGGTAGAAGCTGCTGGAGATCGCATCCGAGTTGGTCGCGAAGGTGATGTTGCCCGGCATGATCAGCTTGATCTGATCGCCCTGACGTTGAACTTCAACCCCGGTGTTGGCCATGCTGGCTCGCAGTTTCTTTTCCTGCTGGTCGGCGTAGTAGCCATAACCTGCACCACCCAGGCCGGCCACGGCAGCGCCGATCAGGGCACCTTTGCCACGGTTGTTATGGTCGATGGCAGCGCCGGCCAAACCACCGGCCAGTGCAGCCAGGCCGCCGTACTTGGCCGTGTTGCTGATACCCGATGAGCCGTTTGCCTGTCCTTGGCTACCATCGTATGGATTAGGAGACGCACAGCCGGACAACAAGGCAACAGCCGTGGCAACGACAAGCAGACGACGCGAAGTGAACATGAAGGAAGCTCCTACTTTTGCATTCTGTGATGCAGAGGACATTGGCAATGGACCTGTGCCGAGCTTGGAACACGACAAACGGCAAAAATTCCCTGCCCGGCAGGCTCCCGCTCTACAACAGGTGAGCACACTAAAACCCTAGCAGACGCTACCTGAACGGTGATTGTCATTTTCTCTGTAAGTGGCGTAGGACGGTTGCCACTTGGTATCCGAAAAAACACCGATTCGCCGTTTATGCCCGCACAAAAGGGTTCTCACGCATTTCATCGCCCAGACGGGTATCCGGACCATGGCCGGCCACCACCGTCGCCCCTTCATCCAGGGTGTACAAGCGCTGCTTGATCGACCGCACGATAGTCGCCTGGTCCCCGCCCCACAGGTCTGTACGCCCCACGCCACGACGGAACAGGGTGTCGCCGGCGATCAACAATTTGGCATCGGCAAACCAGAAACTCATCGACCCTGGCGTGTGCCCCGGGGTATGCAACGCAACACCACATCCGCAGGCCAACTCCTCTTCGTGTTCAAGCCAGCGGTCCGGTGACGGCACCGGCGTGTAGGGCACACGAAACATCTGGCATTGCATTTCCAGGTTATCCCAGAGGAATTGATCCTCCTTGTGCAGATGCAGGGTAGCGCCGGTCTTCTCTTTCAACTGGCCGGACGCGAGGAAATGATCAAGATGGGCGTGGGTATGGATGATGCTCACCACCTTGAGGCCCAGCGCGTCGAGGCGGGCCAGGATCAGCTCATGATTGCCGCCTGGGTCGACCACGATGGCTTTTTTGGTGATCGGATCGCCAATGATGGTGCAGTTGCACTGCAACGGGCCGACGGGGAAGGTTTCGCGAATAAGCGTCGGCAGTTCAGGTTGCATCAGAAGGCCTCAAGTGCAAGTAAGTGGGCATTATCGGGCGCTGCTCGCCAGAATAATTGCACCAGTAAACCAGACTGGGCGGCCTCCTTCCTAGCCAATCAACCGCAACTCCTGCGCCCTTGCCACCGCCTGCGTGCGCCGCTCTACGCCCAGCTTGCTGTTGATATGGCTCGCATGTGTCTTCACCGTGTGCAGCGAAATGAACAACCGGTTACTGATTTCCTGATTGGAACAGCCTTGGGCGATCAGTTGCAGCACCGCCAGTTCGCGGGTGCTCAAGGTTTCGTGGTTGGGTGAGGTTTCGACAACCGCAACCACCGGAAGCAGCCCCAGCAGGCTTTGATTCAGCAAGCCATGGGGGTCTTTACCAAGCTGCTCGCGCATCCAGTCGGGGTGGCTTTCCAGCAAGCGCTGGAAGGGCTGCAACGCACCTCCCGCCCCCGCTTCAAGGGCACGAGCCAGCACCGGCAGCGCCTTGGTTTCCTGGCCACTGTCGAGCAGCAGATGCGCCTGCTGGGTCAGCGCCATCAGGGCAATCATCTGGCGGCCATCACTGTGCGCCTGCTGCGCCAGTTCATCGAGCCGTTGCAGGGCGGCGGTAGGCTGATGGCGCGTGGCGTCCAGTGCGGCTTGTTGCAGGCCGATATGTTGCGGCAAGTGAGGGTGAAACTCCGGCGCGGCGGCGGCATGCTCGCCGTTGTAGGTCTGCCCCAGCCGCGCCAGCCAGGCATCGGCCAGGTCGGTACGCCCCTGGGCCAGCCACAGTTCGCATTTGATCAAAGTGATCATCGCCAGGTAGTAAATCGGCGGCACGTCCCAGATATGCATCAGGCGCTCTGCTTCGGCCAGCTCGGCGAACGCCTTGGAGAAATCATTACGCCGCCCCTCGAAGTTGGCGATGACGCAATGCCCGATCAGCACACTGATGTCCCGGCAGGCACGCGCTTCAGCCAGGCCGGCACGCAAGCGCGCCAGGCCGGCTTCAGGCTGAT
Organism: Pseudomonas sp. GW821-FHT09A09; assembly: GCF_059418405.1. Lineage (NCBI taxonomy): Bacteria > Pseudomonadati > Pseudomonadota > Gammaproteobacteria > Pseudomonadales > Pseudomonadaceae > Pseudomonas > Pseudomonas sp. GW821-FHT09A09. Next base: position 42,793 of record NZ_JBWKPU010000011.1, read on the forward strand.
AACGCACCAGCAGCAAATAGCCTTCGTAGAGCGATAACCGCGCTCGCACGGCGTACAGCCGCTGGGGCGCCAGGCCATGCAAGCGTTGCAAGCCCTGGCGCACTTCATCGAGCGAACGCAGGATTTCGCCTCTGGCCTGCAACACGCGGGCGCGATCGTAATGAGCCAGGGCTTCAAACAATGGGTTGCCGACGCGCTGCGCCAGCTCCAGGGATTCACGGTTCAGGCCACGGGCACGCCACAAATCGGCATCGACAATCGCCAGGTTGGAGAGCGTCGACAGGCACATCAAGCGCTGGCCATAACGCTTGAGCGGCAAGCTTTCCAGGGCCTCGCTGCAATAGCGCTGGGTCAGTTCGCGATCCCCGCGCCCTCGGGCGATGATCCCGCTCAATGCCAGCCACTGGGCCAGCATCGACTTCTGCGCGGTGGCCGACGGCGCCGGCAGGAAGCGGCTGAGGTAGCCGGATAATTCTTCCGCCGCATCCAGCTGGCACGCCAGCCCCAGGGCCCAGCTGTACAGCACGATCAAGCGCGGCGTGCTGATCAGCAGGCTATCGGGCAAGTCCATCTTCCAGCGCAGCAACATGCCCACGTTCTGCTCGGCCAACAGTTGCTCTTCGGACAGGTTCTGCACCAGATTCGCCGCCACGTCGAGGTGACCGGCGCGCAGGGCCTGCTCCACCGCTTCATCGATCAGGCCCTGGGCGTTGAACCAGCGGCACGCTCGCAGGTGCAGGCTGGCCACCGGCAATGTGGCGTTCTTTGCGCGACGGGTGCGCAGCAAGTCGGAAAACAAATGGTGATAGCGAAACCAGTGACCCTGCTCATCCAGCGGCACCAAAAATACCTGGTGGGCCTGCAGGTAGCGCAGGGTTTCAGCACTGTCGTGAGCTTCGCGCACTGCATCGCACAGTTCGGCGCAAAAGCGCTCCTGGGGCGCAGTGTCGTAGAGAAACGCCTGGACCTCGACGGGCAGGCAGTCGATGACTTCTTCCAGCAGGTAATCGCGAATCAGCCCCTCCCCGCCGTGCAGGTTCTGCGGCAAGGCACCTTCATTGCCGGCCTCAGAGGCGGCCAGCAACCAGAAACGCAGGCCAGCCACCCAGCCTTCACTGCGCCGAATCAAGTTATCCAGCGCCTCGCCACGCAAAGAGTTGCTGTGCTGATCCAATACAGCCAACGACTCATCGTGGGTCAGCCGCAGGTCTTGCTCATGCAGTTCCAGTAGATGCCGTGACAGGCGCAACCGTGCCAGATGCCAATCCGGACGCTGGCGACTGGTGACCAGTACCACCAGACCGTCGGGCAAATGGTTGAGGAAAAACTGCAGGCAGCGATCCAGCACCGGACCCTGAGCCAGGTGGTAGTCATCCAGCACCAGCAACAACGGCGCGCGCGTGGAAAGGTGCAGCGTCAGCTCATCGAGCAAGCCATCGAGCCATTCTTCAAAGGCAAACGGCTGGTGGCGTTGGCGCATTTTCAGCAGCCCCAGGGATTGGGCGCCGATCTGGGGGAAATATTGCTGCAAGCCGTCGAGCAGGCGCTCGAGGAAGCGGCCGGGGTCGTTATCCCGGGGGCTCAGCCCCAGCCACAGGCTTTGCCAATGGGCCGGAAGACCCTGGCAGAACTCCACCGCCAACGAACTTTTGCCGAACCCCGCCGGCGCGCTAACCAGCAGCAACCGCCCTTCCAACCCGGCACTCAACCGTTCGCACAGGCGAGGCCGCAGCACATAGCCGTCAGGCAGCGGAGGCCTGAAAAAGCGTGCTTCCAGGGTCGGAATCACGACGTTTGCAGGCCCTTGGATTCGGGACAGATCAGTCATCGCCGGGCTCTTGTAGAAGGCTGTTGTCGGCATTGCAGATGTCCGCAGACTAGCGGTAAAAGCGGCGGGTTTGTAGATCTTTGCAACATTTGCCTGAAAAAGAACTGCGACAAAAAATCTCAACACAAACAAATGTGGGAGCTGGGCTTGCCCGCGATGCAGCCACCTCGGTCTATCAGACCTACCGAGGTGATGCTATCGCAGGCAAGCCAGCTCCCACACAAGCCCAACGCCTACAGGGGATGTTGCTGTGGGTTAGCGGACGCCGTCCTGGCGCAAGGCCGCCGGGGTGAAGTCGCTGGTGGTGGCGGTGAAGCCGAAGTCATAGGCCTGTTTCTCTTCGTTCTTCATGCCCAAGGCCAGGTAGCGGCCGGACTGCAGGTCGTAGAGGGTTTCCAGGGCGTACCACGGCACTTGCTTGTCGTAGTAGTTTTCAGCATGGGCTTCGGCGACGCGCCACAGTTGGCCACGGCCGTCGTAGTGATCGATCACCGCGGCTTGCCAGGTGTCTTCGTCGATGAAGAAGTCACGCTTGGCGTAGATATGGCGCTGGCCTTCCTTCAAGGTCGCGACCACGTGCCAGACGCGGCGCAGCTCGTAACGTGCCAGGTCCTGATTGATGTGGCCAGCCTTGATGATGTCGGTGTACTTGAGCTTCGGATCGTCGACTTTGTAGCTGTTGGAGGCAATGTAGATTTCTTTCTTGCCCTCAAGCTTCCAGTCGTAGCGGTCCGGGGCACCGTTGTACATGTCGAGGTTGTCGGAAGTACGCAGGCCGTCAGCAGCAGTACCCGGGCCGTCATACGACACTTGCGGTGCCCGACGCACGCGACGCTGACCGGCGTTGTAGACCCACGCCGAACGCGGTTCCTTCACCTGGTCCAGGGTTTCGTGCACCAGCAGCACACCACCGGCCAGACGCGCCGGCGCGGTCACTTGCTGCTTGAAGTAGAACAGCACGTTGCCTGGGTTTTTCGGGTCGTAGTCCTTCATCTTGTCGCGGAACACGAACTGGTCGCGGAAGTACACCAGGCTGAACGAACCATTGGTTTGCGGGGTGGCCTGGGTGACCAGGCGCGTCACGCTGCCGCCACGATAGCGGGTGATGTGGTTCCAGATGACTTCCACGCCGCTTTTCGGGATCGGGAACGGGATGGCCGTTTCGAAGTTTTCCAGGCCGTTGCCGCCCGACACCAGGTTGGTATTGGTGGCGTTCTTCTTGATGGCCGCAAACACATCGGCTGGCACGGTGGCGCCGCGATGGGTCGGGTAGACCGGCATCTTGAAGGTGTCCGGGTAGCGCTTGAACATCGCGTATTGGCCTGGCGCCAGCTTGTCTTTGTACTGTTCGACGTTTGCCGCGGTGATGGTGAACTGCGGTTGTTCACTGGCGTACGGGTTGGCCAGGAAACCACGGGCGTCGACGGCGCCAGCGTTGGTTGGCAGCGGCGACCATTTCGGAATGGTGCCCGCCGCGTTACCGGCCATCTCGGCGCCCATTGGGGTCAGGGTCGTGCCCAGCTTGGCGGCTTCATCCGCCGAGACTGCCGCCATGACGTTGCTCGCCAGGATCGACAGCCCAAGCACACCCACGTGCAACAGACTTTTAGTTATTTTCATGTTCTGGTCTTCCTGAAATACAGACTGCAAAAAGAGTGTGTGCTTAGAAGTTCACGCCGACGCTCAGGGCGATAAAATCGCGGTCGTCCACGGTGCTGAAATCCCCTCCAAAGAAGTTGGTGTAGTTCAGGCTCGCGGTGTAGGTGTTCTGGTATTCGGCATCCAGGCCCAGGCTGACAGCCTTGCGACCTTCCTCGAAGTTACCGCCAGGGCCTGGCGAGTAACCTTTTACGTCGTGGGACCAGGCCACGTTAGGCTTGAGGTTGACGCCTGCAAACACATCCGGGTATTCCCAGATGGCCCGCCCACGGTAGCCCCAGGACGTGGCGGTGGTGAAGCCGTCGTTGTTGCAATTGGTGTTCAGGCTGCTGGCGTTGGGCAACCCACCACCTTGTGCAGTCGAGTTGTTGAGTGCCGCGCAAGCACCGTTAGGCAATGTGCCTGGGCCGAACACCGGGTCACGCCCGTAACGCACTTTGGATTTGCTCTCCAGGCCACCGACGTAGGTCATGCCGACTTCGCCTACCAGCGTCAGGCGGCTTGCGCCCATGACCTGATCGAAGAAGTGCGTGAACGTGGTTTGGAGTTGGGTGATTTCCTTACGGCGATAGCCATCCAGGTCCTGCCCGGGAACGCCTTTCAACAGCGAGGCGTTGCCCAGCACCGGGCCACCCAAAGGCACCACGCCGGCATACAGGATGTCCGTAGAGTTCAACTGCACAGGCGCATTTGGCCGATAGCTAACCTCTCCACTCCAGGCCGTCCCAGTAGGCAACGTGGTGGAGAAGCTCAACCCAAAGAGGTGGATATCTTCTGGGTAATCAACGAAGTATTTCGAGTTGCCTGCCACCACCAAAGGCGCAGCCGTTCCCAAGAAGGGGGCGAGGTTATAGATCGACTGAGGTGCACCAGTGGCACTAAAGATCGGCGCGCGGCTGTGATAGTTCATGTAGTAAGCGCCGAATTCAGTGTCCAGCGGCTCAAAGTTGTAATGCATTGCGAAGCCGTACTGGCCACCATCACGTGCATTACGGTTTGGCGCGCGGCGTACCAGCACCCCTTCTTCGTTTATATCGACGCCACGGGCAGCCAAACCCGGCAACGCTGCAGCCGGAAGCGTCGAGCGCTTGTTCAACACTCGCAAGTTGTCATTACAGCCCGTGGTAATGATGTCCGGCTGCGAGAAGAAGGTCCCGCAGTTGTCGGTAACGGTCTTGTCCCAGCCAATCTGGTAGAAGCCTTCAGCCGACACATTATCGGTCAGCGTCTGCGACAGGTAGAACATGTTGACCGGAATCAGGCCTTCCTTGATCTCAGCCCCTGGGCGACGGAAAGCGGCCACGTCGATCGGGTTGATGGCGTTGATACCGCCACCGATGAAGGTACTTTCACCCCAGCTCACCACCTGCTTGCCCAAGCGTACAGAACCTGGCTCATCGCCAATCGAATAGTTGTGGTAGACGAAGGCGTCGAGGATCTGCGCACCGGAAGACCGCGCGCCCGTTGGGCGGTGGTCGTCGCTGATGTTCTTGAAGTCCAGGTCATCGTCTTTGAGTTTGAAGTCGTACCAGTATTTGCCGCGCACAAACACACCGGTATCGCCATATTTCAATTCAAGGTCATGGATACCCTTGAAGATCTTCGAGAAGGAATCACCCTTATCAAAGTTCAGATGGCCGTCGTCAGACGTTTGCGACAACCCCTTGCCGCCATTGTTAACGCCAATCAGGTCTTTGTTACGACCTGCCGCTGACCAACTCGCCCCCACCGACAGAGAGGAGTCAAAGCTGCCTTCGATTTCACCGATGTTGAAACTGACGCCGAATGCGGGCCCGGCGAGCGTAGAAGCGAGACTGACAGCCAAGGGCAGTCTTGCCCGGCGCCAGAACTGGTTTACTGAGGTCATCGACGCTACTCCATGTGCATTATTGTTATGGCAGTGAGTTTTTTCTTACAGATGCATGTAACGGCCGGAATACAACGACTCCAATGCCGAACGGCAACCGAGCCCCCATGGCCCGAAGCGCAACATCCTTGAAAAACTCTGGGAAGGACTATAGCCAGCAGGGGGTATCGCTTGATCCCTCTAAAGTGTGATTTGCATCACCAACCCGTCTGCCACAACCCTTTCGCCATGCCGACGAAGGTCGGCGGGGCAAGGATGGCTGAAAATCGGCAAATCACAAGTGAAGGCGCCAGATAGAGCATTGCCGCGCCCGAACGGGCGCGGCGGAAGGGATCACAGGGTGGACAGGAACGTACTGTTGTTGGCCTGCCATTCGATGATGTCGATGCGGATACGTTTTTTGTCGAGCTTTCCTACGCTGGTCTTGGGAATTTCAGTAACAACCGCAATCTGGCTCGGAATCGCCCACTTGCTCAGGTGGCCCAATTCAACAAACGGTTTTAAGTGTTCTTTAAGCTCCCGCGCACCTATCACATGGCCATCACGCACCACCAGCAAGGCAAACGGACGCTCGCCCCACTGCGGGTCGGCAATGCCCACCACCGCTACTTCACGTACCGCAGGGTGACGGCTGACCAGGTCCTCCAGGGCCAGGGACGAGATCCACTCCCCGCCCGTTTTGATCACATCCTTGATACGGTCACGGATATCGATCACGCCAAATGCATCAAGGGTGGCCACGTCACCGGTGTGCATCCAGCCGCCTTCCCACAGCTCGGCGCCCTTCTGTGGCTCGTTGAAATAACCTTCGCTGAGCCACGGCGCACGCAGCACCAGCTCGCCCTGGGACTCGCCATCGGCGGGCAGGAAGTTACCGTCAGCGTCGATGATCGCCGCCTCCACCAGTGGCCCGGGCACACCGGCCTTGATGCGGTAGGTGGTACGTTCATCCTCGGTGCCAGCCATCAGTTCTTCATTGAGGTGGGCACAAGACACCAGCGGCCCGGTCTCGGACATGCCGTACGCGGCCGTCAGCTGAATCCCACGGGCCTTGGAAGCTTCGTACAAGGTGCGATTGAGCGCACTGCCGCCAATCACGATTTTCCAGCCACCAAAATCCACGCCCTGGGCGGCCTTGGCATTGAGCACCATCTGCAGGATGGTCGGCACGCAGTGGGAGAAGGTGACCTTTTCCTTGCGCCACAGCTCCACCAGGTACTCGGGGTCGTAGCGGCCGGGGTAGACCTGCTTCAGGCCAAGCATGGTCGCCACATACGGCAAACCCCAGGCGTGTACATGGAACATCGGCGTGATCGGCATGTACACGTCGTTGGTGCCCAACAGGCGCACGCTGTCGACGCTGCCCATGATGGTCGCCACGCCCATGGTGTGCAGGACCAGTTGGCGGTGAGTGAAGTACACGCCCTTGGGGTTGCCAGTGGTGCCGGTGGTGTAGAAGGTGGTGGCGACCGAGTTTTCGTCGAAATCCTGGAAGTCGTACGCGGGGCTGGCGGCGGCCAGCAGGGTTTCGTACTCGCCCACCAGGCCTGGCAACTCGGCGGTCTTGGCGTCACCGTCGGTGAGCAGCAGGGTCTTGTCGACGGTCGTCAGGTGCCCGGCAATCGCCTGGTAGAGCCCCACGAATTCGCTGTTGACCAGCACGAAGCGGTCTTCGGCGTGGTTCATGGTGTAGAGGATCTGTTCCGGCGACAGGCGCACGTTGATGGTGTGGATCACCGCGCCGATCATCGGGATGGCGAACATGCATTCGAGGTAGCGATGGCTGTCCCAATCCATCACTGCCACGGTATCGCCGGCCTTCACCCCGGCCTCGGTCAGCACATTGGCCAGCCGGGCAACCCGTTCGATCAGGGTGGGGTAGGTGTAGCGCAGTTTGTCGCGGTAGATGATTTCCCGGGTTTTCTCGTAGCGAGTCCCGGACATCAGCAGGCGTTTGATCAACAGCGGGTATTGGTACGCGCCTTCGGCGGGCGGGATAACACGGGTCTGCAACATACGAATCCCTTATCTGACTGCACGGTCTTGGCTTGAAGACCTGCACTTTAGAGACGTTATGTTTCAGCCAAATCAGCCAAAGGAATGATTTGCAGAGCCCAATGAATGCTAGCTTTGAGCCATTACTGGAGCCTTGCAGAGATCCAATGTGGGAGCTGGCTTGCCTGCGATGGCCTTAACTCGGTATTTCTGAAACACCCAGTCGCCTGCATCGCGGGCAAGCCCGGCTCCCACAGGGTTATTTCATACTGGTAAACGCCAGCTTCACCCCAATCGCAATCAGCACCGCGCCCATGGTGCGGTCAAACCAGTGCCCCATCCGCGCAAACCCGGCGCGCACGCGCTGCTGGCTGAACAGCATGGCCACCAGGCAGAACCACAGCGCCGTCGCGACCGCCAGGTACACGCCGTAACCGGCCTGGATCGCCAGCGGTGTGTGCGGGTTGATCACCACGGTGAACAGCGACAGGAAGAACAGCGTGGCCTTGGGGTTCAAGCCATTGGTCACGAAGCCTGCGGTAAAGGCACCGCGCGGGGTGCGCTCGCCCGCTTCGCGGTGCAACTCACCTTCGACCGGTGGCTTGGCCGGTTGGGCACGCAAGGCCTTGAAGCCGATGTACAGCAGGTACGCCGCAGCCGCCCATTTGAGTGCGTTGAACAGCACGATGGACTGGGACACGATCAAGCCAATGCCAAGCAACGAGTAACCCACATGCAGAAAAATCGCCGAGCCCACACCCAGCGCTGTCCAGGTTCCGGCGCGACGGCCGTGGGTCACACTTTCACGCACCACCACGGCGAAATCCGGGCCGGGGCTGGCCACGGCCAACAAGTGAATCAAGGCTACGGTCAAAAACTCGGCGACGTACATGCTCACTCCATTAAGTAACTGATTATTTCATCTGATAGGCTCCGGAGATTACGCCTTCAAACCCTGTCGCAAAAGGTACAGTTGATGACGAACAATCGCCGTGCGGTCTTCCTTGATCACCCTTCCCTGGACCTGGGGGACCTTGACCTCAGCGAGCTGCGAGACAGCTTCAGCGAATTGCAGCTGTACACCGGCACCACCCCGCAGAACGTGGTTGAACGGGTGCAGGGCGCCCACGTCGTCATCAGCAACAAGATCGCCCTCAGCACCGAAACCCTGGCGGCCTGCCCGGAACTCAAACTGATTCTGGTGTCGGCCACCGGCACCAATAACGTCGACCTCGACGCCGCCCGTGCCCATGGCATCACCGTGAGCAATTGCCAGGGCTACGGCACGCCGTCGGTGGCGCAGCACACGATCATGCTGTTGCTCAACCTGGCCACGCGTTTGAAGGACTATCAACGGGATGTCAGCGCCGGCAAGTGGCAACAAGCCAAGCAGTTCTGCCTGCTGGACCACCCGATTGTCGAGCTGGAAGGCAAGACCCTCGGCCTGCTCGGCCACGGCGAGTTGGGCGGCGCGGTAGCGCGCCTGGCTGAGGCCTTCGGCATGCGCGTGCTGCTCGGTGCGATTCCGGGGCGCCCTGCCCGCGCCGATCGCGTGCCGTTGGATGAGCTGCTAGCCCAAGTGGACGCATTGACACTGCACTGCCCGCTCAACGAACACACCCGCGACTTTATCGGTGCCCGTGAACTGGCGTTGCTCAAGCCTGGCGCGTTTGTGGTCAATACCGCACGCGGCGGCTTGATCAACGAACAAGCGCTGGCCGATGCGTTGCGCAGCGGTCACCTGGGCGGCGCGGCCACCGATGTGCTGAGCGTGGAGCCGCCGGTCAACGGCAACCCACTGCTGGCCGGCGACATTCCTCGGTTGATCGTCACCCCGCACAACGCCTGGGGCAGTCGCGAAGCACGCCAGCGCATCGTCGGCCAACTGGCGGAAAACGCCCGGGGCTTTTTCAGCGGCGCACCGTTGCGCGTCGTGAGTTGATAAACTGCGCCCCTTTTCAAGGAGCAGACCATGGATCCGCGCAGTGAAGTACTGCTTCGTCAGGCCGAACTTTTTCAAGGCAACCTGCTGCTGGTCGGGTTGCCTGCCGACGACTTGCTCGGCCGCCTGCCCAACGCCCACGGCTGGAGCTGGCACGCGGGCGACCAGGCTGCCCTGGACGCACGCTTCCCCGAGCGCAGCCACTTCGGCGTGAACGTGCCCGAGCGTGCGTTCGATGCCGCCGTGATCTTCCTGCCCAAATCCAAGGACCTCACCGACTACCTGCTCAACGCCGTGGCCGCACGCCTGCCCGGTGCCGAGCTGTTTCTGGTGGGGGAGAAAAAGGCCGGCATCGAAAGTGCCGCCAAACAGATGATCCCCTTTGGCAAGCCGCGCAAGCTGGATAACGCGCGGCACTGCCAGTTGTGGCAAGTCACCGTGGCCAATGCCCCGCACGCGGTGGAGCTGGAAAGCCTGGCCCAGGTGTTCGACGTGCCGCTGGCCGAAGGCCCCCTCAAAGTGGTCAGCCTGCCCGGCGTGTTCAGCCACGGGCGCCTGGATCGCGGCACCGAATTGCTGTTGGAGCATTTGGACAAGCTGCCCAGCGGCCACCTGCTGGACTTCGGTTGCGGCGCCGGCGTGCTGGGGGCTGCGGTCAAACGTCGCTACCCGCACAACAGCGTGACCCTGCTCGACGTGGATGCCTTCGCCGCCGCCAGCAGCCGCCTGACGCTGGCTGCCAATGGTCTGGAAGCCGAAGTGCTGACCGGTGACGGAATCGACGCCGCGCCGATGGGTTTGAACGCGATTTTGAGCAACCCGCCGTTCCATGTCGGGGTGCACACGGATTATTTCGCCACGGAAAACCTGCTGCGAAAAGCGGCGAAACACCTGGCAAAAGGCGGCGAACTTCGCCTGGTTGCCAACAGCTTCCTCAAGTACCAACCCCTGATCGAAGAGCATCTGGGCGTGTGCGCAATCAAGGCCGAAGGCAATGGTTTCCGCATTTACCGTGCCAAGCGCGGCTGACAAGCGTTTGAAAAAGAAGGCTTGCCGAATGGGTTTTGCCTAGGCAGAATCCGCTCCGTCCTAGGGGAGTAGTCTCCCACGAGCGCCACGCTCGTCCGGCATACGTCAACATACTTGGTCAGCAGACCATGGCGTATGCGACCCAGGAGTCCGCACAGACGGACCGGGGTTTGACAAGACCTATGACACGCACACCTTACCCGGGGCGGGAAGGCTGTACGTGTCATAGCCGTGTCGACCCGCCCCTGGAAACCTACCTGATGCTGGATTCATTACTCGTACCTACCGCAATCGTTGCCTTGGCCGAAATCGGCGACAAGACGCAACTGCTCGCGCTCATCCTTGCCGCACGCTTTCGCAAGCCCTGGCCGATCATCGCCGGCATCGTCGCCGCGACCCTGGCCAACCATGCGGCGGCCGGTGCCGTGGGAGCCTGGTTCGGCAGCTTCTTCTCGGATGCGGTGTTGCATTGGATCCTCGCGGCGAGTTTCTGCGCCACGGCCCTGTGGACCCTGGTGCCCGACAAACTCGACGACGACGAAGCCAGCACCACGCGCAAATTCGGGCCGTTCCTGACCACGCTGATTGCGTTCTTCCTGGCGGAAATCGGTGACAAGACGCAGATCGCCACGGTGATGCTGGCGGCGCAGTACCCGGAGTTGTGGCTGGTGATCATCGGCACCACCCTGGGCATGCTGATTGCCAACGTGCCGGTGGTATTGGCGGGGAATTTCGCGGCGGAAAAACTGCCATTGACCTTGATTCGTCGACTGGCAGCCACGGCGTTCTTCATCCTGGCCGTGGTGGCGGTGTACAAGGCCATGCAGAGCAGCGGCTGGATCTAGATCTGTAAACCCAATCCAATGTGGGAGCTGGCTTGCCTGCGATGCAGGCAACTCGGTCTAGCAGATGAACCGAGCCGATGCTATCGCAGCGGTGCGGCGATCCGACAAGCCAGCTCCCACATTTGGATCATCAGCGAACCTGGAGCATCAGGATTTTTTGGCCTGCTGATACAGCGGCATCACTTTTGGAATCGCGGCCTGCAACGACGCGATTCGGCTGTCGGAAGCCGGGTGTGTGCTCATGAACTCAGGAGGCGCACCCTCCGAAGCCTTGGCCATTTTGTTCCACAGCGTAATCGCTGCGTTCGGGTTGTAGCCGGCACGAGCGGACAACTCCAAACCAATCAAGTCAGCTTCGTTTTCATTGGCGCGACTGTTGGGCAAGGTCATGCCGTACTGAACGGCTGCATCACCGAGCGCCATGCTGTCCTGACCCAGGCCAAAGATCGCGGCGGCCCCCTGCTTGGCCATCTCGATACCGTATGCCTTGGACATGGCTTCACGGCTGTGTTCGCGCAAGGCGTGGGCGATTTCATGCCCCATTACCGCCGCCAACTCATCATCGGTCAGCTTGAGCGTTTCGATCAGCCCGCTATAGACAAAAATCTTGCCGCCCGGCCCGCAGTTGGCGTTGATCTCGTCACTCTTGATCAGGTTCACTTCCCATTGCCATTGCGCTGCATCTGGGCGGAAAGCCGGCACCTGGACAATCAAACGCTTGGCAATCGCCTGCACGCGCTTGGCATTGGCACTGGTCTTGTCGACAACGCCCTTGCCACTGGCCTCGGTCAAGGTCTTTTGGTAGGACTGCGCGTACATCTGGTCGACTTCCTGGCTCGACAACATGCTGTACATATATTGCTTGCGCTCAACACCCACCGCGCCGCCGCTGGTGGTGTTGACCGCCTGGCAACCCGCCATGAGCAACGCCGTAACCAACCCACTTACCGCCCAAGACTTCTTCATGAACACGCTCCCTGAAAACATGCCGCGTATCGTAGGCGGTCAATTGTATCGGCGCCAGATACACCAGACGTGTAACCGCTGAATTTCGGATACATCCCACACGCCCACTGCGGCAGCGAAAGTCTCATTTGCGACACCCCGCACTATTTTGTAGGACAAGCCTTAAGCCTCCCGACCCCGTGGCCGATACAAAAAAGCAGCCAATCTCCCCCTGCGTCCGGAGCGTTCATGAAATTCAAGTCGATTCAGTTTTCTGTCGCGGCACTGACCGGGGCCATCGTGCTGAGTGTGGTCGCAGTGCTGGTGCTCTATGCCTTGTTTGCCGGCGCACGCACCCAGGAGATGGTGCAGGAACGCACCCAGGCGCAGTTCGAGCAAATCATCGAGCAACGCCTCACCACCCTGGCGCAAACCCAGGCCACGCTGATCCAGCGTGAGTTGGAAGCCCCCCTGGTGACTGCCAAGGGCCTGGCCACCACCAACGCTCTGCTCGGCATGAAAGACGCCAAGGGCGAGCCAGCCCTGCAGATCGGCCGCGAACAGCTGATCGGCCTGCTGCATGAAACCGTGGTGCGCAACCCGAAAATCCTCGGTGCCTACATCGGCTGGGAACCCAACGCGATCGACCACAATGACGCCGCCTACATCAACAGCCCCATCGTCGGCATGGCCGCTGACGGCCGCTTCCTGCCCTGGTGGTATCGCAACGCCGATGGCAGCCTGGGCCTGGACAAGCTGGCCGACGTCAACGACCAGAACATCCTCTCCACCGGCGTGCGCGCCAGTGAGTACTACCTGTGCTCCAAGGAAACCAGGAAGCCCTGCGCCATCGACCCTGCCCCTTATAAAGTGGGCAACGCCATGGTGATGCTGGCCTCGTTTATCGAACCGATCATGATCGACGGCACCTTCCAGGGCATCGTCGGTGCCGACCTGTCGGTGAACTTTATCCAGGAAATGCTCACCCGCGCCGACCAGAACCTCTACAACGGCGCTGGCGAACTGGCCCTGATCTCCAGCAACGGGCGCCTGGTGGCTTACACCAAGGACGCCAGCAAGCTCGGTGAAAAAGCCACCGACCTGCTCGACAGCAACGAACTGGCCAACCTCAGCCAATTGAAAGTCGGCGAAGTGCGCTACGACATCGACAAGGAACACGGACACATCGAGCTGTTCCTGCCGTTCAATATTGGCCAGGCAGAAGCCCGCTGGACCCTGATGCTGCAACTGCCGCTCAGTGCGGTGATGGCCGACTCGCAAAAACTGCAAAGCGACCTGCAAGCCCAACGCAAGACTGACACCTTCGGCATGGCCATGGTCGGCCTGCTGATCGCCGGCATCGGCTTGCTGGTGATCTGGCTGGTGGGCCACGGTATCGCCCGCCCGCTCAAACAAATGGTGGCCATGCTCAACGACATCGCCCAGGGCGAAGGTGACCTGACCCGCCGCCTGACCAGCGATCGCGCCGATGAACTGGGCGCGATTGCCAGCGGCTTCAATACCTTCCTGATCAAGCTGCAGGGCATGATCACCCAGGTGGTGAGTTCGGTGCAGAAGGTCAGCGACTCGTCGGAGCACACCGCCGACATCGCGATTCGCACCAACCAGGGCGTGCATAAACAGATGGTGGAGATCGACCAGGTCGCGACCGCTGTGCATGAGATGACCGCCACTGCGCAGGACGTAGCGCGCAACGCCACCCAGGCCGCTCAGGCCGCCAGCCATGCCGACCAGGCGGCGAGCCAGGGCATGCGCATCGTGCGCGACACCTCCACCTCCATCGGCGCCCTCGCCGAGGAAATCGGCAAGGCCGTAGGCGTGGTGCAAACCCTGGCCAAGGACAGCGAGAACATCAACGCCATCCTCACTGCGATCCGCGGGATTGCCGAGCAGACCAACCTGCTGGCGCTCAACGCCGCCATCGAGGCGGCGCGGGCCGGCGAGCAGGGCCGTGGTTTTGCCGTAGTGGCTGATGAAGTGCGCAACCTGGCGCAGAAAACCCAGAAGGCCACCGAAGAAATCCAGACCATGATCCAGCAGCTGCAACAGGGCACGCGGGACGTGGTGCGGGTGATGGAAGACAGCCAGAACCGTACCGATGAAAGCGTGCAACACGCGGCCAAGGCGGCCGAGGCGCTGGAGACGATTACTCAGGCGGTGTCGGTGATCAACGACATGAACACCCAGATCGCCAGCGCGGCCGAGGAGCAAAGCGCAGTGGCCGAAGACATCAACCGCAACGTGATCAATATCGGCCAGGTGGCCAATGAAGTGGCGGGCGGCGCGGATGAGTCCAGTGCGGCCAGTGCGGATTTGACCAAGTTGGCGGAGCAGCAGCGGCGGCTGATCAACCAGTTCAAGGTCTGAGATTTGCGGCGATCTTGAGCGCCCTATCGCAGGCAAGCCAGCTCCCACATTTGAATGTGTTCACACATCAAGTGTGGGAGCTGGCTTGCCTGCGATGAGGCCAGTGGAGTCGACCGCTAGGCCGGGGTCAGGCACTCCGGCCCGTTGAGCTTGGGATCATTAACCATATTGGCCAATACCCGCTCGCGCAATGCGAAGGGCTCACTGGCCAGCAACGCTTGCAAGGCATGCAACGGCGTTTCCGGATTCAACCAGGCCTCCTGCCCCGCCGCATCCAGGATCAGCGGCCGCCGCTGACTCTGTGCCGCCTGCGTCACCACCGCGGTGCTCAGCCACACTTGCTCCTGCACCGGATAGGCTTCCCAGATCGCCGCAAAAAACAGCGTGGACCCCTCCCCCGGCGTCAGCCAATACGGGCGCTTGCGCTGGGTGCCGCGCCACTCGTAGAAGCCATTGGCGGGCAACAGGCAACGGCGCTGGCGAAAGGCCTCGCGAAACATCGGCTGCTCGGCCAGGGTTTCGGCGCGTGCGTGGGCGGGCGTGCGGGAAAGGTCCGTCAGCCAAGGCGGCGTGAGCCCCCAGCGCGCACGGGCCAAGGTGCGCTGGCCGTCGGTGGCGCGCTGGATCAGCACCGAATCATTCGGGGAAATGTTCCACTGGGCTTGCTGGTCGGCTGGAAAGCCCGGCAAGGCAGCAAAGGCAGGGTTCCAGCGAAACAGTGCATAACGTCCACACATGGGGCAACACGACTCTTGGGGTAAACCGAGTGACAGCCTAACAGACCAGCACGTCGGGGAAGCTGTCGGGTTCATCACCGGGCATGGGTTGGGCGCCGATATAGGCGGTGATCAACTCGCGCGCGTAGACGGCGCGGTCGTTGTCCACTTCCAGGCCCAGCAGCCCGAAAATCGGCAGTTCACCGGTGCCGCCGAGCAAATGGCGGCCCACCAGGTGCGCCTCGATGCCCTCGCTGGCGAGCATCTGCTGCAGCAGCTCGCCCTCCATCAGGTTTTCCGGTTCGTAGATTCGCTGCATGGGCGTACCTGTCAGTCGTTTTCAGTACGGGTTTCAAGCATCCACTCATCCCCGTGGACCTGCAGATTAAAAACGATCGGCTTGCAACACACCTGGCAGTCCTCTATGTAGGTCTGATCCCCTCCGGACAGGTCCACCGTTGTATCAACCGCTTCACCACAATAAGGACAATCGTACGTCGCGTTTTCCAGCATCGCAGCCTCCAAGGTGACTTGTGCGTATAATCGCCGGTCTATTTACAGGGCTATTTTCGGCCGAGCCCATTACTCGGGCCGCACCCTGGTATTTCCTTTACTTACCCTAGCCGTTTCTAACAAGAGAGCATGATGGGCGAATTCGATACCATCCGACCTTACAACGACAGCGAAGTCCCGGCAGTGCTGGCACGTCTGTTCAGTGACAAGGCCTTTCTGGACATCCTGACCCACTTCCGCTTCCCGCGCTTTGCCGGCGCCCTGGGCTGGCTGCTCAAGCCGATGATCGCCCGCAAACTGCGCCGTGAGTTCGCCGGCGTCACCACCGTGGCCACGCTGCAGGACAAAGTCGAGTATTACGTCGACCACACCATCGACCGTGCGACCGACGGCGTGACCTACACCGGGGTCGAGCAGCTCAAGTCGGGCACCGCCTACCTGTTCCTCGCCAACCACCGCGACATCGTGATGGACCCGGCCTTCGTCAACTACGCCGTGTACCACGCCGGCCTGCCGACGCCGCGCATCGCCATTGGCGACAACCTGCTGCAAAAGCCGTTTGTCAGCGACCTGATGCGCCTGAACAAAAGCTTCATCGTGCACCGCTCGATCACCGGGCGAAAGGAGAAGATGGCGGCTTACCAATTGCTGTCGGCCTACATCAACCATTCGATCCGCAACGACGGTGCGTCGATCTGGATCGCCCAGGCCGAAGGCCGTGCCAAGGATGGGGATGATCGCACTGAGTCGGCGATCCTCAAGATGTTCCACGTCAGCCGCAAGGACGAGCCGTTTGCCGAGGTGATCCAATCGCTGAACCTGACGCCGGTGTCCATCAGCTACGAATATGACCCGTGTGATTCAGCCAAGGCCCGCGAGCTGTACATCCGCGCCACCACCGGCACCTACAGCAAGGCCCCGGGCGAAGACGACGTGAGCATTGCGCTGGGCATCACCGGCTACAAGGGCCGCGTGCACGTGAACTTCGCACCGCCGATCACCGAGCGCTTCGAAGACACCAAGTTGCTGGCGGTGGAAATGGACCGCCAGATTCTCGGCGGTTATCGGTTGTTCCCGGTGCATTACCTGGCTTACGCACAGTGGAGCGACGCCGACCCGCAATTGCAGGTGCCGACGGCAGCCGAGGTATTCCCGGCGGATGAACTGGCCAAGGCCAAGGCGGAATGGGAGCGACGCTTGAACGAGTGCCCGGCCGAGCACCGGCCGTTCCTGGTGGTGCAATATGCAACGCCCGTGCGCAATCAGTATCGGGTGAAGGCGGGGATCCCTCTGTAAACACCGATTCAAACTGTGGGAGCTGGCTTGCCTGCGATTCAGGCGCCTCGGTGCATCAGTGGCTCCGAGGCGATGCCATCGCAGGCAAGCCAGCTCCCACAGTTGTTTTGCAGTGTTCTTACAGGCGGGTGCTGATCCAGGAAACGGCCAGCGCCAGGCCCAGGCAGGCGAACCCGATGCGGTAAGCCAACCGATGCGCCCGTTCGGTGCGCACATCCAGAAACAGCATGGGCTGGTCGATCGCGCGATCTTCGCTTTGGGCGGTCAGGTCGGCCATCGCTCGCTGCTCGCGCAGGCGGGTAATAAACAACAGCGCGGCA
Organism: Pseudomonas sp. GW821-FHT09A09; assembly: GCF_059418405.1. NCBI lineage: Bacteria > Pseudomonadati > Pseudomonadota > Gammaproteobacteria > Pseudomonadales > Pseudomonadaceae > Pseudomonas > Pseudomonas sp. GW821-FHT09A09. Next base: position 60,136 of record NZ_JBWKPU010000011.1, read on the forward strand.
GCCGGGCAGGCCACCAACAAGGCAACAGCATTGATCAACAGTGCGGGCAGCGCCATCGCAAACCTCGGTGAATCAGTATCCAGGTATCAGTTCAGATACAAACCTGAACGATAGTCGCCTCCTGCGCCTACCCGCTCCGTCCCCCATTAACGGCTAATGTATCCAGTAATTTACATCGTCACCTGAACGTCACCTTAACAAGCCACTCTGTTGCCCTTCGAACGTTCGGGAGCTCGTCATGCTGCACGCGCAAAACCAGGATCGGCTGTATCTGATTGCTCAAAGCGATGAGCAGGAAGCACTCGTCGGCGGCCTCGCCTTCAACGTTCAAGACCGTCATTGGCTGGTGTATTGCGCGCTCGGCGGGCACCAGCATGCCGACCTGCCGGAGCAGGACCTGCTCACTGGCGTGAGTGTGCTGGACTTTTATGTCGAAACGGCTGCATGAAGGCTACAGGCGTAAAAAAACCGGGCTCATCACTGAGCCCGGTTTTTTTATAAGCGGTTACTGCGAGCTGAGCAGTTGGCCGATGCTTGGGTCTTTGAACAGGCGGGTCAAGGCGTCACTCAGCACATCGCTGACCAGCTTGGTGTTGGTTTCCTGGTTCGGCGCCATGCCAAAACGCTGGTTCAGGGACGCACCGTAACGGCCGCTGTAGCGGCGGGTGCCGGCGGTGACGTCGGATTTGAAGGTGGCGCCAATGGACGCTTCGGTGACGTACAGGCCTTCTTTAGGCGACTGGTACTTCAGCTCGGCCAGGGTGATGGTCAGCTGCGGCGCACCCGGCGCATTGGGGCTTGGCGTGAAGCCCAGCAGGCGTACGGCGGCTTCCGCCTGAGCCTGAAGCTTGGGCAGTACGTCCTGGGCATTCACAGAAACCAAAGCGGTTTCAGGGTACAAGCCACCGCGCGAACCAAGGGTAGGCGACGGACGGCCATCGACCACACGCACCGACACCGGCTGACCATGCCCGACAGGCGCCAACTGCGAGGTCACTTTCGGCTCTGGGCTGAGTTGTTGCGGGCTGTTGGCGCAGCCAACCAGGGTCAAACTGGTCACAGTGATCAAACCGAACAACAGGCGTTGCAACATACTCATTTCTCCAGGACTAGGCGCAAACAGGCCAGCAGTATAACGGTGCTCGCACGCCACTCACCAGCCATCCTGAACGGCAGCTGAAGCCGGGTTGAAATTACAATTTTGCATAAATCCGTCATTTCAATGTCATGGCACACTGGCAACCTTCGAGCATGTAACGAAATAGGTACAAAGCCATGCGCCTTCTCAAATCGCTGTTCATGCCCAACGCCCGTCATCGCCACTATGCCTTGCTTGACGTGCACGGCCATTGCCTGGCGTTCAAACAGTGCAGCCAGCCTCCCGTCGGCGAAGGCTGGGTGGAAGTGGCAGAGACCCACCTGGGCTGGATGCACCGTCCGCTGCCGGCCAGCGCCCGGGTGAATTCGATGGCGACGCACGGGCACCCGCGTCACGCGCTGGCTTCCTGACCAAAGCCTTAATAAAAGTCATAAAACACGCCCATTTCCCTAGCGTTCTTCGCTACAATCTCCCCCCGATTATAAGGACGTCTCCTGATCGGGCCTCGCAGCATCGTTAATGCCTCGGTATTAACTCCCCAATCGCCCACAGAGAGCCGCCCACACAGATCGAATAGAGCTGGCGTGCTTGCTGCTTTCGTTGCAAACCACCCCTCTTTATATCGCATCTGCCAGAGCTGCCATTGCGCTCGGCCACTTGTGTTGTTTGCCCGTTTTTGCCGCGTGTCGGCAAGGTAACCGGGCCAGGTGCCAGGCTGGGGCAGCCCTTTTTTGAGGTTCACGTCTTCAAAAGAGCGTGAAAAAAACGGGTTTTCACAACTTCACAAGAGTGTGGCGAGCAAATGAATAGTTTGGCGTTTGTACAAGCATCATCAGCGTCTGGAACAGCCCAACCACACAGGACCGAGCACGCCTCAACAACCGGAGCTTGAGCCTGTCCGCTACGGATTGGTTGCACGAATCACACGCTTTGACCATAAGTCGAATTGCCACAGGCGCCCATGAATGCGTTCATAGGCAAATTAGCCCGGCAGGAAGCGTGTGCTGAAGGTGCAAAGAATTGCGAATCGGACATGGCGATCCTGGCCATGGGTAACCTGGGGCAACACGTGAACCGCCCCGTCACTCCTGGCAGCCATGCCGTCAATTTGGTGCTGCAGATTTTGGAGACGCGTTAAATGGCGCATAACGAAGCAGTCGACGTAGTACTGGTAGGGGCCGGCATCATGAGTGCCACCCTGGCCGTACTGCTCAAAGAGCTCGACCCCGGCCTCAAGCTGGAAGTCGTTGAGCTGATGGATTCGGGTGCCGCGGAGAGTTCCAACCCGTGGAACAACGCCGGTACCGGCCATGCCGGGCTGTGTGAGCTGAACTACACGCCGCAGGCCGCCGATGGTTCCATCGACATCAAGAAAGCCGTGCACATCAACACCCAGTTCGAGGTGTCGAAGCAGTTCTGGGCGTACCTGACCAAAAAGGGCACCTTTGGCTCGTCCAAGTCCTTTATCAGCCCGGTGCCACACCTGAGCTTCGTACAGGGCGACAAAGGCGTTTCCTTCCTCAAGAAGCGCTTTGAGACCCTCAGCCAGCACCACGCATTCTCGGACATGCACTACACCGAAGACCGCAGCGAGATGGCCGAGTGGATGCCCCTGATGATGCCGGGCCGCCCGCTCGACGAAAAAATCGCGGCCACCCGTGTGATGAATGGCACCGACGTGAACTTCGGCGCCCTGACCAACCAGCTGCTCAGCCACCTGACCAGCTCGCCAGACGCCCAGGTCAAGTACAGCAAGCGCGTGACCGGCCTCAAGCGCAACGGCGCCGGCTGGACCGTGAGCATCAAGGACGTCAACAGCGGCAACAGCCGTGAAGTGGACGCCAAGTTCGTGTTCCTCGGCGCCGGTGGCGCGGCCCTGCCTCTGCTGCAAGCGTCGGGTATCGAAGAAAGCAAAGGCTTTGGCGGCTTCCCGGTCAGCGGCCAGTGGCTGCGTTGCGACAACCCGGACGTGGTCAAGCACCACCAGGCCAAAGTCTACAGCCAGGCCGCCGTGGGTTCGCCGCCGATGTCCGTGCCGCACCTGGACACTCGCGTGGTCGATGGCAAGAAATCCCTGCTGTTCGGGCCCTACGCCGGTTTCACCACCAAGTTCCTCAAGCACGGTTCGTTCCTTGACCTGCCAATGTCGATCCGCGCCGGCAACATCGGCCCGATGCTGGCCGTGGCCCGTGACAACATGGACCTGACCAAGTACCTGGTCAGCGAAGTGCGTCAGTCGATGGAGCAGCGCCTGGAATCCCTGCGTCGCTTCTACCCAGAAGCCAAAGCCGAAGACTGGCGCCTGGAAGTGGCCGGCCAACGGGTGCAGATCATCAAGAAAGACCCGAAGAAAGGCGGCGTGCTGCAATTCGGCACCGAGCTGGTCGCGGCCAAGGACGGCTCGCTGGCCGCCCTGCTGGGCGCCTCTCCGGGTGCTTCGGTGACCGTTTCGATCATGCTGGAACTGATCGAGAAGTGCTTCCCGGCAAAAGCCGCGGGTGAGTGGGCAGCCAAGCTGCACGAGATCTTCCCGGCGCGGGAAAAAGTCCTCGAAACGGACGCCGAGCTGTATCGCAAGATCAACGCGCAGAACAACATCAGCCTGGAGCTGGTTGAGCCTGCCGCCGAGACCGAGAGCTACGCTTGAAGCGTTGACGCAATAAAAAACGCCCCGCTCTCTGCATGAGAACGGGGCGTTTTTTTATGCCTCGGATAATCAGCCGCGAGCGTTTTCGATCAGCTCGATGTACTCGTCCGCGTTGCGCTGGTCCTTGATCAGGTCGACGAAGGTCTGGCCATGCTCGTCCTTGCCATTGAGGTCCAGGCCCGCTTCCTTGAAGAAGCCCAGGAACCGCTCGAAATCGTCGATACGCAGGCCACGGTAGGCCTTGATCAGTTTGTGCAGGGACGGCGACGTCGCATCAACCGGTTCGAAGTCCAGGAACAATTTGATCTGGTCGTCGCCGATCTCGTCACCAATCACCTGTTTCTTATCTTTACGCATTACCGACTCCAGCCTGCAGACATTTACACGGGGCTTGAAGTCTACCTGCCGGACACCACCTTCGAAAACAACCAAACACACCTGTAGGAGCTGGCTTGCCGGCGATAGCGGTGGGTCAGTAACAAATGGGCCAGATGATCCGCCGCTATCGCTGGCAAGCCAGCTCCTACACTGACCGCTGCGTCGCTTGATTACTTGGCGCGAACAGCGCCGGTATGCAAGTCCGCCCAAACATGCCCATTGGCGTAGCTGAGGAATTGCACATACACCGTCTCATTGCGCAGCAAGTCGACAATCACCCGGTACTGGGCCACGGGGTAGGACAAGGTCAGGGTTTTGGTCTTGTCGTCGTAGGCCGGCTTTTTGAGGCTTTTGCTTTCGGCATCGAAATTGAGCACCACTTGGGCGATGGTCGCGCCCTTGTTCAGGGATTTACCCTTGAGGCGGATCATCAATGGCGACGTCACCGGAATCGGTTGCTGGGTGGATTGACGCTGGTTGCCGACGACAACCGCGTACTCGGTCACTTGCAGCAGTTGCTGCTGGTCGGCAGCCTCTGCGCGCAGAGTCAGGTCGTCGGGCGGCAAAAACTGGCTGTGCATCACCGCCGGCGCAGCCGCCAACGGCAGGCTGAGGGTCAGCGCCAGGGCGGCGCAAGTGCGTATCAACAGGCTCATGGGCCGCTCCAGAGAAGGTGGCCGAGCACTGTAGCTCAATCGAACTGGGCAAGCATCCAGCGTTGATACTCGGCCACGCCGGCATCGCCTTCACGAGGCGCCCACTCAGGCTGCTCGCCCTCGCCCACCGGCCGATAAGGACCGGCCTTGCATTCGAACATCACCGTGTTGGGCTCAAGCACCACCAGGCCATGGAAAACCCCGGGCGCAAGATCCACGCCGGAGCAGTCGCCACCGGCCCGCATCACGCGCTTGGCAATCACTTCGCCGGTTTCGCTGAACACCAGCAAACCCAGGCTGCCCTGAAGCACCAGCAACGTTTCTGCCTTGTCAGCACTCAGGTGCCGATGAGGTGGCACATAGGTGTTGGGTTGCAGCCCAACCGCCATGCGATGGCAGGGCTCTTCCATCTGGTGGAAGTTGTGATGGGTCCGGCCACGGGGGTTCGCGCCCGCTTTCTCGGCCAATTCGGCAAACAGCGTCTGATCAAGAAAGCGGGTCATGGCTTACATCCCTTTGACGGCGTAGATACCGTTGGCGTTGCGCCAGTAGCCTTTGTAGTCCATGCCGTAACCGAAGATGTAGCGATCGATGCAGGGCAGGCCCACGTAATCGGCTTTCAGGTCTGGGCGGGCCTTGCGGTCGTGGTCTTTATCGATCAGCACGGCGGTGTGCACTTTGCGCGCGCCGGCGTGTTTGCAGAAGTCGATGATCGCACCCAGGGTGTGACCTTCGTCGAGGATGTCATCGATGATCAGCACGTCACGGTCAATGAACGAAACTTCCGGCTTGGCTTTCCAGAACAGGTCGCCGCCACTGGTCTCGTTGCGATAACGGGTGGCGTGCAGGTAGGACGCTTCCAGCGGGAATTGCAGGTGGGTCAGCAATTTGCCGGCGAAAATCAGGCCGCCGTTCATCACGCAGAAGACCACCGGGTTGGTGTCGGCCATTTCGCGAGTAATGTGTGCGCCGACCTCGGCGATCGCTGCTTCGACTTGCGCTTCGGTGTACAGGCAGTCAGCCTCACGCATGATTTGACGGATATGCTCAAGATCAGCGGACATGGCGCTCTCCAAGGGGGTGCTGTGGCAAGAAAAGCGGGCGAAGGTACGCTTCTCGTGCGCTCCGAGCAAGCCTTAATGGACTAACGTACTAGATGTCTATAGGACAACACCCTCGGATAGATTAATCTAGGCCGGTTTTTTTGCCCGCCGCCGGAGCCTTTCCCATGCCCACTCGCGAGATCCGCCACCCGCTGATCCGACACAAACTCGGCCTTATGCGCCGCGCCGACATCAGCACGAAGAATTTCCGTGAGCTTGCTCAGGAAGTCGGAGCGTTGCTCACCTACGAAGCCACCAAGGATCTGCCCCTGGAAACCTACGAGATCCCCGGTTGGGCCGGTCCCGTCCAGGTCGAGAAGATCGCCGGTAAGAAAATCACCGTGGTGCCTATTTTGCGCGCCGGTATCGGCATGCTCGAAGGCGTCCTCAGCCTGATCCCAGGCGCCAAGGTCAGCGCCGTGGGCGTGGCCCGCAATGAAGAGACGCTGGAAGCACACACCTACTTGGAAAAACTCGTCCCAGAGATCGACGAGCGCCTGGCCATGATCATCGACCCGATGCTCGCCACCGGCAGTTCCATGGTTGCCACCATCGACCTGCTGAAAAAAGCCGGCTGCAAGGACATCCGTGCCATGGTGCTGGTCGCCGCGCCGGAAGGTATCGCCGCTGTCGAGAAAGCCCATCCGGACGTGCAGATCTACACCGCGTCCATTGATGAGCGTCTGAACGAGCACGGCTACATCATCCCGGGCCTGGGCGATGCCGGTGACAAGATCTTCGGCACCAAGCAGAAGGACGCGTGAGCATGCAGGATGAATTCAACGACCCGCTTTGGCGCCAGATCCTGTCTGGCGCACAAATGCTCTTTGTGGCATTTGGCGCGCTGGTGTTGATGCCGCTGATCACAGGTCTTGATCCAAACGTTGCACTGTTCACCGCCGGCCTGGGCACGTTGTTGTTCCAGGTGGTGACAGGCCGGCAGGTGCCGGTGTTCCTGGCATCGAGCTTTGCGTTCATCACGCCGATCATTCTCGCCAAGGGCCAGTTCGGCCTCGCCGCGACCATGGGCGGGGTGATGGCAGCCGGTTTCGTTTATACCTTCCTGGGCCTGGCGGTGAAGATCAAGGGCACCGGATTTATCGACCGGTTGCTGCCCCCTGTGGTCATCGGCCCGGTGATCATCTCCATTGGCCTGGCCATGGCACCGATTGCGGCCAATATGGCGATGGGCAAGGCCGGTGATGGCAGCGAGCTGATCCATTACCAGACGGCGATGATGATCTCGATGCCGGCGCTGCTGACCACGTTGATCGTGGCGGTGTTCGGCAAAGGCATTTTCCGCCTGGTGCCGATCATCTCCGGCGTGCTGGTCGGTTTTGCCATGTCGTTCTACTTTGGTGTGGTCGACACGGCAAAGATCGCCGCCGCGCCGTGGTTCGCCCTGCCCCACTTCACCGCGCCGGAATTCAACTGGCAGGCCATCCTGTTTATCGTCCCCGTGGCCCTGGCCCCGGCGATTGAACACATTGGTGGCGTGATTGCGGTGGGCAGCGTGACCGGTCGCGACTACCTGAAGAAACCCGGCCTGCATCGCACCCTGCTGGGTGACGGCATCGCCACCACGGCAGCCGGCCTGTTTGGCGGCCCGCCGAACACCACGTACGCCGAAGTGACCGGTGCAGTGATGCTGACCAAGAACTACAACCCGAAAATCATGACCTGGGCGGCCATCTTTGCCATCAGCCTGGCGTTTATCGGTAAGTTCGGCGCGTTGCTGCAGAGCATTCCCGTGCCAGTGATGGGCGGAATTCTGTGCCTGCTGTTCGGCTCGATTGCCGCGGTGGGGATGAACACGCTGATCCGCCACAAGATCGACCTGGGCGAAGCCCGCAACCTGGTGATTGTGTCGGTGACGCTGGTGTTCGGGATTGGCGGTGTGCTGGTTGGCACCGGCACCGGCCCGGATGATTTCGGCCTCAAGGGCATTGCCCTGTGTGCGGTGGTGGCGATTGGTTTGAACCTGCTGCTGCCGGGCAATGATGGCTGGAAGAACAAGAAGTCGGATGAGCCGTTGATCTAACAGCTAAGACGCAAATCAGTGTGGGAGCTGGCTTGCCTGCGATAGCGGTGTAACAGTCGACATAGGTGTCGTTTGATACACCGCTATCGCAGGCAAGCCAGCTCCCACATTTTATTTCAGTGGTAGTTAGAGCTCGCCCAGGCCGTCGATCAGCGCTTGGTTCTGCTCCGGCGTACCGATGCTGATCCGCAGGAACTGGGCAATCCGCGCCTGCTTGAAGTGCCGCACGATCACACCCTGCTCACGCAACTTGGCCGCCAGGCCGGCCGCGTCGTGCTTGGGGTGACGGGCAAAGATGAAGTTGGCCGCCGACGGCAATACCTCAAACCCCTTGCCTTCCAGCTGCGCGACCACTTTGTTGCGGCTGTCGATCACCAGTTGGCACGTCTTCTCGAAATACTCACGGTCCTCGAACGCCGCCGCCGCGCCGACAATCGCCAGGCGATCCAGCGGGTAGGAGTTGAAGCTGTTCTTGACCCGCTCCAGCGCCTCGATCAGGTCCGGGTGGCCCACGGCCAGGCCCACGCGCAAACCGGCCAGTGAGCGCGATTTGGACAGGGTCTGGGTCACCAGCAGGTTCGGGTAACGATCCACCAGGCTGATCGCGGTTTCACCGCCGAAGTCGATATAGGCCTCATCGACCACCACCACCGAATCCGGGCTGGCCTTGAGGATCTGCTCCACCGCATCCAGCGCCAGCACGCAGCCCGTGGGCGCGTTCGGGTTGGGGAAGATGATCCCGCCGTTGGGCTTGGCGTAATCCGCTACCCGGATCTGGAACTGCTCATCCAACGGCACAGGGGCCGACTGGATGCCATACAGGCCGCAGTAGACCGGATAGAAGCTGTAGCTGATATCCGGGAACAGCAGCGGCAGATCGTGCTGGAGCAGGCCGTGAAAAATGTGCGCCAGGACTTCGTCGGAACCGTTGCCGAGGAACACCTTGCCGGCATCCACGCCGTAATACTTGGCCACGGCCTGCTTGAGCAGGTCGCTGTTGGGGTCCGGGTACAGGCGCAGGTTGTCGTTCAGCTCGGCCTGCATCGCGGCCAACGCCTTGGGCGATGGGCCGTAGGGGTTTTCATTGGTGTTGAGCTTGACCAGCTTGGTCAACTTCGGCTGCTCGCCGGGTACGTAAGGCACGAGGTCCTTGACGAAAGGGCTCCAGAATTTGCTCATGTCTCAGTTCCCCTTCTCTTCAAGGATGCGGTATTCGGCGCTGCGGGCGTGGGCACTCAGGGACTCACCGCGGGCCAGTACCGAAGCGGTCTTGCCCAGCTCGGAAGCGCCCTGCGGCGAGCAGAAGATGATCGACGAACGCTTCTGGAAGTCATACACGCCCAGCGGCGACGAGAAGCGTGCGGTGCCGGAGGTCGGCAGCACGTGGTTCGGGCCTGCGCAGTAGTCACCCAGGGCTTCGCTGGTGTGGCGGCCCATGAAGATTGCACCGGCGTGGCGAATCGACGGCAGCCAGGCTTGTGGGTCGGCCACGGACAGCTCAAGGTGTTCCGGCGCGATACGGTTGGCCACTTCGATGGCCTGTTCCATGTCACGCACCAGGATCAGCGCACCGCGGCCATTGATCGACTTCTCGATGATCTCGGCGCGCTCCATGGTCGGCATCAGCTTGTTGATGCTGGCGGCGACCTTGTCGAGGAACTCGGCATCCGGGCTGACCAGGATCGCCTGGGCGTCTTCGTCATGCTCAGCCTGGGAGAACAGGTCCATGGCGATCCAGTCCGGGTCGGTCTGGCCGTCGCATACCACGAGGATTTCCGACGGGCCGGCGATCATGTCGATACCGACCTGGCCGAACACATGGCGCTTGGCAGTGGCAACGTAGATGTTGCCAGGGCCGACCACCTTGTCGACCTTCGGCACGCTTTCGGTGCCATAGGCCAGGGCCGCGACGGCCTGTGCGCCACCGATGGTGAACACACGGTCGACACCGGCGATGCACGCCGCCGCCAGCACCAGCTCGTTGATTTCACCGCGCGGAGTTGGCACCACCATGACCACTTCGGTCACGCCAGCCACCTTGGCGGGAATGGCGTTCATCAGTACCGACGATGGGTAGGATGCTTTACCGCCTGGTACGTACAGGCCGGCACGGTCCAGCGGCGTGACCTTCTGGCCCAGCACAGTGCCGTCGGCTTCGGTGTAGCTCCAGGAATCCTGCTTTTGCTTCTCGTGGTAGCTGCGCACCCGCGCCGCCGCCACTTCCAGGGCTTCGCGCTGGGGCGCAGTGATGCGCGTCAGGGCCAGCTCCAGGCGTTCGCGGGGCAGGATCAGGTCGGCCATGGACTTGACGTCCAGGCCATCGAACTGACGGGTGAAATCCACCAGCGCCGCATCACCGCGCTCGCGCACGGCCTTGATGATGTCGAGCACCCGCCCGTTGACCGAATCGTCGGACACGCTTTCCCAGCTCAGCAGATGATCCAGATGATGGGCGAAATCCGGGTCGGCAGCGTTGAGTCGGGCAATTGCAGTGGACGTGGTCATAGCGAGGGCCTCAATAGAATTGGCAAAAACTCAGGCGCCCTAAACTAGCAGTCGTTTCCGCTTGGGCACCTGAGAATTCTGGCTATGAGGCGGATAGACGGGCGCAGCCTTTCAGCTACGCGGGTAAGTCAACCGCGGTGTCGCGACTCCACTGCCTTGCGCAGGGTGTCAATCAACGCCTGGATACGGGCGTGCTGCATCTTCATCGACGCTTTGTTGACGATCAGGCGGGAGCTGATGTCGGCGATGAAATCCTGAGGCTCCAGGCCATTGGCACGCAGGGTGTTGCCGGTGTCGACCACGTCGATGATCTTGTCGGCCAAGCCGATCAGCGGGGCCAGCTCCATCGAACCATAGAGCTTGATGATGTCGACCTGACGACCTTGCTCGGCGTAGTAGCGCTTGGCAACGTTGACGAACTTGGTCGCCACGCGCAGGCGGCCTTTAGGCTCAACGTCACCGACACGGCCGGCAGTCATCAGCTTGCACAGGGCAATTCGCAGGTCCAGAGGTTCATACAGGCCCTGGCCGCCGTATTCCATCAGCACGTCTTTACCGGCGACACCCAGGTCGGCCGCGCCATGCTCAACGTAGGTCGGCACGTCGGTAGCCCGCACGATCAACAGGCGAACGTCGTCCTGGGTCGTGGGGATGATCAGCTTGCGGCTCTTGTCCGGATTCTCGGTCGGCACGATGCCCGCTTCAGCCAGAAGCGGCAAAGTGTCGTCAAGGATGCGGCCCTTGGACAGTGCGATGGTCAACATGGGAAACGTCAGTCCTTCATCAGGCTATTGCTGTCCGGTCGCAAACGGCGCCAGACACAGATCGAGGCCATGACAGCCTCGATTTTAAACAAATTTCTGTAGTGAGCGGGCTTGCCCCGCGCTGCGGTGTGTCGGGCGCCATAAACATACCTGATACACCGCGGCGCGGGGCAAGCCCGCTCACTACAAGCAGCAACTAGCCCGGTACGCGGCGGATTTTCGCGCCGAGCATCTGCAGTTTTTCTTCGATGCACTCGTAACCACGGTCAATGTGGTAGATGCGGTCGATCAGGGTGTCGCCTTCGGCAATCAGCGCCGAGATCACCAGGCTCGCCGAGGCGCGCAGGTCGGTGGCCATCACTGGCGCGCCCTTGAGCTTCTCGGTGCCGGTCACGATGGCGGTGTTGCCTTCAACCTGGATCTTGGCGCCCATGCGGTGCAGTTCGTACACGTGCATGAAGCGGTTTTCGAAGATGGTCTCGATAACCGCACCGGTGCCTTCGGCAATCGCGTTCAGGGAGATGAACTGCGCCTGCATGTCGGTCGGGAACGCCGGGTAGGGAGCGGTACGCACGTTGACGGCTTTAGGACGCTTGCCGTGCATGTTCAGCTCGATCCAGTCTTCACCGGTGGTGATTTCGGCACCGGCTTCGCGCAGCTTCTCAAGGACCGCTTCCAGGATGGTCGGATCGGTGTCCTTGACCTTGACGCGGCCACCGGTGACGGCAGCGGCAACCAGGTAGGTGCCGGTCTCGATACGGTCCGGCATCACTTTGTAGGTGGCCGAGTGCAGGCGTTTAACGCCGTCGATGGTGATGGTGTCGGTGCCGGCGCCGGTGATGTTGGCACCCATGGCAATCAGGAAGTTGGCCAGGTCGACCACTTCCGGCTCGCGCGCGGCGTTCTGCAGGACGCTGCGGCCGTTGGCCAGGGCAGCGGCCATCATGATGTTCTCGGTACCGGTCACGCTGACGGTATCAAAGAAGAAGTTGGCGCCACGCAGGCCGCCTTCCGGCGCCTTGGCCTTGATGTAGCCGCCTTCGACGTCGATGGTCGCGCCCATGGCTTCGAGGCCACGGATGTGCAGGTCGACCGGACGCGAGCCGATGGCGCAACCGCCAGGTAGTGCCACTTCGGCTTCGCCGAAACGGGCAACCATCGGGCCCAGTACCAGGATCGAGGCACGCATGGTTTTCACCAGCTCGTACGGCGCGACCAGGGTCTTGATGGTGCGCGGGTCGATTTCGACGGCCAGTTTCTCGTCGATCACCGGCTCAATGCCCATGCGACCGAACAGCTCGATCATGGTGGTGATGTCGTGCAGGTGCGGCAGGTTGGCCACGGTAACCGGGCCATCGCACAGCAAGGTCGCCGCCAGGATCGGCAGAGCGGAGTTTTTCGCACCGGAAATGCGGATCTCGCCATCAAGGCGGGCACCGCCGGTAATAATCAATTTATCCATAAGAATCTCGACGCCTTGGGGGCTCAGGTGCGCTCGGCCCAGGCCGCGCGGCTGAAAAATTTCATAGTGACCGCATGGATGCTGCCATCGGTGATCCATGGGCTCAAATGGTCGTAGACCTGCCGCTGACGCTTGACCGGGCTCAATGCCGCCAGTTCATCGCTAATCACGTTCAGCTGGAAGTTGCAGCCTTCGCCTTCAACTTCTACGTTCGTATCCGGCAGCTTTCCTTCAAGGAAGCTCTTAACTTCTAGGGCCTGCATGCTCAACCTCTATCGGCGCCCAGTGCGCACGGGTCGCACATCATACAAAAAAGCCCCGCGCCTGCGAACCCCGCATAGCAGGACTCTGACGGGGGGCTTTATGGATAATGGCGATTAAGGATGCGCCAACAGCTCGCTCAGGCCGGAAACCTCGGCAATTTCCCGCATGTCCTCGGGCATTGCACGGATGCTGACCGGCTTTTTGATCGCCTCGGCATCACGGATAAAACAGAGCAATAACGACAAGCCAACGCTGCTGGACTTGGTCACCGCCGAGCAATCGAGCACCAGTGCAGGCGCGGTGCTGGTCTTGATCAGCGCCTGGCCCTGCTTGCGCAGGTCAGGCCCGGTGCGGTAGTCCAGCACGCCGCTGAGGAACAACTCGCCGGCGTCGCCGAGACGAACAGCCGACTCGGTCATTGTGCGGACTTCCCGGCAGCTTGCTTGTCGGTTTCTTCCTTGGCCTTGGCCACTTCACCGGCCCAACCATTGATGGTCTTGTCCAGGTCGTTGCCGTTGCGCTGCATGGCATCTGCGAACTGGTCGCGGAACAGCTTGCCGATGTTGATGCCGTTGATGATCACGTTGCGCAGTTTCCACTCACCGTTGACCTTCTCCAGCGTGTACTGCACAGGGTAGACCGCGCCATTGTTGCCTTTGACGGTCATGCCGACACTGGTACGGTCGCCCGACTCGTCCTTGGCAGGGTCCACGGTGATGCCTTGGTTGTTGTACTCAAGCAACGCGTTGCCGTAGAACTGGAACAGGCCCTTCTTGAAGTTTTCCTGGAAGGTCTGCATCTGCGCCGGGGTCGCCTTGCGCGAATACTTGACGGTCATGATGCTGCGGGAAATGCCTTCGGCATCAACCACAGGGCCCACGATCGAGTTAAGCGCGTCGTAGAACTTACTCGGGTCCTGCTTGTACTGCTCTTTGTTGGCAGTCAGGTCGGCCAGCATCTTGCTGGTCGTGTCCTGCACCAGATCGTGCGCAGAACCTGCCGCGTTGGCCAGCAGCGGCAACGCTGCAAGCAATACCAGCAGGCCACGTCGCAAGGTAGAGATCATGAACAGATTCCTCATTTGGCGTCTTTATTGACCGTATTGAGCAGGAATTTACCGATCAGGTCTTCAAGCACCAGCGACGACTGCGTGTCGTGGATGGTCGAACCATCCTTGAGCAGGGCAGTTTCCCCGCCCACGCTGACGCCGATGTACTTCTCGCCCAGCAAACCCGCAGTGAGGATAGATGCAGTGGAGTCAGTCGGCAGATTATCTACCTTCTTGTCCACCTGCATGGTCACCCGGCCAGTGAAGCTGTCGCGGTCCAGATCGATTGCCGTGACCTTGCCGATGGTAACGCCGGCCATGGTCACTTTAGCTCTGACCGTCAAACCGGCGATATTGTCGAAGTACGCGTAAAGTTTATAGGTGTCGGCGGTGGGGCTGGCCGACAGGCCACTGACCCGCAGGGCCAGCAACAGTAAAGCCAGGATGCCAGCCAGCAAGAAAAGGCCGACACCGATTTCCACAGTGCGGTTTTGCATCAGAAATCTCCAAACATCAAGGCGGTCAAAATGAAGTCAAGGCCCAGTACCGCCAGCGAGGCGTACACAACGGTCTTGGTGGTGGCGCGACTGATCCCTTCTGAAGTGGGCTCACAGTCATAGCCTTGGAATACGGCGATCCAGGTCACTACAAAGGCGAAAACGATGCTTTTAATGATGCCGTTAAGCACATCGCCGCTGAAGGTCACGCTGTTCTGCATGTTGGCCCAGTAGGAACCGTCATAGACGCCCAACCAGTCAACCGCCACCCACGAACCGCCCCAAATGCCGACCACGCTGAAGATCATTGCCAGCAGCGGCAAGGAAATGAAACCGGCCCACAGGCGCGGGGCAACAATGTACTTGAGCGGGTCCACGCCGATCATTTCGAGGCTGGACAGCTGCTCGGTGGACTTCATGTTGCCGATCTCGGCCGTCAACGCAGAGCCGGCACGCCCGGCGAACAGCAACGCGGTGACCACTGGCCCGAGCTCACGCAGCAACGTCAGGGCGACCATCTGCCCTACTGCCTGCTCCGAACCGTAGCTGGACAGAATATTGAAGCCCTGCAGCGCCAGCACCATACCGATGAACACGCCGGAAACGACGATGATCACCAGGGACATCACGCCCACGGCGTGCAACTGCTTGATCAACAGGCCAAAACCGCCGCCGATACCACCACGGCCGAGCAACGCATGAAACAGGAAGAGGGTAGAACGGCCCAGCACCTCGACAATGTCGATGCCCGAGCGGCCGAAAAGGCGAACCTTCTCGATGAGAGATGTCTTGCGCATCAGCGCTTCCCCAGAAGATCTGAGCGGTAGTCCGCTGCCGGAAAATGAAAAGGCACCGGGCCATCGGGATCGCCGGTCATGAATTGGCGGATGCGCGGGTTATCGGCATTCATGAGTTCTTCTGGCGTGCCCTGCCCCAGCACCTGCCCATCACCGACGACATAGAGGTAGTCGGCGATGCTCGCAGTTTCGGCCAGGTCGTGGGAAACCACGATGCTGGTGATGCCGAGCGCGTCGTTGAGCAGGCGGATCAGACGCACCAACACGCCCATGGCGATCGGGTCCTGGCCCACGAAAGGTTCGTCGTACATGAGGATCTGCGGATCCAGCGCGATGGCACGCGCCAGCGCGACACGGCGCTTCATGCCACCGGACAGCTCGTCAGGCATCAGGTCGATGGCACCGCGAAGGCCCACGGCCTGCAGTTTCAGCAACACAATGTCACGAATCATTTCATCGGACAGCTGGGTATGCACCCGCAGCGGGAAGGCCACGTTTTCGAAAACATCGAGGTCGGTAAACAACGCACCGCTCTGGAACAGCACACCCATGTGCTTGCGCGCGTCGAACAGGTCGCTGCGCGAGAGCGTCGGCAGGTTCTGTCCATTGACCCACACTTCGCCAGCAGTGGGCCGCAATTGCATACCCATCAGACGCAACAGGGTGGTCTTGCCACAGCCTGAAGGCCCCATGATGCCCGTGACCTTGCCGCGGGGAATGCGAATATCGACGTTATTGAAGATGCTGCGCGTCCCGCGCTTGAAGGTAAGTCCCTTCAGCTCGACCGCGTAGGCGTTATCGGCACTCATCTAAACTCCTTGGGATGCAGCCTCTCACTCAGACACCATGTGTGCGACATTCGTTTGCAACGGATGTGCAATAGGTAGCCACATGGGTTGGGTGAACCGAACTGGCGGCGAACTATATCACTGCTGGTACAGCGCCCCCAAGGCCGGAACTGCGCTTGTTCAGATTGGCGACAGGGAAAAACATTGCCGACTGTGTTACCGGGAGCGGAATCTCTGACGCCTTGTGAATAAAGCCTGACGAACTTGCGTGAGGGAATTGATCATTACCGCTATAATCGCCGACTTTTCGTCAGGCTATACGATTTCAGACATGAGCCAATCCAGCGACCTTATTCAATCCGCACAACGCACCATCCGCCTCGAGCTCGAAGCCGTAGACGGCTTGCTGGCCCATATCGACGCGGATTTCGTACGCGCTTGCGAGATGATTCTGGCCAGCAAAGGCCGCGTTGTCGTGGTCGGCATGGGTAAATCCGGGCACATCGGCAACAAGATCGCCGCCACCCTGGCAAGCACCGGGACTACCTCGTTTTTCGTGCACCCGGCAGAAGCCAGCCACGGCGACATGGGCATGATCACCAAGGATGACATCATCCTGGCACTGTCCAACTCCGGCACCACCAACGAAATCGTGACCCTGCTGCCACTGATCAAGCGCCTGGGCATCAAGATGATCAGCATTACCGGTAACCCGGAGTCGACGCTGGCCAAGGCCGCCGAAGTGAACCTCAATGTTCACGTGGCCCACGAAGCCTGCCCGTTGAACCTGGCGCCGACCTCCTCGACCACGGCCGCACTGGTCATGGGCGACGCATTGGCCGTTGCCCTGCTGGAAGCCCGCGGCTTTACCGCTGAAGACTTCGCCTTTTCCCACCCGGGCGGCGCCCTGGGCCGTCGTCTGCTGCTGAAAGTGGAAAATGTCATGCATGCGGGCGATGAATTGCCCCACGTCCAGCGCGGCACGCTACTGAAGGACGCGCTGATGGAAATGACCCGCAAGGGCCTGGGCATGACCGTCATCCTGGAAGCCGATGGCCGCTTGGCCGGGGTATTCACCGACGGCGACCTGCGCCGCACCCTGGATCGCACCATTGATATCCACACCGCAACCATTGATGCCGTCATGACCCCTCACGGCAAGACCGCGCGCCCGGAAATGCTGGCGGCTGAAGCCTTGAAGATCATGGAAGACCACAAGATCGGCGCGCTGGTGGTGGTCAATGACGATGACCGCCCTATCGGTGCCCTGAACATGCACGACTTGTTGCGTGCGGGAGTGATGTAAATGACTGGCGACCTGTTGCAACGCGGTAAAAACATCAAGCTGGCGATCTTCGACGTTGACGGCGTGCTGACCGATGGCCGCCTTTACTTCCTCGAAGACGGCAGCGAATTCAAGACGTTCAACACGCTGGACGGCCAGGGCATCAAGATGCTGATGGCTTCGGGCGTACAAACAGCCATTATCAGCGGCCGCAAGACCCCGGTAGTGGAACGGCGCGCACAAAACCTGGGGATTCCTCACCTGTATCAGGGCCGTGAGGATAAACTGGTGGTTCTGGACGAGCTTCTTGGCCAACTCAACCTAAGCTATGAGCAGGTCGCCTACCTCGGTGACGACCTGCCTGACCTGCCGGTGATTCGCCGGGTAGGCTTGGGCATGGCTGTCGCCAACGCGGCGGCATTTGTTCGCGAACACGCCCATGGCATCACCACGGCCCGTGGCGGCGAAGGTGCCGCACGTGAGTTCTGCGAATTGATACTGCGTGCCCAGGGCAACTTTGAATCCGCCCACGCCGCCTACTTATAGAGCGTTTTATGCTGAGCAAAAAGATTCGCAACTTCCTGCTATTCGGGGTCATCGCCGCGCTATTCCTGGCGGTGGGCTACTGGAATATCAGCCCGGAGCGCTTCCTCGACAAGCCTGTCGCGCAGGTTGACGACGGCGCTATCGACTATTACGCCATCAATGCCAAAAGCGTGCAGTTCCTGCCAGATGGCAAGGTGCAGTACGAGATGACATCGGACAAGGTCGAGCACTTGAAGGCCACTGAAGTGACCCTGCTCACCAATCCGGACATGAACATCTACCGCGGCACCGAGTTTCCGTGGCACGTCACCAGCAAGCGTGGCGAGGTCAACCCGGACGGCACCCAGGTGGAACTGATCGACTCGGTGCGCGTTGCGCGCACCGACGACAAGAACCGCGACACCGTGATTACCAGCAGTCGCATGACCGTATTCCCGCAGAAGCAATATGCGCAGACCGAGCAAGACGTTAGAATCGACGGCGCTGGCGGTGTATCGACTGGCAAGGGAATGAAAGCGTATTTGAAAGAAAGCAGGATACACCTGCTATCGAACGTAAGAGGACAGTATGAGGCTCGTTAAAACTCTCCCTATTTTGCTCGGTCTGGGCGCAGCACTGGGAAGCGTGAGCGCCTGGGCTCTGCCGAACGATAGCCAGCAACCGATCCACATCCAGGCTGACGATGCGCAGCTGGATGACAAGCAAGGTGTCGCGACCTACACCGGTGGCGTGATCATTACCCAGGGGTCGATGAAAATCACCGGGAATACCGTGACACTGACCCGCACCAAGGCGGGCGACATCGACGTCGTGACGTCGGTGGGCAACCTGGCCTATTTCGAGCAGAAGCAGGCGCCTGCCGATACCGCTCCGATGAAGGGCTACGGCAAGACCATCCAGTATCACGCCCAGCAGAACCGCATTGTCCTGATTGACCAGGCCAAGGTTGTCAGCACCGACGGCAACACCACGGAAGGTGAAAAAATCACCTATGACACTGTGAAACAGGTCGCCAACGCCGGTCGCGCCAATGGCAACAAGGTCACCGCACCTCGTCCGCGTATCGACATGGTTATCCAGCCGAAGAAGAAGGCCGAGTAATGGCAACCCTGAAAGCCCAGCATCTGGCCAAGGCCTACAAAAGCCGTCAGGTCGTGCGCGACGTCAGCCTGTCGATCGACAGCGGCCAGATCGTCGGCCTGCTCGGCCCCAACGGTGCCGGCAAGACCACCTGTTTTTACATGATTGTCGGCCTGGTCCAGGCGGATCAGGGTCGCGTTCTGATCGACGACCTGGATGTCAGCCACCAGCCGATGCACGGTCGTGCTCGTGCCGGTATCGGCTATCTACCCCAGGAAGCGTCGATCTTCCGCAAATTGTCGGTTTCGGACAACATCATGGCGATCCTTGAGACCCGCAAGGAGCTCGACCGCGATGGCCGCCGCAAGGAACTGGAAAGCCTGCTGCAGGAATTCCACATCAACCATATCCGTGACAACCTGGGCATGAGCTTGTCCGGTGGTGAGCGTCGTCGCGTGGAAATTGCCCGAGCATTGGCCACCGCACCGAAGTTCATCCTGCTGGACGAACCCTTTGCTGGCGTCGACCCGATTTCGGTGGGCGACATCAAGCAGATCATCCACCACCTCAAGGCCAAGGGCATCGGTGTACTGATCACTGACCACAACGTTCGTGAAACCCTCGATATCTGTGAAACCGCTTATATCGTCAACGATGGCCAGCTGATCGCCGAAGGCGATTCCGCCACCATCCTGGCCAACGAACTGGTCAAGGAAGTGTACCTGGGTCACGAGTTCCGCCTGTAAACACCGTGGTGTCAGGCCGTTTGCCGAGACGCGCGGGAGTCAATAGAAACCTCCGGCTTTTTATTGTTACCGCGCTCTAGGCAAAGCCCCCGATATCAGGCATATAATTTGCTTATGTTTGGCGCTCACGCGCCCTGTCGTGGATGGCGCATTGCGCCGGCGAATAAGGTGTTAAGCCCCTGCCATGAAACCATCGCTAGTCCTGAGAATGGGCCAGCAGCTGACGATGACACCGCAGCTGCAACAGGCCATCCGCCTGCTCCAATTGTCCACACTGGACCTGCAACAGGAAATCCAGGAGGCCCTGGAGTCCAATCCGATGCTCGAACGCCAGGAAGAAGGCGACGACTTCGATAATGCAGACCCGCTGGCCGACAACATCGAGCAAAAACCCAATTCCGACGTGCAGGAACCCTCCTATCAGGAAACCGCCCCGACGGTGGACAACCTGGAGGACGGCGAATGGAACGAACGCATTCCCAACGAACTTCCCGTGGACACGGCCTGGGAAGACGTCTACCAGACCAGCGCCAGTAGCCTGCCGAGCAATGATGATGACGAGTGGGATTTCACCACCCGAACGTCCGCCGGCGAGAGCCTGCAGAGCCATCTGCTGTGGCAACTGAACCTGGCGCCGATGTCCGACACCGATCGCCTGATCGCCGTGACCCTGATCGACTGCATCAATAACCAGGGTTATCTAGACGAGACGCTTGAAGAGATTCTTGAAGCCTTCGATCCGGAACTGGACATTGAACTGGACGAAATCGAAGCCGTCCTGCACCGCATCCAGCAATTCGAGCCAGCAGGCATCGGCGCCCGCACCCTCAGCGAGTGCCTGTTGCTGCAACTGCGCCAGCTTCCGGCCAAGACACCCTGGCTCGCCGAAGCCCAACGCCTGGTCAATGACTACATCGACCTGCTGGGCAGCCGCGACTATAGCCAGCTGATGCGTCGTATGAAGCTCAAGGAAGACGACCTGCGCCAGGTCATCGAGCTGGTGCAGAGCCTCAACCCGCGCCCAGGTTCGCAAATCGAGTCCAGCGAAGCCGAATACGTCGTCCCTGATGTGATTGTGCGCAAGGACAACGAGCGCTGGCTGGTGGAGCTCAACCAGGAATCGGTGCCACGCCTGCGCGTCAACCCGCAGTACGCCGGTTTTGTACGCCGCGCCGACACCAGCGCCGACAACACCTTCATGCGCAACCAGTTGCAGGAAGCACGCTGGTTCATCAAGAGCCTGCAAAGCCGCAACGAAACCCTGATGAAGGTTGCCACCCAGATCGTCGAGCACCAGCGCGGCTTCCTGGAATACGGTGACGAGGCGATGAAGCCCCTCGTGCTGCACGATATTGCAGAAGCGGTGGGCATGCATGAATCGACGATTTCCCGGGTGACCACGCAGAAATTCATGCATACCCCACGGGGTATTTATGAGCTGAAATACTTTTTCTCCAGCCACGTCAGCACCTCCGAAGGCGGTGAATGCTCGTCCACGGCGATTCGCGCGATCATCAAAAAACTGGTTGCCGCGGAAAATCAGAAAAAGCCATTGAGTGACAGTAAGATCGCTGGTTTACTGGAGGCACAAGGCATTCAGGTCGCCCGTCGAACCGTCGCCAAGTACCGCGAATCCCTTGGGATCGCGCCTTCCAGCGAGCGTAAGCGTTTGATGTGACGGGCGGGCCACAGCGTTCCAGTGGCAGGCACCCCGGCCTGCCGCTTTATGCACTGGCAACGAAGGAGAAGCTGTATGCAAGTCAACATCAGTGGACACCAGCTGGAAGTCACCAAACCCCTGCGTGAATACACCGAGAGCAAGCTGAACAAGCTGGCAGGGCATTTTGACAAGATCACCAACGTGCAGGTCATCATGGAGGTCGATAAGCTCAAGCAGAAAATCGAGGCCACCCTGCACGTACCGAATGCAAAGCTCGTCGCCAATGCGGAGCATGAAGACATGTACGCGGCGATCGACTCGCTCTACGACAAGCTGGACCGCCAACTCATAAAGCATAAGGAAAAGAATCTGCACCTGATGCAAGGTACAGGTCGTTAACTCTCCCCCCATGATCCGACTTGAAACCATCCTGACCCCCGGCCGTTCCCTCGTGAACGTGCCGGGCGGCAGTAAAAAGCGCGCCCTCGAACAAATTGCCAACCTGATCGGCCGCGAAGTGCCCGAGCTGGATACGCAAGCTGTGTATGAGGCGCTTATCGCCCGTGAAAAACTCGGTTCTACCGGTTTTGGCAACGGCATCGCCATTCCCCACTGCCGCCTGCAAGGCTGTGAATCCCCGGTGAGCGCCCTGCTCCACCTGGATGCCCCCATCGATTTCGACGCCATCGACGGCGCTCCGGTCGACCTGCTGTTTGTCCTGCTGGTCCCGCAAGCCGCCACCGATGCGCACCTGGAACTGCTTCGGCAGATCGCCAGCATGCTCGACCGCAAGGAAGTACGCGACAAACTGCGCAGCGCCAGCAGCAACGAGGCGCTCTATCAGGTTGTCCTGGATGAACAGAACGGGCAGTAATCATGCGTTTGATCATCGTCAGCGGCCGCTCCGGCTCGGGTAAAAGTACCGCCCTCAATGTTCTTGAGGACAACGGCTTCTATTGCATCGACAACCTGCCGGCCGGCCTGCTGCCGGAATTGGCGGAACGCGCGCTGATCCACACCGAACTGGCCCAGCCGCTGGTTGCCGTTTCGATCGATGCTCGCAACCTGCCCAGCCACCTTGAGCGCTTCCCACTATTGCTCGAAGAAGTGCGGGCCAAGCATATTCATTGTGATGTGCTGTACCTGGACGCCGACGAAGAGACCCTGCTCAAGCGTTTTTCCGAGACCCGCCGACGTCACCCCCTCAGCAGCCCCCATCGTTCCCTGGCAGAAGCCATCGAGGATGAAACCAAGCTGCTGGGCCCGATCATTGACCTTGCCGACCTCAAGATAAACACCACCAGCCTCAACCTGTACCAGCTGCGTGACGCAATCAAATTGCGCCTGCTCAACCAGCCTGAACCGGGTACTGCGTTTCTCGTGGAGTCGTTTGGCTTCAAGCGCGGCATGCCAGTAGACGCTGACCTGGTGTTCGACGTGCGCTGCCTGCCCAACCCCTACTGGAAGCCGGAACTGCGCGAACAGTCCGGGCTGGACTTGCCGGTAGCCGAATACCTGGCCGCGCAGCCGGATGTTGAAGAGATGTTCCAGGATATCTCCAGCTACCTGCTCAAATGGCTACCCCGCTTTGCCGCGAGCAATCGCGCGTATGTCACCATTGCCATTGGCTGCACCGGTGGTCACCACCGCTCTGTCTACCTGACTGAGCGCCTGGGCCAGGTGCTGCAACAAACCCTCAAGAACGTCCAGGTCCGCCACCGCGACCTTAGCTGAAAGGAACACCTGCGCGATGCCCGCTCTGGAAATTGAAATCATCAACAAGCTGGGCCTGCACGCCCGCGCCTCAGCCAAATTCGTCGGCGTGGCCGGGCAGTTTCCTTGCCAGATCCGCGCCGGGCGCACGCCGGAGTCCATGGTCGATGGCAAGAGCATCATGGCCATGATGATGTTGGCGGCTGGCAAAGGCACCAGGATTCACTTGAAGACAGAAGGCGAGCAGGAAGACGAAGCCATGGCCGCGCTGGTGGCGCTGATCAATAACTTCTTCGACGAAGGCGAATAGCCCCATCCCTTTGTAGGAGCCCGGGTTGCCGGCGATGAGGCCTTTGAGTCAGGTGTTGGACTTGAGGACGCCATCGCCGGCAAGCCGGGCTCCTACGGAAAGCGGTTTATCCCAGGGCCGTGTCCATCACCATCATCAAGCAAAAGCCGATGCATAGGCCAAGGCTGGCGAGTTTTTCGTGACCATTGCGCCGCGACTCCGGGATGACCTCGTGAGTCACGACCAACAGCATCGCACCCGCCGCCAACGCCAACCCAAGCGGTAACAACACCTCGGCCAGACTGACCAGCCAGGCGCAAAGCACGGCAAATACCGGCTCCACCAAACCTGACGCCGCGCCGATCAAGAACGCCTTGACCCGCGACATCCCTGCCCCAGCCAATACCAACGCAATCACCAGACCTTCGGGCACATCCTGCAGGGCTATGCCCATGGCCAGGCTGTCCGCATCCGGCATACCACCGCCCGCCGAGACACCAACAGCCATGCCTTCCGGGATGTTGTGGGCAATGATTGCAAACACGAATAGCCAGATGCGCGGGGGAATCACAGGGTTATCCGGTGTGCCCACCAGCATTTCCGGGCTTGCGCCGGAGACCTTGCGGTCGACCAGGTACAACCCGAAGGCGCCCAGCATGATGCCGAAACTGATCAAGCCACTGGCGCCCCAAGGCGAAAGCCCCAGGCTTTCAGCTGCGGTAATACCCGGCACGATCAGCGAAAACGCTGTGGCAGCGAGCATCACACCCGCGCCAAAACCCAACAAGGTATCGCTGAGCGCGACGGGCATCCGGCGAATCACCAACACCGGCACCGCACCCAATGCAGTGCCGAGCGCGCAAATCGCCCCGCCCTGCAGTGCCCGCAGAATGCGCGGTTCGAGATCCAGCCAGGCCAGCCCGTGAGCCACCAGCAATGCAGTACCTGCCAACAGCAGCAGCGAGCCAAACGCATAACGAAACATTCGCCCGCTGCTGATCGCCAGTGTTTCAGTGCCCATAGTCGGCCTTAGATCTTGTTATTGGATGAATATCAGGCCAACGCGGCCTGGTAGCGTGCGGCGACTTCCGGCCAGTTGATGACGCTGTAGAAGGCGTTGATATATTCGGGGCGGCGGTTCTGGTAGAGCAGGTAATAGGCGTGCTCCCAGACGTCGAGACCCAGGATCGGCGTGTTGCCACTCATCAACGGGCTGTCCTGGTTACCGCTGCTTTCCACCACCAACGTCTTTTGCGGGGTGACGCTCAGCCACGCCCAGCCGCTGCCGAAACGGGTTAGGGCGGCCTTGGTGAAGGCTTCCTTGAAGCTGTCAAAACCACCCAATTGCTCATCGATGGCCTTGCCCAACGCGCCCTCTGGCTTGCCGCCACCTTTGGGCGACATCACGGCCCAAAACAGCGAGTGGTTGGCATGCCCACCGCCTTGGTTGATGACCGCAGCCCGCAGTTTTTCCGGTAATTGCTGCACGCTGGACACCAGCCGCTCTACCGGCCAACCCGCAAACTCAGTGCCCTCGACCGCCGCGTTGAGGTTGTTGATGTAGGTCTGGTGATGTTTGGTGTAGTGAATCTCCATGGTCTGCGCATCGATATGCGGCTCAAGAGCATCGTAGGCGTAGGGCAAGGCTGGCAACGTGTAAGTCATATCAATGAGCTCCGTAATAAGGACTGTTGCGGATCGACGCATCCGTTTGCGCCGCAGTGCCGCCCAGCAAGCGATGGGTACGCGGGTACTCACCGTGATCGCTGATGAAATTCAACAACTCGACGTAGGTCTTGCTGCTCTGACGCAGGGCTGCTTCGCGCAATTGCGGGCTCAGCCGCGGGTCCTGCATGGTCTGAAGCAGGCGCTGGTGGATAGCGCACAGGTATTCCGCGCTCTCCTTCGGCTGGTTCAGGCGCAAATGCAGGTCCGCCAGGTTGTGATGGGAAATGACGCAAGCCGCCACTGCTTCGTCGGCATCCGCCCAGCGCTCGAATAACACTTGAGCCAGGGCCAGGGCTTGCAAATAGGCCTCCCGAGCGTCGACCAATTCGCCCGCCATAAAGCAGCGATTGGCCCGTTCGATCGTGCGTTTCCAGTGCTCCATGGTGAGCCTCCAAAGCAGGGTCGGTGGTTACACGCCGCCAGCGGTGAGCTTTTCCGGGTCCAGCAGGACCTCCAGCTGGCTGCGCGGCAAGTCGGTGTGCTCGAGGGCGACATCAATCACAGGGCGGCCCTGTTGATAGGCCTTCTTGGCGATTTCAGCGGCCTTTTGATAACCAATGATCGGGTTGAGTGCAGTGACCAGGATCGGATTACGCGACAGCGCTTCCTTGAGCTTGCCTTCGTTGACCTTGAAGCTGGCGATGGCTTTGTCTGCCAGCAAGCGACTGGCGTTGGCCAGCAATTCAAGGCTGCCGAGCAGGTTCTGGGCGATGATCGGCAACATCACGTTGAGCTCGAAGTTGCCTGACTGGCCGGCGACGGTGATCACCGTGTCATTGCCAATCACTTGCGCGGCCACCATGGCGGTCGCCTCCGGGATCACCGGGTTGACCTTGCCGGGCATGATCGAAGAGCCAGGTTGCAGGCCCTCCAGCTCGATTTCGCCCAGGCCCGCCAGTGGACCGGAGTTCATCCAGCGCAGGTCATTGGCGATTTTCATCAATGAGACCGCTGTGGCTTTCAGTTGACCGGATACGGCAACGGCGGTGTCCTGGGAGCCAATCAGTGCAAACAGGTTTTTGCCCGGGGTGAATTTCACGCCGGAGAGATGGCTCAGTTGCTGGCTGAAGCGCGCGGCGAACTCAGGGTGCGCGTTGATCCCGGTGCCCACTGCCGTGCCACCTTGAGCCAATGCCTGCAGGCTCGGCAGCAAGTCCTGCAAATGGCCGATATTGGCCTTCAGTTGCTGCGCCCAGCCATTGAGCACCTGGCTCATGCGCACCGGCATGGCATCCATCAGGTGGGTGCGACCGGTCTTGATGAACGGGTGAACCTCTTCGGCCTTCTGTTCGATCACCTGCACAAGGTGCAGCAGGGCCGGCAGAGTTTGCTCGTGCAGGACCAAAGCAGCGCTGACGTGAATCGTGGTCGGGATGATGTCGTTGCTGCTCTGGCCACAGTTGACGTGGTCATTGGGGTTGACCGCCTCACCGAGCAAACGGCTGGCGAGGGTAGCAATCACCTCGTTGGCGT
Source organism: Pseudomonas sp. GW821-FHT09A09 (assembly GCF_059418405.1). NCBI lineage: Bacteria > Pseudomonadati > Pseudomonadota > Gammaproteobacteria > Pseudomonadales > Pseudomonadaceae > Pseudomonas > Pseudomonas sp. GW821-FHT09A09. Next base: position 86,705 of record NZ_JBWKPU010000011.1, read on the forward strand.
TCATGTTGGAGCTGGTGCCGGAGCCGGTCTGGAAGATATCTACTGGGAAATGCGGCATGAAGTCGCCTTCGAGCAAGCCCTGGGCGGCATCGACGATGGCCTTGCCCTGCCCTTCGCTGATCTGCTTGAGGTCGACGTTGACCTTGGCGGCCGCTGCCTTGGCCAGGATGAGCGCGCGAATGAATTGCGCCGGCATACGCTGATGACTGATTGGGAAATTGTTCACTGCGCGCTGGGTTTGCGCACCATACAAGGCCTCGGCCGGCACTTGCAGTTCGCCCATGCTGTCGCGTTCGATACGGGTGTTACTCATCGTTAGATCCTTGCACCAGGTCGGAGTGAGAAATAGACGGCAGCAATTCGCAGGTTGCCAATTGCCAGGCAAAGGTCTGCCAGCGCTTGAGGCGGCAGGCACACAGAGAGAGTTTTTCCAGGTCGCGCAGTGGGCGCCAGGCTTGGTCCAGACACAGGGATCGCCAGTGCCAAGGCAGCGCGATATCAGTGGCGGTGTCGATCAGGAGGCGGAACGAGGTTTCGGCAATCGTCCACGGATGGGTCGCCGTGCAGCACGCCAGGTATCGCCCCTCATTGAGGTAATGTTCGATCAGGCGAGGTTCATTGGGGTCGAGGCCGCAGCGAATCTGACGACTCATCCAGCGCCAGCTTTCCAGGTACGGATCCTCATGCAGGACAGAACTCATGATCCACACTCACTCGGTAATGATATTTATTATTAAATGATATTGAGAATCAAAACAAGAGTGGCACTTTAATCGGACTGAAACGCAGCCATGAAAAAAGGCGCGCCCTCTGCAAGATGGCGCGCCTTTTGGTTTAGCGTGTGAGGATCAACTGCCGGCGACGGTCATCCGCTCGATCAACACAGAGCCCGTGCGAATGTTGCTGCGCAGTTCCAGGTCATTACCCACGGCGACGATCTGCTTGAACATGTCGCGCATGTTGCCGGCGATGGTCACTTCCTGGACGGCGAACTGAATCTCACCGTTCTCCACCCAGAAACCCGCCGCGCCACGGGAGTAATCACCGGTGACCATATTCAGGCCGTGGCCCATCAGTTCAGTCACCAGCAGCCCACGCCCCATCTTCCGGAGCAGCGCGGCCTGATCTTCATCGCCATGGGTCACGAACAGGTTGTGCACGCCACCCGAGTTGGCAGTGCTTGGCAAACCGAGCTTGCGTCCGGCGTAAGTGCCCAGTACGTAGGACACCAACTCGCCCTTCTCGACGAACGGCTTGGCATAAGTCGCCAGGCCATCACCATCAAACGCCGAGCTGCCCATGGCGCGCATCAAATGCGGACGCTCATCGATGGTCAGCCACTCCGGAAACAGCTTCTGGCCGATGGCCCCTTCCAGGAAGGAAGACTTGCGGTACAGGTTCCCACCGGAAATCGCCCCCAGGAAACTCCCGAACAAACCACCCGCCAGTTCCGCCGAAAACAGCACCGGCACTTCGCAGGTGGGCACCGGGCGCGCGCCCAACCGGCTCGCGGCACGCTGTGCAGCGCGCTGGCCAATGCTGGCGGGATCGGCCAGCAGTTCGCCTTGGCGGTTCACGTCATACCAATAATCACGCTGCATCTGGCCATTGGCCTCGGCGATCATCACGCAGCTCAAGCTGTGACGGGTGGACGCATAACCTCCGATAAACCCATGGCTATTGCCATAAACACGGCAACCCTGATGTGTGCTCAACGTGGTGCCATCGGCGTTCTTGATGCGGGCATCAGCGTCGAACGCCGCCGCCTCACAGGCCAGCGACTGTTCGATAGCCTGCTCCGGCGTAATGTCCCACGCGTGGAACAGATCGAAATCCTTCAAATCCTTGGCCATCAACGCCTTGTCGGCCAGGCCCGAGCTTTCATCTTCGGAGGTGTGCTTGGCGATCGCCAACGCGGCAGCGACGGTCTCGCGGATCGCCTCCGGGCCGCTGGCCGAGGTACTGGCCGAGCCTTTGCGCTGCCCTACATACAAGGTGATGCCAAAGCCCTGGTCGCGGTTGAACTCGACGGTTTCCACTTCCCGCTGACGCACTGAAGTCGACAGCCCCTGCTCCAGCGACACCGCCACTTCACAGGCACTCGCCCCCTGGCGCTTGGCCTCGGCAAGGATCTGCTCGACTTGTTCCTGCAGTGCCGGTAACGCTTGCGGACCGACGCTTTGGGCTGCACTCATGGTTTTCTCCACTCAAATTCTGCTTTCGGTTAAGGCCATCGAGCGACCGGGCCGGACAAGCGGCCCCCGACTGGTTATCATGGCGGCGTTTCTTTGCGGACTGCCACCATGGTTGATTCTTACGACGACTCCCTCGATGGGGAGAAAAGCAAATCCCAGGTCAAACGCGAGCTGCATGCTCTGGTTGACCTCGGCGAGCGCCTTACAACGCTCAAGAAGGATTTGATTGCAAAACTGCCACTGACCGACGAAATGCGCCGGGCCTTGGCCGATGCACCCAAGCACACCGCGAATATCGCGCGTAAACGTCACATCGCGTTTATCGGCCGGCTGATGCGTGATCAGGACACTGACGCCATTCTCGCCTTGCTCGATCAAACCGATGCCTCCACCCGCCAGTACAACGAACGCTTCCACAACCTGGAACGTTGGCGTGACCGCCTGATCGCGGGCGATGACGCCGTGCTGGAGAAATTCGTGGCCGAGTACCCGGACGCGGACCGCCAGCAACTGCGCTCCCTGATCCGTCAGGCTCAACACGAACTGGCGCATAACAAGGCGCCGGCCACCAGCCGTAAAATCTTCAAGTACATCCGTGAGCTGGACGAGACCCAACGCGGCCTGCGTTGATCCCTTCCCCGGGTGGCGATCGTCGCCACCCGAAGCTCCCCCTTTCTTACGAACCCGTGCCACCCACGGTGATCGCATCAATTTTCAGCGTCGGCTGGCCAACACCCACCGGCACCGACTGCCCATCCTTCCCGCACGTACCCACGCCGCTGTCCAGCGACAGGTCATTACCGACCATCGACACCTTGCTCATGGCCTCCGGCCCGTTGCCAATCAACGTCGCCCCTTTGACCGGCGCGGTAATCTTGCCGTCTTCGATCAAGTACGCCTCGCTGGTGGAGAACACGAACTTGCCGCTGGTGATGTCCACCTGGCCACCACCGAGGTTGGCGCAGTAGATACCGCGCTTTACCGAGGCAATGATTTCAGCCGGGTCGCTTTCGCCACCGAGCATGTAGGTGTTGGTCATGCGTGGCATCGGCAGGTGCGCGTAAGACTCGCGGCGACCGTTACCGGTACGCGCCACGCCCATCAGGCGCGCATTGAGCTTGTCTTGCATGTAGCCCTTGAGCACGCCGTTTTCGATCAGCGTGGTGCATTCGGTGGGCGTACCTTCATCGTCGACGCTCAGCGAACCACGGCGACCCGCGAGGGTGCCGTCATCGACAATGGTGCACAGCTTGGACGCGACCATTTCACCCATGCGCCCGCTATAAGCCGAACTGCCCTTGCGGTTGAAGTCACCTTCCAGGCCATGGCCAACGGCTTCGTGCAGCAGCACGCCGGACCAGCCCGAACCCAGCACCACCGGCAACGTACCCGCAGGCGCCGGAATGGCTTCAAGGTTCACCAACGCCTGGCGCAGCGCCTCACGGGCGTAGCCCATGGCACGATCCTCGGCGAGGAAATAACGGTAGTCGGTACGCCCACCGCCGCCGTGGCCACCGCGCTCGCGGCGGCCGTTCTGCTCGACGATCACGCTGACGTTGAAGCGCACCAGCGGCCGCACATCCGCCGCCAACCCACCATCGGTGGACGCCACCAGGATGCGTTCCCACACCCCGGCCATGCTCACGGTGACTTGCTGGATACGCGGGTCGAGGGCACGCGTGGCGGCGTCGACACGCTTGAGCAGCTCGACCTTCTCGGCACGGCTGATCACTTCCAGGGGGTTATCCGGCGCATACAACTGGGCCACGTCCTGGGTACTGAACGCCTGCACCGTGCCATTTTGACCGGCACGGGAGATCGACCGCGCAGCGCGTGCCGCCAGGCCCAAGGCTTCCAGGGTGATCGCGTTGCTGTAGGCAAAACCGGTTTTCTCACCGGATTGCGCACGCACGCCCACACCCTGGTCGAGGTTGAAACTGCCTTCCTTGACGATGCCGTCTTCCAGGGCCCAGGACTCGGAGATCTGCCCCTGGAAATACAGGTCGGCCGCGTCGATACCGGGCCCGGCCAGATCGCCAAGCACGGTTTGCAAACTTTCGATGGTCACGCCACCGGGTGCCAGGAGGTGTTCACTGACTGAGGACAACAACTCGCTCATAGGTTTGGCCTTAAATTCATCGTTCTGAAGCAGGCCGCTGTGCGCCCTGCGAGAAAAAGCGCCGATGGTTGACCACCGGCATGCGCGCCCGTATCGACGCCTGTTCACTGCTGTCGCGTTCGGCCAACAACACCGCTTCGCCTCTATCCTGTTGTGCCAGCACACGCCCCCAAGGGTCGACAATCGCCGCATGCCCATGGGTTTCCCGTGGGCCCGGGTGCACACCACCCTGCGCCGCTGCCAGCAGGTAGCACTGGGTCTCGATGGCCCGCGCACGGATCAGCACGTCCCAATGCGCAGCGCCCGTCACCGCCGTAAAGGCCGAGGGTGCGGTAATCAATTCGGCTCCGGCTGCACGCAATTCGCTGTACAGCTCCGGGAAGCGCAAGTCGTAGCATACCGTCAGGCCCAAACGCCCCACCGGGGTATCGGCTACCACCACGTTGCCACCAAAAGCATAGTCGTCGGATTCCCGATAACGACCCCGAGAATCGGCGACGTCGACATCGAACAGGTGCAGCTTGTCGTAACGGGCGACGATTTCGCCATGATCATCGACCAGCAGCGAGCAGGCATTGGACTTGGCGTTCGGCTGGTCCTTGGGCGGCAGCGGTAACGTGCCGGCCACTATCCATAAGGTGAGGTCACGGGCGGTCTGTTTCAACCATGGCAGGATCGGGCCCTCGCCCAGGGCTTCGGCGCGGCCGATATCGGCCACGTCGCGACGGCCCATGGCGGCGAAGTTCTCCGGCAGCACTGCCAGCTTCGCCCCACCGGCCGCCGCTTGCTCCAGCAAACGCCGAGCCTGGGCCAGGTTGGCCAGCACATCGCTCTGGCTGACCATTTGAATTACCGCAAAGGACATGGGCCGACACTCCGTAAAAGGCATGGGGCCATGCTACTCCACAGGCTCTCAGTTTGGCTTTTCAAAAGGCTTGTCGAAGGTGATTTTTGGATCCTTCCAAGGGCCTTCCACTTTGTACTGCACGCTGGCGAAGCGCGAAACACGGTCACCGATCAGCTTGTCGATCAGGAACAACGCACCACCGATGGCGGGCGCCCCCACAATCAATGCGGCAATTGGCAGGTTGTTGGTGACTGGCAGGGTCACCAGCAATTTAGCGTCAACGCGGTCAGCCACCAGGTCCAGTGTGCCGTTGAGTTCAAGATTGGTCGACGGGCCCGTCATGGTGATGGGCTCACGCGTCACGAACACGCCATTGCTGGCCGCCAGCAAGCCTTTGACCCGGTCATAGCTCAAGCCCTTGCCGAGCAAGTCCGAGAAATCGAGGCGCAAGCGGCGACCGATGGAGTTGAAGTTGAGCAAGCCAAACACCCGCAGGGCCTGCGCCCCACCCTCCACTTCAACGAACTGCCCCTTACGGAATGCGGCGTCAAGGCTACCGGAGAAACGCTTCGGCCCGACCCAGGCCGGTGAGCCCGGCCAGCGGCCATCCACGTCCAAGTGGAAGTCCTCACTGGTCACCGTTGGAGCAAAGCCCCAGCCCTTGAGGACATCGGCGATGTTCTTGCCGTCCAGACGCCCCTTGTACCAACTGCCGCTGCTGCCCGGCGCACCTTCCCAGCCACCGGCGCCCTTGAGCTGCATGCCCTTGAGCCCCAGGTCCAGGTTATTGAAGGCCAGGCCCTTGGCGGTGGGCCGGATCTTCAACGACCAGGCGCCGACCAGATCGGGCCCCTGGAACAGTTGGTCGATGGCGATATCCAGCGCCGGAATATCTTTCGGATCGATGTCGGCCAAGGGGTCCGGCGCGTTTTCGTCGGCCTGCACCGTCGGGTCCACGGCCGGCAGCTTCACGTACTGCAGGTTGATGGCAATCGGCGCGCCCTTGACATCCGGCAGGTTCACCGTGCCTTTGGCTTGCTGGCTGTCGAGCTGCAATCCCCACGCGGCCGGCTTGCGATCGAGCAGCAAATTGACCTGATCAAACTGGGTGCCAAAGCCGGTAACCTTGCCCACCTTGAAGTCGGCGCCGCTGAGCAATTGCTTGGCGCTGCCGCCCGGGTCATTGCCGGCGTAGCGATCAATCAGCTTCTTCCAGGGATCGATATCCAGCTCCGACAACACACCGCGAATACGCAGACCCTTGGCCGCCGGCAATACCGCATCGCCATCACCCAGGAACAACTCGCCGCGGCCGTCGTTGAACTTGTCCGGCGGCGAAGCAAAGGTGAAGTTCGCCAGCTCGCCATAATCAAACCAGTAGCGCCGCTCGGCGCCCTGCAACGTCATGCGGAACACGCTGTCGCGGCCCTGGCTGGCAGGCATGCCAAAGGGCGCTGGCAGGTCAACGGCCACACCCTTCATGTTGGAGCTGACCATCAACTGGCTGTCGGCACCGTCCAGGGTGAGCTGCAATTGGTACGGAATATCACCCGACACCGGCAATGGCTGGCTGATCTTCAACCAGTCAGTCAATCGCTTGACCGTGACCTGGCCCTTGGCAGCCACGCGGGTGCTGAGATTGCCCGGCTTGCCATCGGCAAAGATCTGCGCAGTGATCGGTCGGTCGAATGCCTGGGCCGTGATGTTCTGCCCGCTCAAGCCCTTGGCGCTGTCAAAACGGAAGTCACCCTTGAGCTGAGTCAGGTCGAGGGTCGGCTCCGCCAGTTGCAGGCGCGACTTGTCGGTCTGGAAATCCACCACGATCTTCGGCTCGGTGCCCTTGGCCAAAGGCACGTCCAGGTCCAGCTTGCCCTGCAGGTCGCCCTCGCCCTTCCAGCCGGCAAAGGTCGACGCCGTACCAATCGGCGCTTCCTGAAGAATCTTCAGGCCATCGCCCAAGCCACCGGAAAACCCACCCGTCAGCAACAAATGGCTGTCTTTGCCGGCAGGCGCGTGAGGAATATTGACGTAGACGTCCTTGACCTTGGTGTCGAGCAACTGGCCCTTGCTGGCCAGGATGCGCACGCCGCTCTCCTCGACAAACACTTCGCCGTTGACCTTGCTCACATGTGGCCAGCCCGGCTGGAACGCGAGTTCGGCGTCATGCACCTTGAAGAACAGGCTGATATTGCGCGCAGCCGGCAGCGCGTCGTGGTTCAGCGATCCCTGGTACTGGAAGAACCCCTGGTCCACAGCACCTTTGAGAATCGCCGTACGCAGCCATTCATCCAATGACGGGCTCAAGACGGCTGGCAGGTACTTGGGCGTGAAACGGCCATCGCCATCGACCATGCCGACCCGCAGGTCCATATAGTCTTCCTGGTCATGGTCAAAATGCAGGCGGATCAGGAAGTCGGCGGCCACCTTGCCTTCTTCACCCAGCACCTTGATATACGGCGCGATCAGCGTGAAGCCTTGTTTGTCCAGCTTCCAGGTCAGCCGCGCATTGGCCTGGATGTACTGCCAAGGCTTGGCGAAAATCGGAAACAGGTGCAGGGAAAAGTCCTTGCTGTCCATGCGCAACTCGCCATGGCCCAGGTCACCGCTGATGCTGCCGGACACGTTACGCGCCGCAGGGGCACCGAAGTAGGCATCAAAGCCCACCCGCTCAAGGTTGGCGGCAAAGCTGACTTTTTGATCGGTGGTGTCTTGAGGACGGAAATCCACCAGCACATTACGCAGCAAGCCTGTGGCCTTCAGGTGGTCGATGGTCTTGGCAAAGCCTTCCGGCAGAGGCGCCAGGGCGTTGAGCAGCGGCGTAATCGGGGTCAGGTCCAGGCGATCGGCCTGCAGCTTCCAGACCTCCAGGTCTTTGTCGGTGGCCAGGGTTTGCCGCAATTGCACGCGCGATTCCCAACGGGTTTGCCCCAGGTTCATCGCCAGCGTATCCAACAGCACGCTCAAGCCCGTGTCACTGCGTTGCAGGTAGGCGGTGAGGGCGAGGTTTTCAATGTGGACCGGCTTGCGGTCGGCGTAGCTGCCCTTCACCTGGGGTGAGTTCAGACGTACTACGGCACTTTGCACAGTGCCCTTGGCCCAGGTCAGCCAGAACTCGCCGCCTGCCTTGAACTGGGTAAGTTTCCATTGCTGGGTCAGCTTGGCCGGAACCCATTTGGCCCAATCGCTCTGCGGCAAGCTGAGGTAGGCCTGCACCTCTGCATCTTTCCATTGGCTGGCGCGTATGCGCGTGCGCAGGCTCACGGCCAGCGGCTGGCCGTCCGGCAGGGTCAGACGGGCGTCGAGGCGCTGGCGGGTCATGCCGGTGTGCAGGCTCATGCCGACATAAGTCAGGGTCATGGGCGCCTGGTCGAACGGCTGCAAGGTCACCTGGCTATCGAGCAACGACACGCGCTTGATCATTTGCATGCGCTTGAGCAGTTGCTCAGGGTCGAGCGGCTGGTCGTCCTGCACTGGCAAGCCTTGCAGCGCCCAGTGGCCGTCCTTGTCTTCCTTCACGCTCAATTGCAGGCCGCTGACTTCCAGATGGGCGATACGCACTTCGCGCGCCATCAGGCTGGCCCACATGTCCGGCACCACTTCGACCTGATCCAGGCGCAAGGCACTGCTGCCCTCGCCCAGCATCACGTCGTGGGCCAGCAACACCGGGGCGAAACCGCTCCAGCGCCCTTCGAGGCTGCCGATGTGCAAGGGCATATCCACCGCAGCCTGGGCCTTGGCTTCGATTTCGGCGCGGTACTCGGCCACCAGTGGGGTCAATTCACGCCCCAGGCTCACGTACACCGCCGCCAACACCAGCAGCAACGCACAGAGGCCCAGGCCCCAACGGGTCAAAGCGGCAAAAAAGCGTATCAGACGCTCCATGTCAGGCGACCCTCAAGGCAGTAGGCGGACGGCAGATCAAGGTCTGCCGGTCTCGTGGAAGTAAGCGAATGGGGATCAGAGCAGCACCACGTCGTATTGTTCCTGGGAATACATGGTTTCGACCTGAAAGCGTATCGTGCGCCCGATAAACCCTTCCAGTTCGGCAACGTTACCGGACTCTTCATCCAGCAACCGATCTACCACTTTCTGGTTAGCGAGCACCCGATAACCCTCGGCCTGGTAGGCTCGCGCCTCACGCAGGATTTCCCGGAAAATCTCGTAGCAAACGGTTTCCGGAGTTTTCAATTTACCGCGGCCCTGGCAGCTGCTGCACGGTTCGCACAGGACCTGCTCCAGGCTTTCGCGGGTGCGCTTGCGGGTCATCTGCACCAGGCCCAGCTCGGTGATGCCGATGATGTTGGTCTTGGCGTGATCACGTTCCAACTGCTTCTCGAGCGTACGCAGTACCTGGCGCTGGTGCTCTTCATCTTCCATGTCGATGAAGTCGATGATGATGATGCCGCCCAGGTTACGCAGGCGCAGCTGGCGAGCAATCGCAGTCGCCGCTTCGAGGTTGGTCTTGAAGATGGTCTCTTCCAGGTTGCGGTGCCCCACGAACGCGCCGGTGTTGACGTCAATCGTGGTCATGGCCTCGGCCGGGTCTACCACCAAATAGCCGCCAGACTTGAGCGGCACCTTGCGTTCCAGGGCTTTCTGGATTTCGTCTTCGACGCCATACAAGTCGAAGATCGGCCGTTCGCCCGGGTAATGTTCCAGGCGGTCGGCAATTTCCGGCATCAGCTCGGCGACAAATTGCGTGGTGCGCTGGAAGGTTTCCCGCGAGTCGATGCGAATTTTCTCGATCTTGGGGCTGACCAGATCGCGCAGGGTGCGCAAGGCCAGGCCCAGGTCTTCATAGATCACGCTGGGCGCGCCGATGGTCTTGATCTGCGCACCAATCTGGTCCCACAAGCGCCGCAGGTAGCGGATGTCCATGAGGATTTCATCAGCGCCGGCACCTTCGGCAGCAGTGCGCAAGATAAACCCACCGGCTTCCTTGATGCCTTCGGCGGCCACGCAGTCGCTGACCACTTTTTTAAGGCGTTCGCGTTCAGCTTCGTCTTCGATCTTCAGCGAAATGCCGACGTGGGCGGTGCGCGGCATGTACACCAGGTAGCGCGAGGGAATCGACAGCTGCGTCGTCAGCCGCGCCCCCTTGGAACCGATGGGGTCCTTGGTGACTTGTACCACCAGGCTCTGCCCTTCGTGCACTAGGGCGCTGATGCTTTCTACCGCAGGGCCTTCACGCAAGGAGATTTCCGAAGCATGGATAAACGCGGCACGGTCCAGGCCGATATCAACGAATGCCGCCTGCATGCCCGGCAAGACGCGCACGACTTTGCCTTTGTAGATGTTGCCAACGATCCCGCGCTTCTGGGTGCGCTCAACGTGCACTTCTTGCAGAACACCGTTTTCTACCACCGCCACGCGTGATTCCATCGGCGTGATATTGATCAGAATCTCTTCACTCATGGCTGGGTCTCGTTCAGGCGTTTTCACAATAGTGACCGATCGCTAAAGGCTTGGCGCTGGAATACGGCGTTCAACGCACGGTAAGGTTTTGCCAACAGGGTATGCCGAATTGGCCGAGCAGTTGCGCGGTTTCACACACGGGCAGGCCGACCACGGCGGAATAACTACCGTTGAGCCCAACCACAAACACCGATCCCAAGCCCTGGATAGCATAGCCGCCTGCCTTATCCTGGGGTTCGCCAATGTGCCAGTAGGTTGTAGCCTCTTCGACAGAAATATCGCGAAACCGTACACGACTGCTTACACAAACAGTTTCGCTACGTTGGCCGTCAGTCAGGGCTATGGCGGTGAGGACTTCATGTTCACGCCCCGCCAACGCCATCAACATGGCCAGGGCATCCGCTTGATCCACGGGCTTGCCGAGGATCTTCCCATCGACAATCACGGCCGTGTCAGCCCCCAGCACGCAAGCGTCGGAGGTGTTTTCGAGCGCAGCAAAACCCGCCGCCGCCTTGCCGCGCGCAAGGCGCTCGACGTAGGCAACGGCAGGTTCGTTTGTGAGAGGAGTTTCATCTATAGCGGCGCTGACCACGGTGAAGGGCACACCGATCTGGGTCAGCAGTTCACGCCGTCTCGGAGAGCCCGAGGCCAGATAAAGCGAATTCATTCCAGACTCTCCCTGTAGGGTTCGATAACCAGGCAGAGCCTCGCAATCCATTCAATTGATCTTATAGCGACGACGTAACCCACGCAGGCCAAAACTGATCCAAGGCCACAGCAGCGCACTGACCAGCGCCGGCAATACCAGCGCCAGCGTTGGCTGACGGTTACCCGTCAAGGCGCTCAGCCAGAGCTGCACCAACTGCGCCAGGCCGAAGATCACCAGGATCACCAGGCACTGCTGCCACATCGGAAACATGCGCAACCGTTGTTGCAACGACAGCACCAGAAAGGTGATCAGCGTGAGGATCAACGCGTTCTGCCCCAGCAAGGTGCCATAGAGCACATCTTCCGCCAAGCCCAGGAACATCGCCGTGACCATGCCGACCTTGTGCGGCAGGTTCAGCGACCAGAAGGCCAGCAGCAGCGCCAGCCAGAGCGGTCGCAGGATTTCCATGAATTGCGGCAGTGGCGAAACGCTGAGCAGCAAGCCGATGGCAAAGGTCAGCCAGACGATCCAGCCGTTGCGCGAATGAGTACCGGCCATTATTCCTCCCTCTGCCGTGTGGTTGCCGGGGCGGTCGCCGCAGGCTTGACCGCAGGCGTCGCTGCCGGTGGCTTGGTCGCTGCCGGTTTAGCCGCACGTGTACTGTGAGCCGCAGGCTTGGCGGGAGTGGCTACGGGTGCCGCCGCAGCAGGTGCGGGCGCAGGCGGCCCCACGAATGCCGGCTTTGGCACGGTTGCAGGCACGATCGGCGCAACACCGTTTTGCTTGTCTTCCGCTTCCTGGGCCTGGGCGGCGTCATTGGCTCGCTCTTCAGGCGTACGGTTGTCGCTGAACACCAGCAGCAGGTAGCGGCTGCGGTTCAAGGCCGCCGTCGGTACGGCACGCACGATGGCGAAGGGCTGGCCGGAATCGTGGATCACTTCCTTGACCGTCGCCACCGGGTAGCCGGCCGGAAAACGCTGACCAAGGCCGGAGCTGACCAGCAGGTCGCCTTCCTTGATATCCGCCGTGTCCGCCACGTGGCGCAACTCCAGGCGTTCCGGGTTGCCGGTACCGCTGGCAATCGCACGCAAGCCGTTACGGTTCACTTGCACCGGGATGCTGTGGGTGGTGTCCGTCAGCAGCAGAACCCGCGAGGTGTAGGGCATCAGCTCCACCACCTGGCCCATCAGGCCACGCGCATCGAGCACCGGCTGGCCGAGGACCACGCCGTCACGTTCACCCTTGTTGATGATGATGCGATGGGTAAAGGGGTTGGGGTCCATGCCGATCAGCTCGGCCACTTCGACCTTCTCGTTGACCAACGCGGAAGAATTGAGCAACTCGCGCAGCCGAACGTTCTGCTCGGTGAGGGCCGCCAGCTTTTGCATGCGCCCCTGCAGCAGCAGGTTTTCGGTCTTGAGTTTTTCGTTCTCGGCAACCAGCTCGGTGCGGCTGCCGAATTGGCTGGCCACGCCCTGGTAGAGACGTTGCGGCAGGTCGGTGATCCAGTAAGTCTGCATCAACACCAGCGACATCTGGCTGCGCACGGGCTTGAGCAGTGCAAAGCGGGCATCGACCACCATCAGCGCGACCGAAAGCACGACCAGCACCAGCAGGCGCACGCCCAATGAGGGGCCTTTGGCGAAAAGCGGTTTAATAAGCCGCTCCTCCCAGGCAAATGTTCTCTTTATTCATACGGCATCTAACCGGCCTGGATGCAGATTGAAGAAGATAAACGCCAACAGGCAGCACTGCAAAGTGCTGCCTGCGGGCGAAACATGGGCTAACCAGCAACGACTTATTCGCTGGAGAGCAGGTCCATGGTGTGTTTATCCATCATTTCCAGTGCACGGCCGCCGCCACGAGCAACGCAGGTCAGCGGGTCTTCGGCGACGATCACCGGCAGGCCAGTTTCCTGGGCCAGCAGCTTGTCGAGGTCACGCAGCAAGGCGCCACCACCGGTCAACACCAGGCCACGCTCGGCGATATCGGAAGCCAGCTCCGGTGGCGATTGCTCCAGGGCGCTCTTCACTGCCTGAACGATAGTGGCCAGGGACTCTTGCAGAGCTTCCAGCACTTCGTTGGAGTTCAGGGTGAAGGCACGTGGAACGCCTTCGGCCAGGTTGCGACCGCGAACATCAACTTCGCGAACTTCGCCACCCGGGTAAGCGGTGCCGATTTCCTGCTTGATGCGCTCGGCGGTTGATTCGCCGATCAGGCTGCCGTAGTTACGACGCACATAAGTGATGATCGCTTCGTCGAAACGGTCGCCGCCCACACGCACGGATTCGGCATACACCACACCGTTCAGGGAGATCAGGGCGATTTCAGTGGTACCACCACCGATATCCACCACCATCGAACCGCGCGCTTCTTCAACCGGCAGGCCGGCACCGATCGCAGCCGCCATCGGCTCTTCGATCAGGAACACTTCACGGGCACCGGCCCCCAGGGCCGACTCACGGATGGCACGACGCTCAACCTGGGTGGACTTGCACGGAACGCAGATCAGCACACGAGGGCTGGGCTGCAGGAAACTGTTTTCGTGAACCTTGTTGATGAAGTACTGCAGCATCTTCTCGCAGACGCTGAAGTCGGCGATCACGCCGTCTTTCATCGGACGAATGGCGGCAATATTGCCCGGTGTACGGCCGAGCATGCGCTTGGCCTCGGTGCCGACGGCAACGACACTTTTCTGGTTACCGTGCGTCCGAATAGCCACAACCGATGGCTCATTCAGGACGATACCGCGCTCGCGCACGTAAATAAGGGTGTTGGCAGTGCCCAGGTCAATGGAAAGATCGCTGGAAAACATGCCACGCAGTTTCTTGAACATGGGAAAGGGACCCTAGGCAACGCGTGGGTAAAAAAGTGCGGCAAACTCTAACAACGACAGGGATTTTGGGCAAGGCGCCAATGTGCTAAATTGGCCGACTTTCTGTGCACCTAACCCCACAATCGCGGCCGTAAGACCGTAGAAATGCGGTAGTGTTCCGACAATCTAACACACGGACAGCCTCCGTTCTGTTTTCCACTGGAGATTCCCATGACGCTTGAACGCTCCGACGTGGAAAAAATCGCGCATCTGGCCTCGCTTGGCCTCAATGATGCCGATCTTCCACAGACCACCGCAGCCCTGAACAGCATTCTCGGGCTGGTCGACCAAATGCAGGCCGTGGACACCGACGGCATCGAGCCCCTGGCTCACCCGCTGGAAGCCAGCCAGCGCCTGCGCGCAGACGTGGTGACCGAGCCTAATAATCGCGAGGCCTACCAGTCCATCGCGCCAGCGGTCGAAAACGGCCTGTACCTGGTTCCGAAAGTCATCGACTAAAGGGAAAGAGCCTTTCATGCATCACATGACTCTGGCCGAGATCGCCCGCGGTCTCGCCGACAAAAAGTTTTCTTCCGAAGAGCTGACCAAGACCCTGCTGGCGCGCATCGCCGAGCACGATCCGAAGGTCAACAGCTTCATCAGCCTCACCGAAGAACTGGCCCTGAGCCAGGCCAAGGCTGCCGACGCACGTCGCGCCAACGGTGAAAACAGCCCGCTGCTGGGTGCGCCTATCGCCCACAAAGACCTGTTCTGCACCCAGGGCATTCGCACCAGCTGCGGCTCGAAGATGCTCGACAACTTCAAGGCGCCCTACGACGCCACCGTGGTGTCCAAGCTGGCGGCGGCCGGGGCCGTGACCCTGGGCAAGACCAACATGGACGAATTCGCCATGGGCTCGGCCAACGAGTCGAGCTACTACGGCGCGGTGAAAAACCCGTGGAACCTGGAGCACGTGCCCGGTGGTTCGTCGGGTGGTTCGGCTGCCGCCGTGGCTGCGCGCTTCCTGCCGGCCGCTACCGCCACCGACACCGGCGGCTCGATCCGCCAACCTGCCGCCTTCACCAACCTCACCGGTCTGAAGCCGACCTACGGTCGCGTTTCCCGCTGGGGCATGATCGCCTACGCGTCCAGCCTTGATCAGGGCGGCCCGTTGGCACGCACTGCCGAAGACTGCGCAATATTGTTACAAGGCATGGCCGGCTTCGATAAACAGGACTCCACCAGCATCGACGAGCCGGTGCCGGACTACAGCGCCAGCCTGAACACCTCGATCAAGGGCCTGCGCATCGGCGTGCCGAAGGAATACTTCAGCGCCGGTCTCGACCCACGCATCGCTGAATTGGTGCACAGCAGCGTCAAGGAGCTGGAGAAGCTCGGCGCCGTGATCAAGGAAATCAGCCTGCCGAACAACGGGCACGCGATTCCTGCGTACTACGTGATCGCCCCGGCTGAAGCATCCTCCAACCTGTCGCGCTTCGACGGTGTGCGTTTCGGCTACCGCTGCGAAAACCCGAAAGACCTCACCGACCTTTATAAGCGCTCCCGTGGCGAAGGTTTCGGTGCTGAAGTGCAGCGCCGCATCATGGTCGGTGCCTACGCCCTGTCGGCCGGCTACTACGACGCGTACTACCTCAAGGCGCAAAAAATCCGTCGCCTGGTCAAGAACGACTTCATGGCCGCCTTCGAAGAAGTCGACGTGATCCTCGGCCCAACCACGCCGAACCCGGCCTGGAAGCTCGGCGCCAAGAACGGCGACCCGGTCGCTGCCTACCTCGAAGACCTCTACACCATCACCGCCAACCTCGCGGGCCTGCCGGGCTTGTCCATGCCTGCCGGTTTCGTCGATGGCCTGCCGGTTGGCGTGCAACTGCTCGCCCCGTATTTCCAGGAAGGCCGCCTGCTCAATGTGGCGCACCAGTACCAGTTGCACACCGACTGGCACACCCGCACCCCTACCGGCTTCTGAGGAGAACACTATGCAATGGGAAGTTGTGATCGGGCTGGAGATTCATACCCAGCTCGCCACCCAATCGAAGATTTTCTCCGGTAGCGCCACCACGTTCGGCTCCGAGCCCAACACCCAGGCCAGCCTGGTCGACCTGGGCATGCCTGGCGTTCTGCCGGTGCTGAACCAGGAAGCGGTGCGCATGGCCGTGATGTTCGGCCTGGCGATTGACGCCGAGATCGGCCAGCACAACGTGTTCGCACGCAAGAACTACTTCTACCCGGACCTGCCCAAGGGCTACCAGATCAGCCAGATGGAACTGCCAATCGTCGGCAAGGGCCACCTGGACATCCCGCTGGAAGACGGCACCATCAAGCGCGTTGGCGTGACCCGCGCGCACCTGGAAGAAGATGCCGGCAAGAGCCTGCACGAAGAATTCCCGGGCGCCACCGGTATCGACCTGAACCGTGCCGGCACGCCGCTGCTGGAGATCGTCTCCGAGCCGGACATGCGCAGCGCCAAGGAAGCCGTGGCCTACGTCAAGACCATCCACGCACTGGTGCGTTACCTGGGCATCTGCGACGGCAACATGGCCGAAGGCTCGCTGCGTTGCGACTGCAACGTGTCGGTACGGCCAAAGGGCCAGGTCGAGTTCGGCACTCGCTGTGAGATCAAGAACGTCAACTCGTTCCGCTTCATCGAGAAGGCGATCAACACCGAAGTGCGTCGCCAGATCGAGCTGATCGAAGACGGCGGCAAGGTCATCCAGCAGACCCGCCTGTACGACCCGAACAAAGACGAAACCCGCGCCATGCGCAGTAAAGAGGAAGCCAACGACTACCGTTACTTCCCCGACCCGGACCTGCTGCCGGTGGTGCTTGAGGACGCGTACCTCAACGACATCCGCGCCACCCTGCCGGAACTGCCGCAGCAGAAACGCGAGCGCTTCCAGGAGCAGTTCGGCCTGTCGGTCTACGATGCCAGCGTCTTGGCCTCCAGCCGTGAACAAGCCAACTACTTTGAAAAGGTTCTGAGCATTGCCGGCGACGCCAAGCTGGCGGCCAACTGGGTGATGGTTGAACTGGGCAGCCTGCTGAACAAGCAGGGCCTGGAAATCGACGAAGCGCCGGTGACCGCCGAGCAACTGGGCGGCATGCTGCTGCGCATCAAGGACAACACCATTTCCGGCAAGATCGCCAAGACCGTGTTTGAAGCGATGGCTGCAGGCGAAGGCAGTGCCGACGAAATCATCGAGAAGCGCGGCCTCAAGCAAGTCACCGACAGCGGCGCGATTTCGGCCGTGCTGGATGAAATGCTCGCGGCCAACGCCGAGCAGGTCGAGCAATACCGTGCGGCAGACGAAGCCAAGCGCGGCAAGATGTTCGGCTTCTTTGTGGGCCAGGCGATGAAAGCCTCCAAGGGCAAGGCCAACCCGCAACAGGTGAACGAATTGCTCAAAAGCAAGCTCGAAGGCTGACAGCAATGAAGGGGCCGGGCGGAAATTTCACTTCCCACCCGCCCCCCCCTGTAGGAGCTGGCTTGCCAGCGATCGCATCACCTGTGTGCTCCAGATAGACCCAGGTGCCTGCATCGCCGGCAAGCCAGCTCCTACAGGGACCACTTATTCGGGAGGATACCTTGCATGAAGCGTCTACTTGGCCTCCTGGCCCTGTTCTCCCTGCTGGCCGGCTGCGCCAGCGGCGTTATCAACCCCAACGGCTACGACGAAACCGGCACCGCCTCCTATTACGGCGCCAAGCACCATGGCAACAAGACCGCCAGCGGTGAACCCTTCAACCAGAACGCCCTGACCGCCGCCCATCGGCAACTGCCCTTTGGCACCCAGGTCAAGGTCACTAATCTCGACAATGACAAATCCGTGGTTGTCCGCATCAACGATCGCGGCCCGCATACCCGTGGACGCTTGATCGATCTTTCACGCAAGGCCGCCGAGCAATTGGGCATGATCAGCAGCGGCACCGCGCGCGTGCGTGTGCAAGCCCTGGGCAATTGAAGATGGAGGACCGGCCATTTTCGGATTAACCGCCCTCTCGCCCTGGAGCCTGCTGGAACTGGTCAGCGGCCTGGTGCTGCTGATCGTCGGCGCCGAAATCCTGGTGCGCGCCGCCGTGCGCCTGGCCGCCAGCCTCAAGGTACGACCGCTGATCATCGGTTTGACCATCGTCGCCTTCGGCAGCAGCGCGCCGCAGATGACCGTCAGCCTGCAAGCCACCCTGGCCGGCAACACCGACATCGCCGTGGGCAGCGTGATCGGCAGCAGCATCTTCAACATCCTGGTGACCCTGGGCCTGTCGGCGCTGATCATCCCATTGCGCGTTTCGCGCCAGTTGGTGCGCCTGGACATCCCGGTGATGATCTTCGCCGGCCTGCTGGTGTTCACCCTGGCGGCCAATGAAGAGCTGACGCCGGCCGATGGCCTGGTGCTGCTGGTCGCGCTGGTCGCCTACCTTGGCGTGCTGCATTACCAGACGCGCCATTCACGCCGCCCGCGCACACTGGACACCGTGGCCCGCGCGCCGTGGCTGAGCAGCGTGCTGCTGATGCTCGGCGGATTGTTGATCCTGGTACTGGCCGGGCATCTGCTGCTCGGCGCAGCGGTGGATGTAGCCGGCGACCTGGGCCTGTCGGAGCGCGTGATCGGCCTGACCCTGATCGGCGTCGGCACCTCGCTGCCGTGCCTCGCGACATCGCTGATCGCCGCCCTGCGCGGTGAGCGCGAAATCGCCGTGGGCAACGTGATCGGCAGCAACCTGTTCAACTTGCTGGGCGTATTGGGGCTGACCGCACTGCTTGCGCCTTCACCGCTGTCGGTATCGCCCAATGCTCTGGATTTCGACCTGCCGGTAATGCTCGGTGTGGTGGTGCTGTGCCTGCCGGTGTTCTACAGCGGCTACCGCGTGACCCGCGCCGAAGGCCTGGTGCTGCTCGGGTTATACCTGGCGTATGGCCTGCATGTGATGGCGTTCACCACCGGCATGCCCCTGGCCACCAAGCTTGAACACCTGATGCTGTATTACGTCCTGCCAGTGCTGGTGGCTTTTCTGTTGTTCAGCACGCTGCGAGCCTGGCGCCGCCAACACAAGAGGGAATCGCAATGACCGATCAAAAGAAGCCCGGGGTTGAGATGCGTCGCCAGGTCATGGGCGATGTGTTCGTCGACCGTGCGCTGGGCAACGCCACCGAATTCACCCAGCCGCTGCAGGATTTCGTCAATGAGCACGCCTGGGGCAGTGTGTGGAACCGCGAAGGGTTGCCACTTAAAACCCGCAGCTTGATCACCCTGGCCGCCCTCACCGCCCTCAAGTGCCCACAGGAACTCAAGGGCCATGTGCGCGGGGCGCTGAACAATGGCTGCACCGTAGAAGAGATTCGTGAAGCGCTGCTGCATTGCGCGGTGTATGCCGGTGTGCCGGCGGCGATTGATGCGTTTCGGGCGGCGCAGGAAGTGATCGAGGCGTATCAGGCTGACCAGCAGTGACTGTTAGATAGCCATCGCAGGCAAGCCAGCTCCCACCTTTGAATGTGTTCACAAATCAAAATGTGGGAGCCGGCTTGCCGGCGATGGGCCCTCAAGGACGGCGCAAAACTCAGATCCAACCACCCGCCTGCAACACAAAGATCCCGATATTCGTGGTCACTGCCGCCATCAAGGTGGTGATCACGATAATTGCCGCCGCCAGTTCATGATTGCCCTCCGCCGCCCGGGCCATCACGAAACTCGCCGCCGCAGTGGGTGCGCCGAAGTACAGGAACAGAATCCCCAGTTCCGGCCCGCGAAACCCCAACAGCCACGCGCCCAGCGTTGCGAACACGGGCAAACCGATCATCTTCACCAGGCTGGCACTCAGCGCCATGCTGCCACTTTTGCGCAACGCCGCCAGAGACAAGGTGCCGCCGATGCAGATCAGCGCCAGCGGCAAGGTCATGTCCGCCAGGTACCGGCCGGACGACTCCAGCCAACCGGGCAAACCGATCTGGAACACCGCAAAGGGCGTGGCGGCGAACACGCTGATGATCAACGGGTTGGCCACCACACTTTTGCAGATGCTCCACGGGTCGGACTTGATCACTGGGCTGTACACCGCCAGCACGATGGTCGACAGGGTGTTGTAGAACAGAATCACCAACGCGGCGAGGATCGCGCCGAGGGAGATGCCGTAGTCGCCGTACATGCTGGCCGCCAGTGCCAGGCCGATCACCCCGTTGTTGCCACGAAACGCGCCCTGGGCATAAATGCCGCGGTCTTCACGCGGGCAGCGAAAGATCGCCCAGCCCCAGGCCAGGGCAAAGCTCAACAGGGTGGCGACGGCAAAATAGATCAGCAGGCCCGGCTTGAGCGCCGAATGCAGGTCGGCATGCAGGATGCCCAGGAACAGCAACGCCGGCATGGTGACGTTGAACACCAGGGACGACGCCACATGGATGAAGTTGTCGTTGATCCAGTTGACACGCTTGAGCAGCACGCCCAGGAACAGCATGGCAAACACCGGCGCGGTGATGGTGAGGGTGGTGAGGAAAATTGCCAGCATGCCGGGGAGAACCTTGGTGAGCGTCGTTAGGTGGCTAATGATAAGCCATGCTGACCTGTAGCGTCTGGTAAGACGCCTTCGCGGGCAAGCCCGCTCCCACATTATTGATGTGTGAATACCTTTAAATGTGGGAGCTGGCTTGCCTGCGATGGCGGTGTGTCAGCCGATACATCTGCGACTGATATACCGCTATCGCAGGCAAGCCAGCTCCCACAGGGTCCGTGCCAGCCATCAGGTGATGGGCGCAGGATTGAACAGGGTGATGTCGTTGTGCAGCTTATGGCGCTCCGCCCACGTCTGCTTCTTGCCGCTGGCCACATCCAGGTAGAAGTGGAACAACTCCCAGCCCAGCTCCTCGATGCTCGCCCGCCCGGTGGCAATTCGCCCCGCGTCGATGTCGATCAGGTCCGGCCAGCGCTGTGCCAACTCCGTGCGCGTCGACACCTTCACCACCGGCGCCATCGCCAGCCCGTAAGGTGTGCCGCGCCCGGTGGTGAACACGTGCAGGTTCATCCCGGCCGCCAGTTGCAAGGTGCCGCACACGAAGTCGCTGGCCGGCGTCGCACAAAAGATCAGGCCCTTGCCCTTGAAACGCTCACCCGGGCCAAGCACGCCGTTGATCGCACTGCTGCCGGACTTGACGATGGAGCCCAGGGACTTCTCGACAATGTTCGACAACCCGCCCTTCTTGTTGCCCGGCGTGGTGTTGGCACTGCGATCCGCCTCGCCCTTGGCCAGGTAACGGTCGTACCAGTCCATTTCCCGGACCAATTCTTCGGCGATTGCCTTGGTCTCGGCACGCGAGGTCAGCAAGTAGATGGCATCACGTACTTCCGTGACTTCGGAAAACATCACCGTCGCCCCGGCCCGCAGCAGCAAGTCCGAGGCGTAGCCCAGCGCCGGGTTGGCGGTGATACCGGAAAACGCATCGCTGCCACCGCACTGCATACCGAGGATCAACTCCGACGCCGGCACGGTCTCACGGCGGCGCTGGTCGAGTTTCTTCAAGCGGGCTTCAGCCAGTTCCATGATCTGCTCGATCATTTCGGTAAAGCCGTGGCTGGAATCCTGCAACCGATACAACCACGGCTCGCTCAGGTCCACCGAACTGTCATTGTCGTGCATCACCTGCCCGGCCTGCAGTTTCTCGCAGCCCAGGCTGATCACCAGCGCTTCGCCGCCCAGGTTCGGGTTGCGCGCCAGGTTGCGCACGGTACGGATCGGGATGTAGGCATCCGTCGCGGTGATCGCCACGCCGCAGCCGTAGCTGTGGGTCAGCGCCACCACGTCATCGACATGCGGGTACTTGGGCAGCAGCTCGTCCTTGATGCGCTTGACCGCATGGTCCAACACCCCGGTGACACACTGCACCGTGGTGGTGATGCCGAGGATATTGCGCGTGCCCACAGTGCCGTCGGCGTTGCGGTACCCCTCGAAGGTAAACCCTTCCAGCGGCGCCTGGGTTTCCGGCACTTCGGTGGACAGCGGCAGGCTGTCCAGCGGTGGCGCGGTGGGCATGCGCAACTGGTCTTCCTGCACCCAGCTGCCGCGCGGGATCGGCGCCAGGGCGTAGCCGATGGTCTGGCCGTAGCGAATGATCTGCCCGCCTTCGGGGATATCTTCCAGGGTCACTTTGTGGCTCTGGGGGATGAAGTCCACGGTGACCAGCCCGTCCGGGAACTCGGTGCCGGCCGGTACGCCTTGGTCGTTCACTACGATCACCACGTTGTCGCGCGGGTGCAAACGAATCGAGCGCGGTGAGTCGGCATGTTCAATCAACTGCATGTCATCGCCCCTCAGGAATGCGCTTCGGTAAGGTTAGTCAACTGAGGGCCCTTGGCTGGCGGCTCTTTGAGCACCACGCGCTTGATCGGGCCGACAATCACCAGGTAGCTGAACACCGCCAGCAACGCGTTGGCGCCCACAAACACCAGGGCCCATTTGAACGAGCCGGTGGTGCTGATGATGTAGCCGATCACGATAGGCGTACTGATAGACGCCAGGTTGCCAAACATGTTGAACAGACCGCCACTGAGGCCGGCGATTTGTTTTGGCGAGGTGTCAGACACCACCGCCCAACCCAGTGCGCCCACGCCTTTACCGAAGAAGGCCAGGGCCATGAAGCCCACCACCATCCACTCGATATCCACGTAGTTGCACGCCACGATGCTGCTGGAAATCAACAGGCCACCGATGATCGGCGCTTTGCGGGCGAAGGTCAGGGAATGCCCCTTACGCAGCAAGTAGTCGGAAATCACCCCGCCGAGCACGCCGCCGATGAAGCCGCAGATCGCCGGCAACGAGGCAATGAAACCAGCCTTGAGAATGGTCATGCCGCGCTCTTGCACCAGGTACACCGGGAACCACGTCAGGAAGAAGTAGGTAATGCCGTTGATGCAGTACTGGCCCAGATATACGCCGAGCATCATGCGATTGGTCAGCAACTGGCGGATGTAATCCCACTTCGGGCCGTCGGTTTTCTTACCCTTGCCCTTGTCCTGGTCCATATCAACCATCGCGCCATTGGCGGCGATGTGGTTGAACTCCGCTTCGTTGATCATCGGATGCTGGCGCGGGCCGTGGATCAGTTTCAGCCAGATCAGCGAGAACAGGATGCCGATGCCGCCCATCACGATAAACACGTGCTGCCAGCCGAAGGTGTAGACGATCCAGCCCATCAGGGGGGCGAACAACACGGTGGCGAAGTACTGCGCCGAGTTGAAAATCGCCGACGCGGTGCCGCGCTCCGCCGTAGGAAACCACGCTGCGACGATACGGGCATTTCCCGGGAAGGAAGGCGCCTCGGCCAAGCCCACCAGAAAGCGCAGCATGAACAGCGCGACAATCGCAGTGGAGACCCCGAACTCGCCCACATAGCCTTGCAGCACGGTGAACAGCGACCAGGTGAAGATGCTCAAGGCATAGATTTTTTTCGAGCCGAAACGGTCCAGCAGCCACCCACCGGGGATTTGCCCGGCCACGTAGGCCCAACCGAATGCAGAGAAGATATAACCGAGGGTGACCGCGTCGATACCGAGGTCTTTTTGCAGGCTGGAGCCGGCAATGGCGATGGTGGCCCGGTCGGCGTAGTTGATCGTGGTCACCAGGAACAGCATGAGCAGGATCAAATAGCGGACGTGGGTCGGCTTGGTCGCTTGCATGAAGGTGTACTCCCACTAATTATTTTTTTTGCGGGTAATGGTTTTCTGTTTTCAGCATGGGAACCGCTTTATGTGGGAGCCGGGCTTGCCCGCGATGCAGGCACCTCGGTGTGTCTGTGACACCGCGGTGATGCTATCGCAGGCAAGCCAGCTCCCACACAAGCCAGCTCCCAGAGGAACCGGTTCCTACAGGTACTGCGTATTACGAACCGATGTAGCTGGTCTTCACCACGGTGTAGAACTCTTGCGCATAGCGACCTTGCTCACGCGAACCGTAGGATGAGCCTTTACGGCCACCGAACGGAACGTGATAGTCCACGCCGGCGGTCGGCAGGTTGACCATCACCATCCCGGCCTGGGAGTGGCGCTTGAAGTGGTTGGCATACTTGAGCGAAGTGGTGGCGATACCCGCCGACAAACCGAACTCGGTGTCGTTGGCCATGGCCAGCGCCGCCTCGTAGTCCGCCACCCGCACCACGTTGGCCACCGGGCCGAAGATCTCTTCACGGCTGATGCGCATGGCGGCTTCGCTGTCGGCAAACAGCGTCGGCGCCAGGAAGTAGCCTTCGGTATCGCAAGTCACCAGGCCACCACCGCTGACCAGCCGCGCGCCTTCGCTTTGGCCGATGTCGATGTATTTCAGGTCCTGGTCCAATTGGGCCTGGGAGACCACCGGGCCGATATCGGTGCCGCTTTTGAGTGCGTGGCCGACCTTGATCGACTTCATGCGCTCGGCCATGGCCGCGACGAACTGGTCATGGATGCCAGCAGTCACAATCAGGCGGCTGGACGCGGTGCAACGCTGGCCGGTGGAGTAGAACGCGCTCTGTACCGACAGCTCGACGGCCTGCTTGAGGTCGGCGTCGTCGAGGATGATCTGCGGGTTCTTGCCGCCCATTTCCAACTGCACTTTGGCTTGACGCGACACGCAGCTGACAGCGATCTGGCGACCCACGCCGACCGAACCGGTAAAGCTGATACCGTCGACTTTCGGGCTGTTAACCAGCACGTCACCGACCACGCGGCCACTGCCCATCACCAGGTTGAACACACCGGCCGGGAAACCGGCGCGGGAGATGATCTCTGCCAGGGCCCAGGCGCAGCCCGGTACCAGTTCGGCCGGCTTGATCACCACGCAGTTGCCGTAGGCCAGGGCCGGGGCGATTTTCCACGCGGGAATGGCAATCGGGAAGTTCCACGGGGTGATCAGGCCAACCACACCCAGGGCTTCACGGGTGACTTCGACGTTGACGCCCGGGCGTACCGACGGCACGTAATCACCGGACAAGCGCAGGCATTCACCGGCAAAGAATTTGAAGATATTGCCAGCACGGGTCACTTCACCAATGGCTTCGGGCAGAGTCTTGCCCTCTTCCCGGGCCAGCAGGGTACCGAGCTCTTCGCGGCGAGCGAGGATTTCGCTGCCGACTTTGTCCAGGGCGTCATGGCGCGCCTGGATGCCGGAAGTCGACCAGGCTGGGAAGGCAGCGCGTGCCGCATCGATGGCAGCGTTAACTTGGGCTACATCCGCCTTGGCGTATTCACCAATCGCATCGGAAAGCTCCGACGGGTTGATGTTGACGCAGTAGTCGGCACCGGCCACCCACTCGCCGTTGATGTAGTTATCAAAACGTTTGGCTTGGGACACAAATCTTCTCCTGACGCAAAAGGCCGCTGATCGCTCAGCGGCCTTGTTGATGAGTTACTGCGGACCTTGCTTGTCGATCAGCGCGGCCAGGGCTTCGTATTCTTCCGGCAACAGGTCGGTCAGCGGAGTGCGCACCGGGCCTGCGTCGTAGCCGGCGATCTTGGCGCCAGCCTTGACGATGCTCACGGCATAGCCGGCCTTGCGGTTACGGATGTCGAGGTAAGGCAGGAAGAAGTTGTCGATGATCTTGGCGACGGTGGCGTGATCGTCCTGGGCAATCGCGTGGTAGAAGTCCATCGCGGTTTTCGGGATGAAGTTGAACACCGCCGAGGAGTACACCGGCACGCCCAGGGCCTTGTAGGCAGCGGCGTAAACCTCTGCAGTCGGCAGGCCGCCGAGGTAGCTGAAACGGTCGCCCAGACGACGGCGGATCGACACCATCAACTCGATGTCACCCAGGCCATCCTTGTAGCCGATCAGGTTCGGGCAGCGCTCGGCCAGGCGTTCCAGCAGCGGCGCGGTCAAGCGGCAGACGTTGCGGTTGTACACCACCACACCGATTTTTACCGACTTGCACACGGCTTCAACGTGGGCGGCAACGCCGTCCTGGCTGGCTTCGGTGAGGTAGTGCGGCAGCAGCAACAGGCCTTTGGCGCCCAGGCGCTCGGCCTCTTGGGCGTACTCGATGGCCTGGCGGGTCGAACCACCCACGCCGGCGAGGATCGGCACGCTGGTAGCGCAGGTATCAACCGCGGTTTTCACCACTTGGGAATATTCGCTGGCGGCAAGGGAGAAAAACTCACCGGTGCCGCCGGCCGCGAACAAGGCGGTGGCGCCGTAAGGGGCCAGCCATTCCAGGCGCTTGATGTAGCCCGCCTGGTGGAAGTCACCCTGGGCGTTGAAATCGGTCACCGGGAAAGACAGCAGACCGTGGGAGAGGATGGACTTCAGTTCTTGTGGATTCATTATTCGAACACCCTGGGCGAAGACTTTCTGTCGAAAGGTTGTTGTTGGTTTTGATGATGTCGTACGTCATCGTACAACTATAAAAAGATTCGTCAACTGCAATTCATCCGACTTCATCCTGAGAGATGTGTTGAGGCTCGAGTTCTTGACGTAGGAAGTTTTTCCTCTATGCTCGATTTAACTGTATATACATACAGTTAATACGAAAGATTCCTACGACATAGCAAGGAGCTAACATGTCAGATCTTGAACTCGCAGCACCCGAAAAAAAACCGCCAACTCTGCGCTTCGAAGGCGGCGAGCACACCGCAATTGGCGACGACACGTTGCTGCGTTTCGTCAAGGACGCATCGGCCATTCCGGCGCGCCAAGTGGAACTGCACCTGCCGAACGGGCTGGCTCTCACCTACGGCCAAGTGATCGCCTTGGGCGGCGACTTCTATGGCATTCCTGGCCAACCCATCAGCGATGGCGCCTCCCCGACTGATCGCGTGCAACGCTTTACCGCCGCGTTCAACTCGTTGGCCGTGCTGCCCGCTTCGCGAGAAGAAGCGCGCAAGATTCTCGCGGTCATGCAAAAGGAGATCAACGCGGTCAACCAGGCGATCAAGGACGGCAAGCAAGCCCATGAAGCCTATGATGCCCTGGGAGATACGTTGTCTGAGGAATGGAACCGCATCACCGGAGGTGGCAGCGCGGTGTCTGCGCTTATACCGTTGGGTCGTTACTTGAAGCTGGCGGCGGATAACGCCGACCACTTTGGTGAGTGGGCACTGTCGGCGTACCTGGCCGGCCATACCGCGGCGTTGCAACAGGCGGTGGTCGCCCATCAGACCGGCACCGACCAGGCGCTGGAACTGGCGTATGCCATGAACAGTTTCGCGGATCACTTCCTGACCGACCTGTTTTCTGCCGGCCATTTGCGCGTGCCACGCAAACAACTGGCGGCAGTGGTGACACCGGGTGAGCTGGGTTCGCTGATCAGCCGTTTCATGCACGACGAAGACAGCAAGTTCGGGCTCAAGGTGCGCAACGCCATGGGCGATCAATGGCATGCCTACGGCGACAAACGCTACTTCGACGCGATTGATGCGGACAACCGGGTGCAGGTCAAACGTGCGGTGCAGGCGTCGGCCGATGAGATTTTCGACACGTTCATCAGTGGGGTTGCGCCCTCCCCGGCCAACTTCAAGGCACCGCTGTATGTGCCGGACCTGAATGCCGCGCAGAACCCGGCGAACAACTTCTCGCCACTGTTCAAGGTGGAGGGAGACAAGGTGCTGCGCCGCAAGGACGTGAATGACCTGAACGACAAGCACTGGACCAATGATTGGTGGGGGTGGAGCACTTACCTGCTGCTCAAGGACTACAAGCCCAACCAACCGGCCAACTGACGCGAACCCACTGTAGGAGCCGGCTTGCCGGCGATACAAGCACCTCGGTCTATCAGACACACCGAAGCGATGCCATCGCGGGCAAGCCCGGCTCCCACACGAACCAGGCCCAGCATCAGGCCGGTGTAGCCTTCAACCGCGCTGCGCTTCTGCCTCTTCGTGGGCATGGCGCAGCCGCTCCCGGCTATTGGTCAAATGCAAACGCATGGCCGCTCGTGCCGCGTCCGAATCCTGGCGGGCAATCGCCTCGTAGATCTCTTCGTGCTCGCGGCTCAGGCGGCCCATGTAGTGCTGCTGGTCATCATGGGCCAGGCGTGCCGAGTTCAAACGCGTACGCGGGATGATGCTGGTACCCAGGTGGGTCATGATGTCGGTGAAGTAACGGTTGCCGGTGGACAGCGCAATTTCCAGGTGGAACGCAAAGTCGGAGGCCACCGCATCGCCGGCGTGTGCCGCGCTTTCATTCAATGCATCGAGCGCCGCACGCATCGCAGCCAGTTGCTCATCACTGCGACGTAACGCAGCCAGACCTGCAGACTCCACTTCCAGGCTGATCCGCAGCTCCAGGATCGCCAACACATCACGCAGTGTCACCACCGTGGCCGGGTCGATCCGGAAGCCGCTCGGGCTGGGCGTATCCAACACAAACGTGCCGATACCGTGACGGGTTTCCACCTGCCCTGCGGCCTGCAAGCGCGAGATCGCTTCACGGACCACCGTGCGACTGACGCCATGGGCGTCCATGATCGCTGACTCGGTGGGCAGCTTGTCGCCGCGCTTGAGTTGGCCGTCGCGGATCTGCTCGGACAACACCGTGACCAATTCCTGGGCAAGGCTGCGGCGCTTGCGGGGAAGACGAGGGGCGGTGTTGGCGTTTTCCATGATGAATCATCTTTCTCGGTGAGCTTGAGCACGCATCATAGCCCATGGTGGTTGTACGATCACCGTCCGGGCGCGACTTTCATCTATATCCTTCGCGCAAAAAAATACCCCGACACAGGTCGAGGCATTCTTTCAGCGCTCCCCCGAGGGAAAGCCCGTTACTTCACCACTTTCAGGCTCGGCCGGCCGCTTGGGCGCGGTGGCTCGGCATCCGGTGGCGGCAGGTCATCGCCGTCTTCGCTTTCGATCGATTCGTCGTCCTCGAAAGGCGACTCCAGATCAAACACCATGCCCTGGCCATTTTCCCGGGCGTAGATCCCGAGGATGGCACCAATGGGCACGAACAGCGTATGCGGCACACCGCCGAAACGCCCTTCGAAGCTCACGGCTTCGTTGTCCATGTGCAGGTGTCGCACAGCACTGGGTGACACGTTCAGGACGATCTGGCCGTCACTGGCAAACCCCTGCGGCACCTGAACCGCAGGAAATTCGGAATTGACCAGCATGTGCGGGGTGCAATCGTTGTCCACAATCCACTCATAGAGCGCGCGGACCAAGTAGGGTCGACTGGAGTTCATCAGCGGCTCCTTAAGCCTTAGCGCATATCGCGTTCGACACCAGACAGACTCGCCTGGAAAGCCTCACGCGCAAACTGGCGCTCCATGTAATCAAGCAGCGGCTTGGCAGGCCGCGGCAGTTCAATACCAAGAATCGGCAAACGCCAGAGTATCGGTAATAGGCAGCAATCCACCAAACTTTGTTCCTCGCTGAGGAAAAAAGGTTTATCGGCGAACAACGGCGAAACGCCGGTCAGGCTCTCGCGCAATTCCTTACGCGCCTGCACGCGGACGGCTTCTTTTGTACGCGCATCCAGAATCACATCCACCAGCCCGCACCAGTCACGCTGGATCCGATGGATCAGCAGGCGGCTGTTGGCACGCGCCACCGGGTACACCGGCAGCAAAGGTGGATGCGGGTAACGCTCATCCAGGTATTCCATCACCACGGTCGACTCCCACAACGCCAGGTCACGATCGACCAGGGTGGGCAGGCTGCCGTAAGGGTTCACTTCGATCAGTTTCGGCGGCTGACGGCCCGCCTCCACACTGATGATCTCGGCGCTGACACCCTTCTCTGCGAGCACGATGCGTACTCGGTGGGAATAGTGGTCGGCGGGGTCGGAGTAACAGGCCAACCGATTGGTCACGCCCATGGCGGTCCTCCTCGCTTGTTGAAATTATCGAAAGCTCAAAAACGAGCGCGCCCAGAGAGCATCTCTGTATCGCCTGGTACAACCAGAGCGCTACGTGTTCAGAGATGCCGCTGGGCGCGCAAGATTAACAGCAATTGCTTACGGTTGGATCAATGCACATCCTTCCAGTATTCGCGTTTGAGCAGATAGGCAAATACGAAGAAGAAGGCCAGGTACAGCAGCACATATGTGCCGATGCGCTGGTGCTGCAGTTTGACCGGGTTGGCAGAGTACGCCAGGAAGGTCACGAGGTTCTTGACCGTCTCGTCGAACTGCGCCTCGGTCTGGGCACCGGGGGTCTCTATCTTCAACTGATCGCACGCTTCATGGGTCAACGGCGTGCCGGTCAGCGGATCGTATTGCTTCTTGCCGTCTTCAACGACCTGGATCTGCTTGCATCCTACCACTTGCTTGCCTTGCAGGCCGACCAGAACGTTCGGCATGCCGACGTTCGGGAACACGCGGTTGTTGGCCCCCAGAGGGCGTGCCGGGTCGTCGTAGAAGGACTTCAGGTAGCCATAGAGCCAGTCGGTGCCCCGTACACGGGCGACCAGGGTCAGGTCGGGCGGCGCAGCACCGAACCAGACCTTGGCGTCAGCCGGCTGCATGCCGATGCTCATGTGGTCGCCGATCTTGGCACCGGTGAACACCAGTTTTTGCAGCATCACGTCGTGGGGGATCCCCAGGTCGTCGGCCACTCGCTCATAACGTTGGAACTTGGCGCTGTGGCAGCCCATGCAATAGTTGGCGAACGTCCGTGCGCCGTCTTGCATGGCCGCTTTGTCAGACACGTCGATGTCGACTTTTTCCAGCTCCGGGCCACCGTGCTCGGCAGCGAAGGACAGTAGCGGCAGGGCCGCAAGCATCAATGCAACGAATAATTTTTTCATCAGCCAGTCACCCTTTCCGGAACCGGTTTGGTCTTCTCTAGCCGGGTGTAGAACGGCATCAGAATGAAGTAGGCGAAGTACAGGAAGGTGCAGACCTGCGACAGCAACGTACGCTCAGGGGTTGGCGCCAGTACGCCCAGGACACCCAGGATCACGAACGCGATGCAGAACACCCACAGCCAGATCTTGCTCAGCCAGCCTTTGTAGCGCATGGACTTGACCGGGCTGCGGTCGAGCCATGGCAACACGAACAGCAGCGCGATCGAGGCGCCCATCGCCATCACGCCCATGAGCTTGTCGGGGATCGCCCGCAAGATGGCGTAGAACGGCGTGAAGTACCAGACCGGGGCAATGTGCTCAGGTGTCTTGAAGGCGTTGGCCTGTTCGAAGTTGGGTTTCTCCAGGAAATAACCGCCCATCTCCGGGAAAAAGAACACGATCGAGCAGAAGATGAACAGGAACACCACCACGCCGACAATGTCTTTCACGGTGTAGTACGGGTGGAACGGAATGCCGTCCAGCGGTACGCCGTTTTCGTCTTTGAGCTTCTTGATGTCCACGCCATCGGGGTTGTTGGAACCCACTTCGTGCAGCGCGAGGATGTGCAGCACCACCAGGCCCAGGATCACGATCGGCAGGGCCACGACGTGCAACGCGAAGAAGCGGTTCAGGGTAATACCGGAGATCAGGTAGTCACCCCGGATCCACTGGGTCAGGTCGTTGCCGATCACCGGGATCGCACCGAACAGCGAGATGATCACCTGGGCGCCCCAGTACGACATCTGGCCCCACGGCAGCAGGTAACCCATGAAGGCTTCGGCCATCAGAGCCAGGTAGATCAGCATGCCGAAAACCCACACCAGCTCGCGAGGCTTCTGGTACGAACCGTAGAGCAGGCCGCGGAACATGTGCATATAGACGACGATAAAGAACGCCGATGCGCCGGTGGAGTGCAGCAGGCGCAGGATCGAGC
This sequence comes from Pseudomonas sp. GW821-FHT09A09, assembly GCF_059418405.1. Lineage (NCBI taxonomy): Bacteria > Pseudomonadati > Pseudomonadota > Gammaproteobacteria > Pseudomonadales > Pseudomonadaceae > Pseudomonas > Pseudomonas sp. GW821-FHT09A09. Next base: position 118,427 of record NZ_JBWKPU010000011.1, read on the forward strand.
CGTACTCGACGTCACGCATGATGTATTCGACGGACGCAAACGCTTCTTCCGCCGACGGCGTGTAGCTCATGGTCAGCCAGACGCCGGTGACGATCTGGTTGACCAGCACCAGCAGGGCCAGGGAGCCGAAGAAGTAGAAGAAGTTGAAGTTTTTAGGCGCGTAGTACTTGCTGAGATGGTCTTCCCACATTTTGGTCGCGGGGAAACGCGCATCCACCCAATCCATGAACTTGCTCATCAGGCCTTCTCCCCCTGGTCGACGCCAATGATAACGATGCTGTCCGTCTCGTATTGGTGCGGCGGAACGGGCAGGTTCAACGGTGCGGGTTGTGACTTGTAGACGCGACCGGCCAGGTCGTAGTGAGAACCGTGGCAGGGGCAGAAGTAGCCACCGACCCAGTCCTTGCCAAGGTCGGCAGGAGCAACTTCCGGGCGGAAGGTAGGCGAGCAGCCCAGGTGGGTGCAGATACCGATCAGCAGCAGGATCTCTGGCTTGATCGAACGGATTTCCTTATCGACGTAGGCGGGTTGGTCGGAATTCTTCGAGTCGGGATCAGAGAGCTGACCCTCGATTTTCTTGAGATTTCCCAGGATTTCCTCGGTACGACGAACAATGAAGACCGGCTGGCCGCGCCACTCAGCAATCATCTGCTGGCCTGGCTCGATCTTGCTGATATTCACCTTCACCGGTGCACCTGCGGCTTTCGCCTTGGCACTGGGAAACCATGACCCCACGAACGGGACCGCAGCCCCCACCGCTCCTGCAGCACCCACCACGGATGTGGCTGCTACCAAGAAGCGACGCCGGCCTGCATTCACGCCGTCATTGCTCATTCAGTCCTCTCCCATCAGCTTTTTGGCCTGTTAAATCAGGCGTCTACTAAGTATTGAATCTTTGCTTATAAAAATTTTGTCGGATGGTAATGAAAAGCCCCACGTATGACAAGGGAATTGCCCGGGGCTCCGCCCCCAGGCCTTGTAGTATAGGGGGTCTACGGATGTGGCAAGTTGTCACGCGCAAATTTGTGCATAAATCGCAGGCAATAAAAAACGCCCAGCTCCGTGAGGAGGCTGGGCGTTTTTGTGGAACGTAAAGCGAATTAACGCTTCGAGTACTGCGGACGCTTACGCGCTTTACGCAGACCGACTTTCTTACGTTCAACTTCACGGGCATCGCGAGTAACGAAGCCAGCTTTGCGCAGAGCGCTACGCAGGGTTTCGTCGTAGCTCATCAGTGCGCGAGTGATACCGTGGCGGATTGCGCCAGCTTGACCACTTACACCGCCACCGATAACGGTGACGTAGATGTCGAACTTTTCAACGGTCTCGGTCAGTTCCAGCGGCTGACGAACTACCATGCGGGCAGTTTCGCGGCCGAAGAAGTTGTCCAGGGAGCGGTTGTTGATCGAGATGTTACCAGTGCCCGGACGCAGGAAAACGCGTGCGGTTGCGGTTTTGCGACGGCCAGTGCCGTAATTTTGAGTCGCCGACATAATGAACTATTCCGTTAAAACTTCAGTTCTTGGGGCTGCTGAGCAGCATGAGGGTGTACAGCGCCCGCATAGACTTTCAGCTTGCGAAACATATCGCGACCCAGTGGGCCCTTAGGCAGCATGCCTTTGACCGCGATTTCGATCGGGGCTTCAGGCTTCTTGGCAATCAGGCCTTCGAAGTTGGAAGACTTGATACCGCCTGGGAAACCGGAGTGACGGTAGTACATTTTGTCGCTTGCTTTGTTGCCGGTTACACGAACCTGCTCAGCGTTGATGATGACGATGTAGTCACCGGTATCAACGTGCGGGGTGTACTCAGGCTTGTGCTTGCCACGCAGACGGCTGGCGACTTCAGTGGCCAGACGACCCAGGGTCTGACCAGCGGCGTCGACGACAAACCAGTCGCGCTGAACTGTTTCCGGTTTTGCAGTAAAAGTTGTCATTCTTTAATAGCCTCAGGGGCCGCCTGTAAATTTAGACGGCGGATCTTACTGAATAGTGCGTACTTTGACAAGGTCAAAGGCAGCCGGATACAGACGCTATCGGGGGCTCGGGTCGGCGCGTCCGTTCAACGGCAAGATTCTTCGGCAGGCGGCGCATCACTTCCACTGCAGAAAGAGGTGGGCAATTATGCAGATTGCCAAAAAAAATTCAACCTGCTTTTATGATTGTTTTCCCCGAAGGAGTACCCGATGGATTATCGACAGCTGGGCCGTACGGATCTGAACGTGAGCGCGATAGCCTTGGGCACCATGACCTGGGGCGAGCAGAACAGCGAGGCAGAGGCCTTCGCACAGATCGAACGGGCCAAGGCCGCGGGGATCAACTTCCTCGACACCGCCGAAATGTACCCGGTGCCGCCCAAGGCCGACACCTATGCCACCACCGAACGCTACATCGGTAATTACTTCAAAAGCCGCGGCGACCGTGCCGACTGGATCCTGGCCAGCAAGATCGCCGGCCCTGGCAACACCATCGACTACATCCGCGACGGCCACCTGCGCCACAACCGCAAGCACATCGTCGAAGCCCTCGACGCCAGCCTCAAGCGCCTGCAGACCGACTGGATCGACATCTACCAGTTGCACTGGCCGGAGCGCAGCACCAACTTCTTCGGCCAACTGAGCTACAAGCACAAGGACGAAGACAACCTCACCCCACTGGAAGAAACCCTCGAGGTGCTGGACGAGCAGGTCAAGGCCGGCAAGATCCGCCACATCGGCCTGTCCAACGAAACCCCGTGGGGCACCATGAAGTTCCTGGCCCTGGCCGAAGCCCGTGGCTGGACCCGCGCCGTGTCGATCCAGAACCCCTACAACCTGCTCAACCGCAGCTTTGAAGTGGGCCTGGCGGAGGTCGCGATTCGTGAACAGTGCGGTCTGCTGGCCTACTCGCCCCTGGCGTTCGGCATGCTCAGCGGCAAGTACGAAAACGGTGCACGCCCGGCCAAGGCGCGCCTGACCGAATACAGCCGCTTCAGCCGCTACTTCAACCCGCAGTCGGAAGCAGCCTGCAGCCGTTATGTGGCACTGGCGCGAGAACATGGGCTGGATCCGGCGCAGATGGCGCTGGCGTTTGTGACGCAACAGCCGTTTGTGACCAGCAACATCATTGGCGCCACGTCGCTTGAGCAACTGGACAGCAACATTGCCAGTGCCGACCTGAAATTGTCGAAAGAGGTGTTGGAGGGGATTGAGGCGATTCAGAAGGATCATCCGAACCCTGCGCCTTGATTGACCGGCAGACCGCTATCGCAGGCAAGCCAGCTCCCACATTTTGATTTGTGAATACCGTCAAATGTGGGAGCTGGCTTGCCTGCGATGGCGCCCTCAAAAGCACCACATGATCAAAGCGCCCGAGCAATGATCTCTTTCATGATCTCATTGGTCCCCGCATAAATCCGCTGCACCCGCGCATCCGCCCACGCCCGGGCGATCGGGTATTCCCACATGAAGCCGTAGCCACCGTGCAACTGCACGCACTCATCGAGCACCTTGCATTGCAGGTCCGTGGCCCAGTACTTGGCCATCGCCGCCGTGGGTACATCCAGCTTGCCCTCCAGGTGCAACGCGATGCACTTATCCACAAACACACGCCCGATCTGAATCTCGGTGGCCATCTCCGCCAGCTTGAACCGGGTGTTCTGGAAATCGGCGATCGCCTTGCCAAACGCCTTGCGTTCGCGGGTGTACTCCAGCGTCCACGCCAGCGCCGCCTCGGCTGACGACACGGCGCCAATCGCCACGGTCAACCGTTCCTGGGGCAACTCCTGCATCAGGTACGCGAAACCCATGCCGGCCTGGCCCAGCAGGTTTTCCTTGGGCACCCGCACGTCCTGGAAGAACAGCTCGGAGGTGTCCTGGGCTTTCATGCCGACTTTCTCCAGGCGCTTGCCCTTGTCGAAGCCCGGCGTGTCGGCCTCCACCAGGAACAGGCTGGTGCCCTTGGCACCGGCCTTAGGGTCGGTCTTGGCCACGACGATGACTAACTCGGCCAGGTAGCCATTGGTGATAAAGGTTTTGGAGCCGTTGATCACATACTCATCGCCGTCCAGCACCGCGGTGGTCTTGACCCCTTGCAGGTCAGAGCCGGCACCTGGCTCGGTCATGGCAATGGCCGTGACCATCTCGCCGGAGATCAGCTTGGGCAGGTATTTGTGCTTCAGCGCCTCGCTGCCGTAATGCAGGATGTACGGCGCAACGATATCCGAATGCAGGGAAAAACCGATGCCGGTCAGGCCGAGGCGGCTGATCTCTTCGATCACCACCGCGCTGTACAAAAAGTCCGCGCCCAGGCCGCCATACTCTTCCGGCAGGTGGGAACACAGCATCCCCGCCTCCCCCGCCTTGCTCCACAGGCCACGGTCGATGTAGCCCTGTTTTTCCCATTGCCCATGGAACGGCGCGGCGTCTTTTTCGAGGAACGTGCGCACGCTGTCGCGGAAGAGTTCGTGCTCCGGGCTGTACAAGGTTCTGGGAATCATGGGTCACCTGCGAGGATTGTCGGACAAGGACGAGCCCACAGAGACTATGCCGCGAAAGCATCACGGGACACTGGACACATGCGACAAAAAATAAGACGATCCAGCCGTCTGGTGACCACTTTCCCCTATAAGAATAAATGAAATTATGTCTAACCAAATCTCCACGCCGTTGCGGCGCGTCAGCATTTTGGCCATTGATCGGGTATTCGCTTCAACCCTCATGCAAGCCAAGGATTTCTTCCACCTCGCCAGCCTGCGTTACGGCAAGCAACAAGGTCTGGGCCTCACCCCCGCATTCGAAACGCGCCTGGTCAGCCCCGACGGGCAATCGGTACGCAGTTTCAGCAACGTGATCATGCCGGTGGACGGCGGCCTGGAAAACGCCGACATCATCGTATTGCCGGCCTTCTGGGATGATTTCGACGCGCTGTGCGCGCGTTACCCTCAAGTGCTGCCGTGGCTGCGCGAACAACACGCCCGTGGCGCCGTACTCTGCGGCGAAGCTACCGGGGTGTTCTGGCTGGCCGAGGCCGGCCTGCTCGATGGCAAGGAGGCGACCACCTACTGGCGTTTCTTCAATGCCTTCAGCGAGCGTTTCCCCAGGGTCCAGCTCAATCAGGACAAACACCTCACCGACGCCGACAACCTGTATTGCGCCGGCGGCACCACGTCGGCGTGCGACCTTTATATCTACCTGATCGAACGCTTCTGCGGCGCCAACATCGCCCAGGCCGTGGCCCGCGACATCCTCTACGAAGTGCAGCGCAGCTACGCACCGGGGCGCATCGGGTTTGGCGGACAGAAGCTGCACCAGGACGTGATCATCCTGCAGATCCAGCATTGGCTCGAAGAACACTTTGCGGACAAGTTCCGCTTCGAAGACGTGGCCCGGGAACACGGCATGAGCATCCGCAACTTCATGCGCCGCTTCCAGACCGCGACCGGCGACAAGCCGTTGCACTACCTGCAACGCCTGCGCATTGAGACGGCCAAGGGCCTGCTCTCGGGCAGCCGCAAGAGCATCAAGACCATCAGTTATGAGGTGGGTTACGACGATGCGAGTTTCTTTGCGCGGTTGTTCAGGCAGCACACGGAACTGTCGCCGAACCAGTACCGGCAGCAGTTCCAGCAAGCTGCATAACCCAGTTTAAACACAGCTCCACTGTAGGAGCTGGCTTGCCAGCGATGAGGCCAGCACCATCAACATTGATGTTGAGGCCGCCATCGCCGGCAAGCCGGCTCCTACAAGGGATGCGTTTAGGGCTTGTGACCGCGTGACAGGAACTCGTGGGACTGCATTTCCAGCAGGCGGCTCAGCGTGCGCTGGAACTCGAAGTTCAAGCGACCACCGGTGTACAAATCCTTCAACTCAACTTCCGCCGAGATGATCAACTTCACGTTACGGTCGTAGAACTCGTCGACCATGTTGATGAAACGGCGTGCAATGTCATCGGTGGTGACGCTCATCTGCTCCACGCCACTCAGGATCACCGCGTGGAAGATCTTGCCCAACTCGATGTAGTCGTTCTGGCTACGCGGGCCGTCGCACAGGGCACGGAAGTCGAACCAGGCCACGTCATCACAAGTGCGCAAGGCAATGATTTCGCGGTTCTCGATCATCAGCTTGTCGTTTTCCACTGCCTGGGTGCATTCCGGCGTCAGCGCACGGAAGCTCTTTTTCAGGCTCTCGTGGGCCGCTTCGTTCAGCGGGAAGTGGAACAGCTCGGCTTGCTCCAGATGGCGCAGGCGGTAGTCGACGCCGCTGTCGACGTTGACGATCTCGGTGTTCTGCTTGATCAGCGCAATGGCGGGCAGGAAGCGCGCACGTTGCAGGCCGTCCTTGTACAAACCGTCGGGCACGATGTTCGAGGTGGCAACCAGTGTCACGCCGTTCTTGAACAGCTCTTCCATCAGAGTGCCCAGGATCATGGCATCGGTGATGTCGGAGACGAAGAATTCATCGAAGCAGATCACCCGCGCTTCTTCGGAGAAACGCTTGGCGATGATGGTCAGCGGGTTCTTCTCGCCCGGCAGGGTCTTCATTTCTTCGTGCACGCGCTTCATGAAGCGGTGGAAGTGCGTCCGGACCTTTTCCTTGAACGGCAGCGCTTCGAAGAAGGTGTCTACCAGGTAAGTCTTGCCCCGGCCGACGCCGCCCCAGAAGTACAAGCCTTTGACCGGCGTGTGGTCTTTCTTGCCAAACAGCTTGCTGAACATCCCTGGCTTGTTTTGCGAAGCGGCGATCAGGTCGTCGTACAGGCGCTGCAAATGGCGCACCGCATTTTCCTGGGCCGCGTCATGAAAGAATTCAGGGCGCTTCAGATCAGCTTGATATCGTTCTAGGGGCGTCATAATTTCGTTAGCAAGGCAACAAAAACGGGCCGTCACTGTAACGACGGCCCCGGATAATGGCAATCAACCCTTGGTCGGGTTAATCCTCGATAGGGGTCAACGCAACGCGCAGGGCTTCGATGGCCGCATCGCGCGACGCTTCGTCGGCGAACTCGGCACTGTCGGCCACCGCGGCGCCGTCCAGCCATACGCTGAAGCCCAGGGCTTCGGTGCGCACGTCCAGGGCGTCGCCACTTTGCAGCTGCTTGGTCACCGCACCAGCGGCTTTACCATCGGCAAAGTTGCGCGACAGCAGCAGTTGTTCGCCATCGGCCGCCAGCAGGCGGAAGCGGAAGCTGCCATCATCTTCACGGAAGCTCACGAAGCGCGCGGCTTTCGCAGCTTTCTTCTTGGCCGCCACCGGCGCCGCCGCTTGATTGACGAACGAGCGCAGGCCCACCGCTTCACGCAGTTCAGCCAGGAACGGCGCCGCCACGGCACGGGCTTTCTTGGCACCGATCAGCAGCAGGTCTTCCATGTCGGAAGGGCGCGACATCAATTGATGGTAACGCTCGCGGGCTTCGCCCAGTTGGCCGTCCAGCAGTTGGAACAGGCGGTTCTTCGCCTCACCCCAGCCCAGGCCTTGCAGCAGTTCAGCGCGGAACTCTTCTTCCTGCGCCTTGCTGGCAAACGCCTGATACAAGGTGAACAGGTGCGAGTTGTCCGGGTCTTTGGCTTCGCCCGGTGCGCGGGAGTCGGTGACGATGCGCGAGATGGCGTCTTTCATGTCCTTGGCGCTGGTGAACAACGGGATGGTGTTGTCGTAGCTCTTGGACATCTTGCGGCCATCCAGGCCCGGCAAGGTGGCGACGCTTTCTTCGATCAACGCCTCGGGCATGGTGAAGAATTCTTTACCGTTGCCGAACAGGTGGTTGAAGCGCTGGCCGATGTCGCGGGCCATTTCCACGTGCTGGATCTGGTCGCGGCCGACCGGCACCTTGTGCGCGTTGAACATCAGGATGTCCGCCGCCATCAGCACCGGGTAGCTGTACAAGCCCATGCTGATGCCCGCATCCGGGTCTTCGCCGGCTTCCACGTTCTTGTCCACCGAGGCCTTGTACGCATGGGCACGGTTGAGCAGGCCCTTGGCGGCCACGCAGGTGAGCAGCCAGGTCAGCTCGGGGATTTCCGGGATGTCCGACTGGCGATAGAACGTCACCCGGTTCACATCCAGGCCACCGGCCAGCCAGGTCGCGGCGATTTCCATACGCGAGCGCTGGATGCGCTGCGGGTCATCGCACTTGATCAGGGCGTGGTAGTCGGCCAGGAAGTAGAAGGAGTCGGCATTGGCGTCCTGGCTGGCAAGGATTGCCGGGCGGATCGCGCCAGCGTAGTTGCCCAGGTGCGGCGTGCCGGTGGTGGTGATGCCGGTGAGGATACGGGTACGAGTCGTCATGGGTAATCGCTTATCAGACTGCTATCAATTCGAGAGGCGCGGCAGCACCAGATCCTTCAGATCGGTGAGCTTGCCATGAAAAAAGTGCCCGCATTCTGCCACTTTCAGCAGCTCATGGGGGCGTTTCAGGGCGGCGGACCAGTCGTAGACGGTCTGCGGGTCGACCACTTCGTCGGTTTCTGGCTGGATCAGGGTCAGCGGGCAGCCCTGTGGCAGCACGTCGGTATCACGCAGGCGCATCACCGCAGCGGCCACCATAAACAGGTGCGCGAGTTGTTCGCCCTTGGCTTCCAGGCGCCCGCCGAGGCTGGCCGCCACGTAGCCACCGAAGGAGAAACCGAGCAGGGTGATCGGCAAATCCGGGTGTTTTTCCCGCAGCCAGGTGGCGGCCGCTTCGGCGTCATCGACTTCGCCGGTGGCCATATCGTGAGTACCGGCACTGGCGCCGACGCCCCGGTAGTTGAAACGCAAGGTAATCAAACCGGCATCGCGGGCGGTGCGTTGCAGGGTCGAAACGACTTTATTGAGCATGGTCCCACCCTGCACCGGGTTGGGGTGGCAGATCAGCGCCAGGCCACGTGGCTCGGGGTGATCCAGGTACAGGGCTTCCAATTGGCCTACCGGGCCATCGATCAAAACGGGGGTTTCACGCATGAGCAAGGAATGAACTCCGTGACCTCTCAAAGGGTCGACTCGTCTAGCTAAAAGTCTGTGCATGGCATCATTGCGAGCTTAATCGCGGTATACAGCGCAGGTCCGAGCCGTTAACGTAAAGCAAAGCCGTTTATAGAGGAAGGACTCGTGGAACACTCGCTCTTAGTTTGGTTGTTGCCGACTCTTGCCCTGGTTGCCGGTGTCGCCATTGGTTTCCTGGTTGCTCGCTTGCTGCCCAATGCCGCGCCTAACCGCACGCAGCGTCAGCTGGATGACATCCAGGAACGTTTTGACAGTTATCAGAACGAGGTTGTTACCCACTTCAACAGCACCGCGACCCTGGTCAAGAAGCTCACCCAGAGCTACCAGGAAGTACAGGATCACCTCGCCGATGGCGCCAACCGCCTGGCCCTCGACGACATCACCCGTCAGCGCCTGCTGGCCGCGTTGCATTCCGATGCACCGCAAACCCCACGGGAGCGCCTGACCCCACCCCGGGAAAACCAGGAGCCACCACGGGACTACGCGCCAAAAACGCCGAACGCCCCAGGCATGCTGGATGAGCATTACGGCTTGAAGAAGTAACATCTCTTCACGCACAAAAAAGCCCGGCTGATCGATGATCAGCCGGGCTTTTTTATTGGATCACGCATCAACTGTAGGAGCCGGCTTGCCGCGATGGCGGCGTGTCAGGCAAAAGATGGGTTGCTTGATCCACCGCTATCGCCGGCAAGCCGGCTCCTACGGGGAGCGCGTCAGGCCACGGGTTGCTCCTGCAACAACCCGCTTTCGATCCGCACATGCCGCCCATGGAAGCGCTTGAGGCTGCTGCGATGGCCGACGCTGACGATGCTCAGCCCCGGCAGCTCATCGATCAATGCCTGATACAACGTCGCCTCGTCCTCTTCATCCATGGCCGAGGTGGCTTCGTCCATGTACAGCCATTGCGGTGCGAACAACAACGCGCGGGCAAACGCCAGGCGCTGCTGCTCACCCGGCGAGAGCATGCGCTGCCAGTGGTTGGCTTCGTCCAGGCGCGCCACCAGATGCGGCAGGCGGCAGGTCTCCAGCACCTGTGCATAACGTTCCGCCGGGTAGACGCTGTCCTCCTGTGGATAACTCAACACCGCCTTCAACGTGCCAATCGGCAGGTAAGGCTTTTGCGGCAGGAACAGGTAGCGCGCCGCCGGCAGGCGAATGCTGCCGTGGCCTGCGGGCCATAAATGCCCCATCGCTCGCAGCAACGTACTTTTGCCGCTGCCGGAACGACCACTGAGCATCACGCGCTGGCCCGGCTCTACCGTCATGTCGGCATGGGTGAGCAAATGGCGGCCGTCGGCCAGGTCCATGCCCAGGTCTTGCACCACCAGGCGCTCGCCCTCCGGGCGCACGTCGATGGCCGGCGCGCGCTGCTCGTTCTCGCTCATGGCCTGGTGGAAACTCAACAGACGATCACTGGTGGCGCGCCACGACGCCAGCTCCGAATACGCGCTGATAAACCAGCTGAAGTTCTCTTGCACGTTGCCGAAGGCCGAGTTGATTTGCATCAGCTCGCCCAGCTCGATCTTGCCGGTGAAGTAACGCGGCGCCGCGACGATGAACGGGAAGATGATTGCGATCTGGCTGTAGCCGGCGGTGAAGAACGTCAGGCGCTTGGACACTTTCATGATGTCCCAGAAGTTGTGCCAGACCTTGCCGAAACGCGCGCTCAGGCGCTGGTTTTCGTTCGGTTCGCCGTTGTACAGCGCAATACTCTCGGCGTTCTCACGCACGCGCACCATGGAAAAACGCAGGTCCGCTTCGAAACGTTGTTGTTGATTGCTCAAGCCGATCAAGCGACGGCCGATCAAGTGCGTCAGCCAGCTGCCCACGGCGGCATACAACAGCGCGCACCAGAACATGTAGCCGGGAATGGTGATGCCAAACACTTCGATGCTGCCCGACACGCCCCACAGGATGATGGAGAACGACACCAGGCTGACCACGTTACGCAGCAACCCGAGGCCCAGGCTCAAAGTGCTGGAGGTGAAGTTGTTGAGGTCTTCGGAAATCCGCTGGTCCGGGTTATCGGTGTAGCCGCCCTGCTCCAGCTGGTAGTAGTTCTTGTCGGAGAGCCAACGCGCAAAGTGTTTCTCGGTGAGCCAGGCACGCCAGCGGATGGTCAGCATCTGGGTCAGGTACAGGCGGTACACAGCACCGAGGATCGCCACGGCGGCGATCCCGCCGAAGTAGCCGATCAGTTGCCAGAAGGCATCGGTGTCCTTCTTTTCCAGCGCGTTGTAGAAGTCCTTGTACCAGTGGTTGATCCACACGGAGATCGCCACGCTGAACAGCGACAGACCGATCACCGCCGCCAGCAATAACCAGGCTTTACCCTTCTCTTCGCTGCGCCAATAGGGCGTGATCATCGCCCAGGTTCGGCGAAAGAAGTGCCCACGCACCGCGTCGTTGACCGCGGAGTACTCAGCGTTCTGATTCATCGTTCAGGCTCTGTAAGAGAATGTGACAGGTGTTTGAACCGATCATAGACGATCGGTTCAGGGCGCCGTGCGGCCTGACGCAGATTGTTCAGACTTTGTTCAGCGCGGTAAAGGACGCTTCTTTCGCCACAGACCGCGCGCGTCAAGAAAGCTCGACCTACCGCGAGTGAAAGAAGAAGTGACATAGACAGAGGAACGTTGCCTACGGCCTTGCCACACAGGAAGCCCATCAATAACCGTTCCTGCCTGAGGCTCCCGTTATGCAAATTGCCCCCCATCAACACGTCAACCTTTACCCTGTGTCATCAGCCTCCACGTCGCCGCAAGCTCGCCCAAAACGCTCGATTGATGCCAGCGCGCCTAAAGACCAGGAAGTCGTGCAGGTGGTCAAACCGACGCCGCAATCATCAGGAGGCGGTTACGAAGAAGTGAGCATCAACCCTGATCCGGGTAAACGCATCGGGGTGGGTGAGAAAACGCCATCCCCGGTCGACCTGGGCGTCAACATCAACATCGACCCCATCACGCAAGACGTCAGCAACTCGCTCAATACCGTCGAGCAGGAAGCTTCAAACTTCTTCAAGAATCTATTCGCAAAGTTTATACAACGGTCCAAATTCCCCGAGGAGGAAAAAAGGTGGAACGTCGACCCCGATAACACGTATCTGGTGACGTTCGAATACAACACCACCGGCGAAAAGCCCTATCCCGCGAAAATCATTCAGCGCCTCTCGTTGACCCAGGCGCTCATACAGAACGCCCAGGAGACGCCCTCGGGGCAAGGGTTTGCAGTGCCTTACTACGCCGGTGGCCCGGACGTCATCGTCAAACCCGATCTGGAAATACGCACACCTGGAACATTCGACTTTTCCAGCCGTTTTAATCCGGGTACGGAAAAGGCCGACATCACTCATACCTTCCAAGGTATTTATAAAGAGTCCCCAGGAGAGCCTGCAACAGCCTACAACGCTGGCAACGAAAGTGGGATCAGGCCGGCAGAACTCAGGCAACTGATCAAGACGGCTGACTATCAAAAGCCTTACAAAGAGTATCTGGATGACTTCTGGAGCCGCCACCAGGAGAAATACCCTGTGCTGGCCAAAGCCTCGCTCGTCAAATCCGCCATGGGCCAACACCAGGAAGGTAGCCTGACCACACAAGGTCGCGAGCTGATCATGCGGGCTGCCGGCCTGTCAGGTCATCAGGAGTCATGGCCAGACGTCAAGTTCGAGGACTTGCAAAAGAACCCGCCCAAGGATCCCAACATTGAACTGGGCCTGTTGAAAGTCGGCAGCTATCAATCCACCGACCTGATGTACATCACGGACACCAAGAGCACACCGGCGCTGACCCTGCTATACATCCCCGGTAACTCCTCGCCACTGCACAGTTTCAACAGCCAGGCCGAGATGAAGACCTGGCTGGCAGAGCAAATGGCCGACCCGGCCAAACGTGACGCCATGGCGTTGCACTTTGCCTTGAAAGACAAACCCAACGGATTGACCAGGGCCGGTGTCGACGAAACCCTGGCAGGGCTCGGCACCTGGCCGCAAAAGCGTGAAACCCCGGGCGGATTGTTCAATTACGATCACCGGGCCTTCAGCGGCTTTTGGGATCCACAAACGTACATCACTACAGAGCCCAGTAGCCTGCCGCTTGATGAAATGACGAAACGCCAGAAAGATCGCTCCTATGCCGATGCGGATGTCCAGATCACCAGTAATGCAGATGTAACCAAAAAGGCCATTTTGTCGGGCCTGGAAAAAACCAAAAAATTTGCGCTGTTTTTAACGCCGCTGGCATTGGTGATGCCTGAAGTAGGGCTGGCGCTGGATGCTTTTTATCTGGCAGACGGCGTCACCACCACCGTCGTTGGTATTGACGACAAGGCGCACGGTAAACCCCAAGGCACCGAGCGGATCGTGTTTGGTGTTTTCAATGCCGCAACCGTCGTGCTCCCCCATATCGCGAGAGCAGGCAAGGCAACAGAAGGCGCGGCGGGCAAAGTCGAGTACGAAATCATAACGCCCAACGATAACCCTGCGCCGAACAGCCCCGAAACGGCGCAGATACACACGCCGGACGTGGAGCCCATCCGGCCGAGCACCGCTCGCCCCCTGCCCGACTTCAGCGCTCACGCCCTGCCCGAAAATCTCCTTGAAGGTCGCACATTGAGAGGAGATGGTACGTATCAGGTTGGGGAACAGTTCTACGTCCGTTACACCGACGGCACGGGCGTCAGCCGAGTGTTTGAGATCAGCCGAAATTACAAAATCGAGAACGGGTATGTTCGGGTCATTGACCCCGTCACCCAGAAAACCGTGATGTTCCTGGAATCTGCGGGTCACGGTGAATGGCGCTTGAACACAATGAAAGGCGGCGGCAAGAAATTCATCAAGCCCGCACAGCAAAAAGGCCCGGCCTCGAAAGAAAATGCAGTGCCAAGTATTTCAGCGAACCCGCCATTGGCCAATCATCAGGATTGGCAATCCCTATTGGATTCGGGCACGTACAACGGGCAGCCGGTATACATTCACTACACCGACAAGGCCGGCGCGGAAGCGATCGCCCAGGGACAAAGCATTACAGATTCGACGCGAGGAGCAACGCGCGCAGGCTCAAAGGGGGGCATATACGTCAACCCTCCAGGCCAGCAATTCAACGGTGAGAACGTCGAAGACCTGTTGTTTCTGGGTAACGAGCGCTATGTGGGCAGGGGCAACTACATGGTGATATTCAGCACCGACCAGGCACCCGAGGAGCTCGGTGCCATCACCGCCGGCAGCCCGTTCGTCGAGCTGAGGATGCCCAAGGAAATCAAGCTGAAACCGTCGAACTTTCTGTACCTCGGGCCGAATACATTTCCCAACTACTTCGACTGAGGTCGACTGGAAATAGCCGGGCAACCCGGCCATTTCACTTCACAGCACCAGCCCTCAGCGGCGAACCGGGCGCTTCTGCAGCTTGCGCTGCAAGGTACGGCGATGCATGCCCAGGGCGCGGGCCGTAGCGGAGATGTTGCCTTCGTGCTCGGTCAACACGCGCTGGATGTGTTCCCACTGCAGGCGGTCCACCGACATCGGGTTTTCCGGCACCAGGGTGTCGAGGTCGGCGTGCTCGGAGAGCAATGCGGCCAGCACGTCATCGGCGTCGGCCGGTTTGCACAGGTAGTTGCAGGCGCCGCGCTTGATCGCCTCGACGGCCGTGGCAATGCTGGAATAGCCGGTGAGGATCACCACGCGCATTTCCGGGTCGAGCTCCAGCAGCTTGGGCAGCAGCACCAGGCCGGAGTCGCCGTCCATCTTCAGGTCAAGCGCGGCGTAGTCCGGCAGATCGGCCTGGGCAATGGTCAGGCCTTCTTCGGCGGAACCTGCGGTGCTGACGCGAAAACCTCGACGGCTCATGGCGCGCGCCATCACGCGGGTAAAGGTGGCGTCGTCATCTACCAGCAGCAGGTGCGGCAGTTCTTCGCCTTCGACTTGGATCTCGTCACTCATCGATATCTCCTCGTGCGACACGGGGCAGGCGCAGCTCGGTGAGCGTGCCGCCTTCCTCATGACTATAGAGCTTCACTGAGCCGCCCGCGCGGGTCACGCTGGCCTTGCTCAAGAACAGGCCCAGGCCGAAGCCTTTGCCCTTGGTGGTAAAGAAGGGTTTGCCGATCTGCTCGGCAATGGCCAGCGGCACGCCCGCGCCGTGGTCACGAATGCTGATGGTGACGTTTTCCGCGTCCCAGTCCAGTTGTACACCCAGCCCTTCGGGGCAGGCGTCGGCGGCGTTGTTCAGCAGGTTGAGCAATGCCTGGGTCAGGTCGGGTGGCGGTGCCATGCGCGGCACAGTGCCCTGGCCTAATAGATGAAAGCGGTAGCTGGCCTCGGGGCGCATCAGGTGCCAACGGTTCAGGGCTTCGTCGAGCCACTGGGTCACGTCCTGCATCTCCACCGCCAGGCGGCGATTGGCTTCGGCGGCGCGCACCAGTTGCTGCAAGGTCTGCTTGCACTGCTTGACCTGCTCGCGCAGCACGCCAAGGTCCTCTTGCAGCACAGGGTCGTGATGGTCCTGGGTCATTTCGTTGAGCAACACGCTCATGGTCGCCAGCGGTGTGCCCAACTCATGGGCGGCGCCAGCAGCCTGGGTGGCGACGGCCAGCAGTTGCTGGTCGCGCAGGCCTTCTTCGCGGCGGATGGCGCGCAATTCTTCCTGGCGACGCAGCTCTTCGGCCATGCGCGCGGCGAAGAAGGTGATGACCGCGGCAGACAGGGCAAAGCTCAGCCACATCCCGTAGATCTGCAGGTTTTCCCGGGCGATGGGGAAGGTTTGCAGTGGATAGAAGCGTGCCAGCAACAGGGTGTACAGGGTCAGGGCGATGCCCGACAGCACCACCGAATAGCGCCATGGCAAGGTCACGGCGGCGATGGTCAGCGGCACCAGGTAATAGGACACGAACGGGTTGGTGGAGCCACCGGAGAAATACAGCAACACACTGTGGATAAACAGGTCGCAAGCCAACTGCAGGGCGTACTCCAGCTCGGTGACCGGCCAGGTGGTGCGCAACCGGATCGCGGTGAACACACAGAGCACGATGGAGAAACCCAGGGTCACGCCCAGTTGCAGCCAGGGCAGCGGCAACAGGTCGAACCAATAGGCGAGCCCGACGGAACCGGCCTGTGCGGCCAGCACCAAGGTGCGGATGAACGTCAGGCGCCAGAGGTTCTGGCGGGTGGCGGAAGTCAGTTTTACGGCGGCGAGCATGAGCTCTCCCGGTGAGCGCTGCAGGCGGATCGGCAGGAGTATAAACGAAGCAGGCCCCCTGCCACGGCCTGTGTGGCTCTTTGACGCAGGCGAGGCAAATGACCGTTCGTCGGCACCGCCACAACTTGTAGGTAATGTGTAAACCCGAAGAACCCGATGCCACCGTCTACAGTCATACCGAACACGCACAACCCCCAAGGAGCTTCCATGTCTCGTTTCACTCGCAGTGCAGCCGTCATCACCCTCGGCGTCGCCACGCTTGCCAGCCTCCCTGCCCTGGCCGCCGAAGGCCTGAACTACAACCAGATTTCCCTGCGCGCCGAGGTCAGCCAGGAGGTTGCCCGTGACAAGATGATCGTGACCCTCTACACCGAATCCCAGAACAGCGACCCGGCCAAGCTCGCCGCTGAAATCACCAGCACCCTGAACAAGGCCCTCGGTGAAGCCCGCGAAGTCAAAGGCGTGACCCTGCGCCAGGGCAGTCGCAACAGCTACCCGATCTACGACAACAAGAATCAGAAGATCACCGGCTGGCGCGAGCGTGCCGAACTGCGCCTGGAAAGCGCGGACTTCCCGGCACTGTCCAAGCTCACCGGCGAACTGCTCAATACCCTGAAGATGGAAAACATGGACTTCGCTATCGCCGACGCCACGCGCAAGGCCAGCGAAGATGCCCTACACAAGGACGCTGTCGCCGCCTTCAAGGCCCGCGCGCAACTGGCCACCGACGCGCTCGGCGGCAAGGGCTACAAGATCGTCAACCTGAACTTCAATACCAACGGTTACCCGATGCCCTACGCGCGCAATGGCGGGATGATGATGAAAGCCGCCATGGCCGATTCGGCGCCGACGCCTGAAGTGGAGGCTGGTACCAGCCAGGTCAGCATGAGTGCCGACGGCGTGATTGAAGTCTTGCAATAACCCGCATGTTCGACGGTGAAAAAGGCGCAGCCCGCGTAGGGTAGCGCCTTTTTTTGAGCAGCGTTTCGACCTAATCACGTAATACTTGGCAGCATATGGGATGGAATCAACCATCCGGTTTTCGCGACACACACAACGGCGCAGCCACAGGGAGTGCTGCATAGACGTTGTTTATTTCACGAGAACCAGTTTTATGCTTATCCCTCCCCACTACACAGCGGTCATCCCACCGCACGCTCCCGACGGGTTACCCCATCAACCGGCTACGGTAACGGCGCCAACAAACGGGGCCGGCCCCGGTTCATCTCCCCATGAGACAGCCCTGCTCAACGCCTACCTAAAAGCGGTGCAAAACAAAGCACAGAGCAACACGCCCGGACTGATCACCGTTCCTGCACAGAGTGCGCTTGGGCAATGGCTGGATCTGTATCGGGCCCAAGTGGAACATCCGGTGGTTCAAAGCTGGTTGCGCGATCAAAAGATCGGGCCATTCACCACGCTTTCTATCGACCCGTTCAAAGGCACGCTGTCGGTCGAGGAAGACGGAAAAACCAGAACCTTTACCCTCTCGGACACGTCGGGCTGGGGTCAGGTGTCAGGCCCACTGCTGGCCGCTGCAAAAGTGATTGCGCCCGAAAACAGAGGCCCTTTGCGCGTGAAGCTCGAAGAGGGTTCAACTCGGGTCAGCGCGAAGGTAGTTGCCAACTTCCAGGGTATACCGCTGCCTAAAAACCAATCCGAGGCCAATGAGCAAATCAGGCATCTGCAGTTGCAGAACGCCTTCGATCCCATTTCACCCAATGACCACGCGCGCCCGGCCAGTAGCCGTTCGACTCACGCATTGGCTGTGCAAAGACAAGAGGCCGCCAAGTTCTACATCGGCGCCCCCCAGGCCCTGGAATACAAGCGCCTGGCAGTCAACGTTGCCACCCAACTGCCCAAAACCCGCGAAGAAGCGAAGAAATGGGCGGAAAAGCTAATTTTCCAACTGACTGGCAAGCACGTCGATGCGGACACGATCTATCTGAACCGTTTCAAGACCGCCAACACGCCCCTGAGCGAAAGCACGGCCACGGTGACCGGCTGGGAGCACCCCGGTGAAGAGCCTTATTCTTCGCTGCGCCTGCCCGATGCCCTGCTGAAAAACTTTAACGAGCACGACGGGGTGCCGGGCAACCTCGACCTGGACGCCGGTTTATACCTGGATGGCCCCGGTCAAAGCACGAAAGGCGGGTATGGTGCTCACAACCAGTTCCCTCTGGCGCCATCTGCCCTCATGCACGCGAGCTGGAAAACCGACTTCCAGGCAGAGATGACCCAGAAAATCGATCATTTCTGGAGCACTCAATCCGAGAATTACGAAGTCGCCATCAAGGGCGAATTCGTTTACCAGGCCCGCAAGCAACTCAAGGCCAACGAAGCCAGGTCGCCCGCCGAACGAGCCCTGCAAGCTCCCGAGCATAAATTCACCCGAGAAGACTACCGCCTGGTGATGGGCGCCGCGTCCAATCTGCCACTCGATGAGCATGCGCCGCTCACTATCGAGCAACTCAAGGCCAGCAATCCCGACAAAGGCACCGCCCAGGCACATGCCTTCAACATCCATGGTTTCACCTCCAGCGACATAGTGCGATTCAGCGCTGCTGACGGCCGCCAAGTACTGTCCATGCCCGGCGCCGAGCCCGCTTTTTTGAGGTTTGACTCCCTGGAAAAACTGAATCAATGGATCGTGGACCAAACCAAAGACCCCAAGAAGCGCGAAGACTTGCTCTCCCACTACCCGCTGATTTATCGCCAGGACCATGAGGCCAGCTTTGGCGCGCGCGCGGCCAAAGTGCTCATGCCCATCCTGTGGTTTACCCACGTTGGTGAGAAAACCGAGGGCCTGAGTACGTTGTTCGACAAAATGTCTACCGGAAAGCTGAAGGATCCGGCGATCAACGACAGCCACTCGAAAATCGAGGGCGACGTGTTCCACACCGTCACGACCAGCACCAAAGAGCGTATGAAAAGCGACGCCGACACGGTGATCAAGTCCAACAGCGAGGTGATCAGGGACACCTGGCTGAACGACATTACTGTGGCGGCGGGCCTGCTGGCGAAACTTGCGCCCATCGCTGCGCCGGTAGCGGCTGTAGCCGTCGTCACCGGGTTGACCGAGTTTGCACTGGGGGCGGAAAAAGCATCGTCAGGCGACACCGAGGCCGAACGCAAGGACGGAGCATCCAAAGCATTTGATGGTCTGCTGAACACGCTGTTCTCGGTTGGGGCCAGCGCACGTGTGGAGGACCCTTTTGAATTACCGGAGGAGAACCCAGGCGCCTCTGCCCCAGGCGAATCGCCTCAAATAGACACTGCGCAGACAAGAGGCCCCAAGGCGCTTCCCGAGGTAAACCGGTTACAGCCCAGCCAGGCGGGCAACATCAGCGAATACGCGGTGCCCGACGGCGAAAGTCTCATTGAAAACGGCACACGCAATGGCAAAGGCATCTATCAAGTCAAAGATGATGTATCAGGAAAGGACCATTGGTTTATTCGCTATACCGATACCACCGGTGTTCGCCAGGTATTCGAGATCAAAGGCGACTTCAAGCTGAGCAATGATTATGTGCAGATCATCAACCGTGATACGGGTAAGCCGGTGATGACCGTACATGCCACGGCCAATGGCGAGTGGGCGCGCGGCCTCGGACCGGGCGGAAAATGGCCATGGTCGCGCCCCTCGACATCGCCTGGAGAAACTGCCAAACCAGCGCCAAGAATTTCCGACGCATTTGTTGATTTGGAAGGCAAAAAAATCGACGGCGCTGACCAACTCGATGAGTTCCTGTCCGTGGACGACCGCGCCAGCTACGAGTACTCCATACGCAATATCGAAGAGAACGGCGTCATAAAGACCAAGCTCGGTATTTCATGGGACTTGGCAGAGGACAACTTCGAAGTCGGCCTGACAGAAGCTGCCGGCCCCTCGGACTTCAGCTCGAGCCAATACTCGGAACAATTCACCAAGGACCTGTCCCGCTTCAATTATTCTGTTGTTGTGAAGGACGGCGCGAATGAAACGCGCACCGTACTCAAGAGCACCGCCGAAGATGGCCTGAAAAAAACAGAGGAAAGACTTCGCCAGTTTGAAGCACTGGTTCCTGATCCACTGCTGCGGGCACGTATTTCCGAAGTGGCTCACCAAGGCTCTCTGGCGCCGGCCTCGAACTACCTGAACCAGGACTCAAGCGGGTTGAAGGACGGATTCTACCTGGGCGGCAAAGACACAGAGATCACCATCGAATACGACACCCAGACGAAGCGCGCCAAGGTTCATTTTGTGGGCACGAACACTATCAGCCAACCAGACGCTGAGCGTTACAAAATCCCGGGAGTTGAGATCACCACCAAACGGACCTTCACCATCACCGAAAGCAACGAGATCTACGACGTCGACAATACTTACGTAATCGATAAACACGCGCCGTCCAACATTGAACTCACACTCGTGGTGAAATGATCATTTAAACATCCCCCTGAACGGCGGTACCCTCGGTTCCGCCGTTTTCGTTTGGGCGGCTTTTATATGCCTGCCACTTCAGGGGTCTCCATGGAAAGAATCGCCTTCAAACCGCTCCTCCTGGCTGCAGGCCTGCTGGCTTTTATGCCGATGGCTCACGCGGCCACTACCCTGGTTTATTGTTCCGAAGCCAGCCCTGCCGGTTTCGACCCCAGCCAGTACACCAGCGGCACCGATTTTGATGCGTCCGCCGAAACCGTGTTCAACCGCCTGACTCAGTTCAAGCGCGGCGGTACCGAAGTCGAACCTGGCCTGGCGACGAGCTGGGACATTTCCAAAGACGGCCTGACCTACACCTTCCACCTGCGCGATGGCGTCAAGTTCCACACCACCGATTTCTTCACCCCTACCCGCGACTTCAACGCGGATGATGTGTTGTTTACCTTCAACCGCCTGCTGGACGCCGAGAGTCCGTTCCGCAAGGCGTACCCGTCCGAGTCGCCGTACTTCACCGACA
Source organism: Pseudomonas sp. GW821-FHT09A09 (assembly GCF_059418405.1). Classification (NCBI taxonomy): domain Bacteria; kingdom Pseudomonadati; phylum Pseudomonadota; class Gammaproteobacteria; order Pseudomonadales; family Pseudomonadaceae; genus Pseudomonas; species Pseudomonas sp. GW821-FHT09A09. The sequence goes on from NZ_JBWKPU010000011.1 coordinate 139,516, forward strand.
TGGGCTTGAACACCACGATCAAGAACGTCGAAAAACTCGACGACCACACCGTGCGTTTCAACCTGAACAACGTCGATGCGTCGTTCGTGCAGAACCTGGCCATGAGTTTCGCCTCGGTGCAGTCGGCCGAGTACGCAGCGCAGCTATTAAAGGAAGGCAAGGCCGAAGACATCAACCAGAAACCCGTCGGCACCGGGCCGTTCGTGTTCAAGCGTTACCAGAAAGACTCGCAGATTCGCTACGCGGCCAATAAACAGTATTGGAAGCCCGAGGACGTGAAGCTCGACAACCTGGTGTTCGCCATCACCCCGGACGCCGCCGCACGCCTGCAGAAACTCAAGGCCGGCGAATGCCAGGTCAGTGGCTACCCGCGTCCCTCCGACATTGAAGTGATGAAACAGGACCCGAACCTGCGCGTGCTGCAACAGGCCGGTTTCAACCTGGGCTTCCTCGCCTACAACGTGACCCATCCACCACTGGACCAACTCAAGGTCCGCCAGGCCCTGGACATGGCGATCGACAAGCCGGCGATCATCAAGGCCGTGTACCAGAGTGCCGGACAATTGGCGCAGAACGCCCTGCCTCCGGCGCAGTGGTCTTATGACCCCACCATCAAGGACGCGCCCTACGACCCGACCAAGGCGCGGGCGCTACTAAAAGAAGCAGGGGTTGCACCGGGTACCACCATCAACCTCTGGGCGATGACCGTACAACGCGCCTCCAATCCGAACGCGCGGATGTCGGCACAAATGATCCAGCAGGATTGGGAGAAGGTCGGGATCAAAGCCAACATCGTCAGCTATGAGTGGGGCGAATACATCAAGCGCGCCAAAAATGGCGAGCACGATGCAATGATTTATGGCTGGACCGGTGACAATGGCGACCCCGATAACTGGCTCGGCGTGCTCTACAGTTGTGCCGCGGTCAAGGGCAGCAACTACGCCAAATGGTGTAACCCGGCCTACGACAAACTGGTGCAGCAGGCCAAGGTCAGCAACGACCGCGACCAGCGCATCAAGTGGTATCAACAGGCGCAAAAAATCCTTAAGGAACAAGTACCTATAACGCCTATTGCAAACTCGACAGTTTTCCAGCCACTTCGCAAGGAAGTGCGCGACTTCAAGATCAGCCCGTTTGGCCTGACGCCCTTCTACGGCGTGAGTCTAGATAAGTAACAGCAACGCCCCAACCGAGTGCGCTAGACGCCTCGGTTGGTCTTTTTTGGTGCGCCTCGCGCACCGAAAAAAACCTCTATATATATGCATTTATGTACAAACTTTCATAAATGCGACATTCCTGTACGTTCGTACCACACTTTCATCCCTGCAAGGGTTCAGCATCTTGCATTGGGTATGGCCCCTGCATAAGTATCCGCAGGTCGACTCACGAGGTCGCCCTCACTACCAAAAATGACAACAAATCATGAGGCCAACATGCTTAAACACGCAGTCCTTCCGCTTTTAGTTAGCGCTGGCCTTATGGCCGCAGCTCCTTTTGCCCACGCGGCGACTAACCTGGTGTTCTGCTCCGAAGGGAGCCCGGCCGGTTTTGACCCAGGCCAGTACACCACCGGAACAGACTTCGATGCCTCGGCCGAAACCGTGTTCAACCGCCTGAGCCAGTTCGAACGTGGCGGCACCGCCGTGATTCCTGGCCTAGCCACCAGTTGGGATGTTTCCCCGGATGGCCTGACGTATACCTTCCACCTTCGTGAAGGCGTCAAGTTCCACACCACCCCGTATTTCAAGCCGACTCGTGAATTCAATGCCGATGACGTGCTCTTCACGTTCAACCGCATGATCAACAAGGACGACCCGTTCCGCAAAGCCTACCCCACCGAGTTCCCGTACTTCTCCGACATGGAGATGGACAAGAACATCAAGAACATCGAGAAAGTCGATGACCACACCGTCAAGTTCACCCTTGGCACCGTGGACGCCGCTTTCATCCAGAACCTGGCAATGAGCTTCGCCTCCATCCAGTCGGCCGAATACGCCGCCCAGCTGTTGAAGGAAGGCAAGGCCTCGGACATCAACCAGAAGCCAATCGGCACTGGCCCGTTCGTGTTCAAGAGCTACCAGAAAGACTCCAACATCCGTTTCACCGGCAACAAGGATTACTGGAAGCCTGAAGACGTCAAGGTCGACAACCTGATCTTCTCGATCTCCACGGACGCCTCGGTGCGTATCCAGAAGCTGAAGAAAAACGAGTGCCAGATCACTGCCTATCCTCGCCCGGCGGACATCAAGCCCCTGGAAGCGGACAAGGACATGAAGATGCCGCACCAAGCGGGCTTCAACCTGGGCTACATCGCCTACAACGTGATGCCTGTGCTCAAGGGCCAGACCACGCCAAACCCATTGGCTGACCTGCGTGTTCGCGAAGCCTTGGACATGTCGGTGAACAAGCAGCAGATCATCGACTCCGTGTACCAGGGCGCAGGCCAACTGGCGGTCAACGCCATGCCGCCGACCCAATGGTCCTACGACACCACCATCAAGGATGCCAAGTACGACCCGGCCAAGGCGCGGGAACTGCTCAAGGAAGCGGGCATCAAGGAAGGCACCGAGATCACCCTGTGGGCGATGCCGGTTCAGCGTCCGTACAACCCGAACGCCAAGCTGATGGCCGAGATGCTGCAGAGCGACTGGAAACAGATCGGCCTGAAGGTCAACATCGTGAGCTACGAGTGGGGCGAGTACATCAAGCGTTCCAAAGGTGGCGAGAACCAGGCCATGATCATTGGCTGGAGCGGTGACAATGGTGACCCGGACAACTGGTTGGGCACCCTCTTCGCCTCTTCGGCGTTGAACGGTAACAACTTCTCCAAGTTCACCAACAAGCAATACGACGACCTGATCAGCCAGGCCAAGTCGACCACGGACGTCGCCAAGCGCACTGAACTGTACAAACAGGCGCAGCAACTCCTCAAGAAAGAACTGCCTTACACACCTATCGCGCACTCGACGGTGTATCAACCCATGCGCAACACCGTGCAGGACTTCAAGATCAGCCCGTTTGGCTTGAACTCCTTCTACGGCGTTAGCGTCAGCGGCAAGTAAGGATTCATAGCGGCGACGTTTCATAACGTCGCCGTTATTGCATCCGCCTAGACCGTAGGAAATAGACCACGTTCGCAACCATTGCCGTCCTACAGCAATGAACTGCGATCTGCGGCTCCGTTACCTACAAGGTCAGTCAGATTTGATGCATTTACTGCACGGTCCACGGCCCATAACGTCGCAGGACAGCAGAGGCTTCAGTCTGAGAAAGGCACTTGCTGTGTGTGGGATCAGTGATGTCCCCCAGGCTGTACGCCTGGGTGATTGCTCGCTGATGACAAATACAACTAGGGATCGGGATCGTCATGCGCCATACCACCGTTCTATCTGCACTGTTTGCCACCAGCTTGCTGGCTGTGGCCACCACCGGCTACGCCGCCGAGAAAAAGAGCCTGGTGTTCTGCTCCGAAGGCAGCCCCGCAGGCTTTGATACTGCGCAGTACACCACCGCCACCGACAACGATGCGGCCGAGCCGCTGTACAACCGCCTGGTTGAGTTTGAAAAAGGCGCAACCAACGTGGTGCCCGCGCTAGCAACCAAGTGGGATATTTCGCCAGACGGCCTGACCTACACCTTTCACCTGCGTGAAGGGGTGAAATTCCACAGCAACAAGGAATTCAAGCCAACGCGCGACTTCAATGCCGACGACGTGCTGTTCACCTTCAACCGCATGCTTGACCCCGAGCACCCGTTTCGCAAGGCCTACCCCACCGAGTTTCCGTACTTCAACGGGATGAGCCTGAACAAGAACATTGCCAAGGTCGAGAAAACCGGCCCGCACACCGTGGTGATGACCCTGAACTCGGTGGACGCCGCGTTCGTACAGAACATCGCCATGAGCTTCGCCGCGATCCTCTCGGCCGAGTACGCCGAGCAGTTGCTCAAGAGCGGCAAGCCCAGCGACATTAACCAGAAGCCGATCGGCACCGGCCCGTATGTCTTCCAGCGTTACCAGAAAGACTCGCAGATCCGCTACGTCGCCAACAAACAGTACTGGGACCCGAGCAAGGTGCAGTTGGACCAGTTGATTTTCGCGATTAACACCGACGCCTCGGTGCGCGTGCAGAAGCTCAAGGCCAATGAGTGCCAGGTGACCCTGCACCCACGCCCGGCCGACGTCGACGCCCTCAAGGCCGACCCGAACCTGCAACTGCTGACCAAGCCCGGCTTCAACCTCGGCTACATCGCCTACAACGTGCGCCACAAACCCTTCGACCAGCTCGAAGTGCGCCAGGCGCTGGATATGGCGGTGAACAAGCAGAGCATCCTGAACGCCGTGTACCAGGGCGCTGGCCAACTGGCGGTCAACGCCATGCCGCCGACGCAGTGGTCCTACGACGACACCATCAAGGACGCCGCCTACAACCCGGAAAAAGCCAAGGAACTGCTCAAGGCCGCCGGCGTGAAGGAAGGCACCGAGATCACCCTGTGGGCGATGCCGGTGCAACGGCCGTACAACCCCAACGCCAAGCTGATGGCCGAAATGCTGCAGAACGATTGGGCCAAGATCGGCCTGAAAGTGAAGATCGTCAGCTACGAATGGGGCGAGTACATCAAGCGCACCAAGAACGGTGAGCACGATATCAGCCTGATCGGCTGGACCGGTGACAACGGTGACCCGGACAACTGGCTGGGCACCCTCTACAGCTGCGACGCCATCGGCGGGAACAACTACTCCATGTGGTGTGACCCGGCGTACGACAAGCTGGTCAAGCAAGCCAAGGTCGTGACCGACCGCGAACAAAGGACTGTTCTGTACAAACAGGCGCAGCAACTGCTCAAGCAGCAGGTGCCCATCACGCCAGTCGCCCACTCGACGGTCAACCAGCCGTTAAGCGCCAAAGTCGAAGGCTTCAAAGTGAGCCCCTTCGGCCGCAACGTGTTCTCGGGCGTCAGTATCAACCCATAAGAAAATAACCGGATTGCGCAGAGCGAAGTCTGCTCTGCTGCAAACGTGCAGCCTTTTGTTGGGAATTCTCCTACGGCAAACGTTTGCAAAGGCTTGAACGAGTTACACACCCAATAGCCGGTTCACCTAAAAAGACTGGCATTAAAAAAGAGAACCAAAGGAGCTTCACCCATGAAACTGAGCAGCACCGCGCTTCTGGCCTTGGCCATCAGCAGCATCACGGCCACCGCCTACGCTGAAACCCAGAGCCAGGACTTCGTTCCAACCACACTGGCCGGCACCAGCGCCCAAAGCGAGGCCAAAGGCTTTATCGACGGTCAAAGCCTGGGCGGTACAACGCGTAACTGGTACTCGACCGAGAAGAAATTCCGTGGTCAGCGCTTCTCGTACGAGAAGCACGGTCAAACGCGCACCGACGCGAACCGTACCAACTGGGTACAAGGCACCATCCTCAACTACTCCTCGGGCTTCACCCAAGGCACCGTGGGCGTAGCCACTGAAGTGGCGGCCTACAACGCCGTGGTCCTGGACCGCAGCAAGCGCGACATCAAGGGCGGCTCCAACCGTACCCTCGCTGACTCCGACGGTGACGCAGTAGGCCAATGGAGCAAACTGGGCCTGGCCAACGTCAAGTTCCGCGTGTCGAACACCACCTTGACCGCCGGTCGCCAGAATTTCAGCAGCGGTATCGTCGACACCATCGGCAACCGTGCATTGCCTTCGAGCTTCGAAGGTGTGAGCTTCAACAGCGAAGAGTTCAGCAACCTGTCTTTCCAGGGCGGTGTCTTTGACCGCGTATCCCCGCGGACTGAGCAGAGCCTTTCGAAGTTCCGCACCGAATACGGCAATGGCAAGCAGGAAACCGACAAGGTCAGCACCCTGGGCGTCAACTACCAGCCACTCAAGAGTCTGAAGACCAGCCTGTTCGCCGCCAACGTGAAAGACTTCTGGAACCAGTACTACTTCGGCGCTACCCACGAACTGGGTGACAGCCAGGTACTGAGCCTGACCACCGGCCTGAACTACTACAAAACCGTCGACGAAGGCAAAAAGTTGATGGGCAAGATCGACAACGACACCTACTCGCTGTCGCTCGGCCTGACCCACCAGGCTCACAGCCTGACCTTCTCGTACCAGGAAGTGAACGGTAACGAGTACTTCGACTACCTGCACGAAACCAACGGTATCTACCTGGCCAACTCCCTGACTTCCGACTTTAACGGTCCGAACGAGAAGTCCTTCCAGGTTGCCTACGGCATCAACATGGCCGAATACGGCGTGCCAGGCCTGAAGTTCAACATCTACTCGGCTCGCGGTTGGGGCATCGACGGTACTCACTACACCGGCGACGGCGGCGTGAAAGGCTTCGCTTACAACGGCATCCAGTCCCAGAACGGTGAACACCACCAGGAATACGGCGTGGGTTCTTCCTACGCAATCCAGAGCGGCCCTCTGAAAGCCACCACCATCCGTGGCACCTACGTGACTCACCGTGCCAGCGAAAACCAGGCTGACGGCAACATCCGTGAGTTCCGTCTGGTCACCACCATTCCGTTCAACATTCTTTAATTAGCGCCAGGTAGACGGCCGGCTCAGGACGAGCCTGCCGTCTACGCTTGTCTGGTTCAATCGATTGCAGAGGGCTCTGAATGAAAATGCTCCCACTCCAAGCCGCCATGGCCGCCGCGCTGCTGAGCGTTGCGATCGGCGTTTCGGCCAAACCACTGGTGGTCTGCACCGAAGCCAGCCCGGAAGGTTTCGACCCGGTCCTGTACACCACGGCCGTCACCGCTGACGCCGCCGCTGAAACCATGTTCAACCGCCTGGTGGACTTCAAGCCCGGCACCACCGAAGTGATCCCCGCACTGGCCAAGGCCCTGCCGGAGATCAGCGCCGATGGCCTGACCTACACCTTTCACCTGCGTGACGACATCAAGTTCCACACCACCGACTACTTCAAACCCACGCGCAACCTGAATGCCGACGACGTGCTCTGGAGCTTCCAGCGCCAGCTGGACCCGAATCACCCGTGGCACAAAAAGTCCAGCGTGGGCTACCCGTACTTTGAAAGCATGGGCTTCAAGGAACTGCTCAAGAGCGTAGAGAAGACCGACGATCACACCGTGGTCTTCACCCTGACCCGTCCTGAAGCACCGTTTTTGGCCGACCTGGCCATGGCGTTTTCCTCGATCCACTCCGCCGAATACGCCGACCAGTTGCTCAAGTCCGGCAAGACCGACGACCTGAATGCCAAGCCGATCGGCACCGGCCCGTTCATCTTCACCCGCTACGCCAAGGACGCCCAGGTACGCTTCAAGGCCAACCCGGATTACTTCCGTGGCAAGCCGCCTGCCGATCCGCTGATCCTGGCGATCACCACCGACAACAACGTGCGCCTGCAGAAGCTCAAGGCCAACGAGTGCCAGATCGCGCTGTACCCCAAGCCCGATGACGTGCCGAGCGTCAAGGCCGACCCGAACCTGAAGGTCGACGAACTGGCGGCGATGACCACCAGCTACACCGCGCTGAACACCACCCATAAGTACATGAGCGACGCACGGGTACGCCACGCGATCAACATCGCCTTCGACAAGGCCGGCTACACCGAAGCCCTGTACGGCAAAGGCAATGCCGTGGTCGGCACCGGCCCTTACCCGCCGACGCTACTGGGCTTCAACGACAAGCTGAAGAACCCGCCACGTGACCTGGACAAGGCCCGCGCCCTGCTCAAGGAAGCCGGAGTACCGGAAGGCACTGAGTTCACCCTGTTCACCCGCAACGGTGGCGGCCCGACCAACCCCAACCCGATGCTCGGCGCCCAGCGCATGCAGGCGGACCTGGCGCAGATCGGCCTGAAAGTGAATATCAAAGTCATGGAATGGGGCGAAATGCTCAAGCGTGCTAAAAACGGTGAGCACGACATGGTTTCGGCCGGCTGGGCCGGGGATAACGGGGACCCGGATAACTTCCTCACCCCGAACCTGAGTTGCGATGCTGCCAAAAACGGCGAAAACTACGCCCGCTGGTGTAACAAAGAGTTTCAAGACTTGATCGACAAGGCGCGCGCCATCGCTGAACCTGGCCAGCGCGCTGAACTCTATCAACAAGCCCAGGACGTTTTCGAGAAAGACCAACCCTGGATTCCAATGGCGTATCCGAAGATGTTCACCGCCATGCGCAAAAACGTCGAGGGTTATACCCAAAGCCCTCTGACCACAAATAACTTCGCCACCACCCAGGTGAAGTAAATAAGAGACGCTCGGCACCGTCGACACTGGCGGTGCCGGACCTGCCTAACCGGCTGATTGAGGTACACAACAAGATGTTTAGTTTTATTGCCCGCCGATTGGGGTTATTGATCCCCACGTTCTTCGGCATCACGTTGCTCACGTTTGCGTTGATACGCATGATCCCTGGCGACCCCGTTGAAGTCATGATGGGCGAGCGGCGCGTCGACCCCGAGATGCACGCACAGGCAATGGAACGCCTTGGCCTTAACAAGCCGCTGTATGCGCAATACCTGGACTATGTCGGCAAGCTCGCCCAAGGCGACCTTGGCGAGTCCCTGCGCACCCGCACCAGCGTGTGGACCGAGTTCACCGCACTGTTTCCCGCGACCCTGGAACTGTCCATGGCCGCCCTGTTGTTCGCCGGCGTCCTGGGCCTGTTGGCCGGGGTGATCGCGGCACTCAAGCGAGGATCCCTGTTCGACCATGGGGTGATGGGCATCTCCCTGGCGGGATATTCGATGCCGATCTTCTGGTGGGGCCTGATCCTGATCATGTTCTTCTCGGTGAGCCTGGGCTGGACCCCGGTGTCCGGGCGGATCGACCTGCTCTACGACATCGAGCCGCGCACCGGCTTCATGCTGATCGACACGCTGCTGGCTGACGAGCCGGACGCGTTCTTCGACGCCCTGCACCACCTGATCCTGCCGGCCATCGTGCTCGGCACCATCCCGCTGGCCGTGATCGCGCGGATGACCCGTTCGTCGATGCTCGAAGTGCTGCGCGAAGACTACATCCGTACCGCCAAGGCCAAGGGCCTGTCGCCGGCGCGCGTGGTATTCGTGCACGGCCTGCGTAACGCGCTGATCCCGGTGCTGACCGTGGTCGGCCTGCAAGTCGGCACCCTGCTGGCCGGCGCGGTCCTGACCGAAACCATCTTCTCGTGGCCCGGCATCGGCAAATGGCTGATCGAAGCCATTGGCGCGCGGGACTACCCGGTGGTGCAAAACGGCATTTTGCTGATCGCCTGCCTGGTGATCCTGGTGAACTTCGTGGTGGATATCCTCTACGGCTTCGCCAACCCACGCATCCGTCACCAGCGCTGAGATCATGACCATGACCACACCTACCCAAGCGTCGGCAGTCGATCAAAGCCTGCTGTACCCGTCCCCGTACAAAGAATTCTGGCAAGCCTTCTCCAAGAACAAAGGCGCGGTTGCCGGCCTGCTGTTCATGCTGCTGATCGTGTTCTGCGCGATTTTTGCCCCCTGGGTGACCCCGCATAACCCGAGCGAGCAATACCGCGACTTCCTGCTGACCCCACCGGCCTGGCTGGAAGGCGGGCAGATGCAATTTTTGCTGGGCACCGACGAGCTGGGCCGTGACTTGCTCTCGCGCCTGATCCAGGGCTCGCGCCTGTCGTTGCTGATCGGCTTGTCGTCGGTGGTAATGTCGCTGATCCCAGGCATCCTGCTGGGCCTGTTCGCCGGGTTCTTCCCGCGCTTGCTCGGCCCGACCATCATGCGTTTGATGGACATCATGCTGGCCTTGCCTTCGCTGCTGCTGGCCGTAGCCATTGTCGCGATCCTCGGCCCTGGCCTGATCAACACCGTGATTGCGATTGCCATCGTGTCCCTGCCGTCCTACGTCCGTCTGACGCGCGCGGCGGTGATGGGCGAACTGAACCGCGACTACGTGACGGCCGCCCGCCTCGCCGGCGCCGGCCTGCCACGCCTGATGTTCATCACCGTGCTGCCCAACTGCATGGCACCGCTGATCGTACAGGCCACCTTGAGCTTCTCTTCGGCGATTCTCGATGCCGCCGCACTGGGCTTCCTGGGCCTTGGCGTACAACCGCCAACCCCTGAGTGGGGCACCATGCTGGCTTCGGCCCGCGACTACATCGAACGCGCCTGGTGGGTGGTGAGCCTGCCTGGTTTGACCATTTTGCTCAGCGTGCTGGCAATCAACTTGATGGGTGACGGCCTGCGCGACGCGCTGGACCCGAAACTCAAGAACGCCGCCTGAGGAGATTCCCATGTCACTGTTAGAAATCAAGAATCTCAACGTGCGCTTCGGCGACAAGACCGCCGTGCCGGTGGTCGATGGCCTGGACCTGTCGGTCGACAAAGGCGAAGTATTGGCGATCGTTGGCGAGTCGGGTTCGGGTAAATCCGTGACCATGATGGCGCTGATGGGCCTGATCGAGCACCCTGGCATCGTCACCGCCGACTCGCTGACCTTCGACGGCAAGGACATGCTCAAACTGAGCAGCCGCCAGCGTCGTCAGATCGTCGGCAAGGACCTGGCCATGGTCTTCCAGGACCCGATGACCGCGCTGAACCCCAGCTACACCGTGGGTTTCCAGATTGAAGAAGTGCTGCGCCTGCACCTGAAAATGTCCGGCAAGCAAGCGCGCAAGCGTGCCATCGAACTGCTGGAGAAAGTGGAGATCCCGGGCGCTGCCAGCCGTATGGACGCCTACCCGCACCAACTGTCCGGCGGTATGAGCCAGCGTGTGGCAATCGCCATGGCGATTGCCGGCGAGCCAAAACTGCTGATCGCCGACGAACCAACCACCGCGTTGGACGTAACGATCCAGGCGCAGATCATGGAACTGCTGCTGGCCCTGCAAAAAGAACAGAACATGGGCCTGGTGTTGATCACCCACGACCTCGCCGTCGTGGCAGAAACCGCCCAACGCGTATGTGTGATGTACGCCGGCCAAGCCGTGGAAGTCGGCCAGGTGCCGCAGTTGTTCGACATTCCGGCACACCCGTACAGCGAAGCCCTGCTCAAGGCGATCCCCGAGCACAGCCTGGGCGCCACGCGCCTGGCCACGCTGCCGGGTATCGTTCCGGGTCGTTATGACCGCCCGCAGGGTTGCCTGTTGTCGCCGCGCTGCCCGTATGTGCAGGAATCCTGCCGCGCCCAGCGCCCGGGCCTTGATCCAAAAACCAACAGCCTTGCGCGCTGCTTCTACCCCTTGAACCAGGAGGTGGCGTAATGGCCGTCGTTCTTACCGCCCGCGACCTCACCCGTCACTACGAAGTGTCCCGTGGCCTGTTCAAGGGCCACGCCACCGTGCGTGCCCTCAACGGGGTGTCGTTCGAGCTGGAAGCCGGCAAGACCCTCGCCGTGGTAGGCGAGTCGGGTTGCGGCAAGTCCACCCTGGCTCGTGCCCTCACGCTGATTGAAGAACCGTCGTCGGGCTCCTTGAAAATCGCCGGCCAGGAAGTGGCTGGCGCCGACAAGGCCCAGCGCAAGCAATTGCGCAAAGACGTGCAGATGGTGTTCCAGAGCCCGTACGCCTCATTGAACCCACGGCAGAAGGTCGGTGATCAGCTCGGCGAGCCGCTGTTGATCAACACCAACCTGTCCGCCGCTGAACGCCGCGAGAAAGTGCAGGCGATGATGAAGCAAGTGGGCCTGCGCCCCGAGCATTATCAGCGCTACCCGCACATGTTCTCCGGTGGCCAGCGCCAGCGCATCGCCCTGGCCCGCGCCATGATGCTGCAACCGAAAGTGCTGGTGGCGGATGAGCCCACCTCGGCACTCGACGTGTCGATCCAGGCTCAGGTGCTCAACCTGTTCATGGACCTGCAACAGGAATTCAACACGGCCTACGTGTTCATCTCCCACAACCTGGCGGTGGTGCAGCACGTTGCCGACGACGTGATGGTGATGTACCTCGGCCGCCCGGTGGAAGTGGGCCCCAAAGAAGACATCTACGCACGCCCGCTGCACCCGTACACCCAGGCGTTGCTGTCGGCCACCCCGACCATCCACCCGGACCCGAACAAGCCGAAGATCAAGATCGTCGGCGAGCTGCCTAACCCGCTGAACCCGCCGCCGGGCTGCGCCTTCCACAAGCGTTGCCCTTACGCGACAGCGCGTTGCAGCAGCGAAGAGCCGCAGTTGCGCGCGCTGGACAACCGCCAAGTGGCTTGCCACTACGCGGAGCAGTTCGTGGCCTGAGCCGCCACAAAAATGCCCCGGGTGTTGAGCCCGGGGCATTGATTGAGTTCTACCGCCCCTCCCGTCGGATTGCGCATCAGTCCGGCAGGCGGGGCTTTTTCATGGCGCCTTATGTATCGCTGTCACCTTCGGTGTCATCGTCGTCTGGCGGCGCTTGCTGGTCGTCATCATCCTTTGAGCCGCCCTGGTCTTCATCACCGGGCTCCGACTCGCTCTTGGCCAGCTGCAAGCCCCCGGCCTGCGCCGTCTTCGCCGCCACAAAGCCCGGTGCCTGGCTCTGCACGGCCGCATTGGCCCATGCAGACGAAACACCCAGCGATAACATCACCAACACTTTCAGCAACAGCACTACACGTTGAAAGATAGTCATGGTCGATTTCCGTCCAGTCAGTGAATCACGTACGCCGGCATTCCGCCGTCGCTGTGGATTAAGCTAGTTCCGATCCCGGGTTTGCGCCAATCAGGCCTCAGGTATCGCCATCATCGTAGGTCTCGCTGTCTTCCCCCTCGTTGTAAGGGTTTTCTGCATCCTCCTTCGGCGCCGGTTGAGCCTGGGGCTGCCAACTGCCGGAATTGACCTCGTTTTGCTTGCGCTTGGTCACCGGGCCGGTGTCCTTCCACTGGGGGGTGCCTGCCCCCGCCAGCGCCCAGGAGGCGGACAACCCCAAGACGCCCAGCAGCACCAGTTGAATGGCGCGTCGAGTTAAACGCATCAGGAACTCCTATTCCGTCGGTGAATCGGTGAAATATGTGAAACGCTAGACCGGATGCGCGCTTAGCGCCAATGCTGCGGATTGGATGAAGATCAAAATTGTGGGAGCTGGCTTGCCTGCGATGCAGGCACCTCGGTGCATCAAGCAGACCCGGTTGATGCCATCGCAGGCAAGCCAGCTCCCACAGGATTGATCGGTGCCTGCCAAAATGAAAAAGGGCGAAGCCATCACAGCTTCGCCCTTTTCTGTACCGCCCGGACCTTAGTGGTGCTCGCGGGTCGCGCGGAATTTCACGTCCGGCCAGCGTTCTTCCATCAGTGCCAGGTTGACCCGGGTCGGGGCCAGGTAGGTCAGGTGACCGCCGCCGTCGAGTGCGAGGTTTTCCACGGCCTTGTTGGAGAACTCTTCCAGCTTCTTCTTATCGCTGCACTCGATCCAGCGCGCGGAGTACACGGTGATGGGCTCGTAGGAGCATTCGACCTTGTACTCCTCTTTCAGGCGGCTGGCGACCACATCGAACTGCAGCACACCGACGGCGCCGAGGATGATGTCGTTGCTGCGCTCCGGGAAGAACACCTGGGTGGCGCCCTCTTCCGCGAGCTGCTGCAAGCCTTGGCGCAGTTGCTTGGATTTGAGCGGGTCACGCAGGCGTACGCGGCGGAACAGTTCCGGGGCGAAGTGCGGGATACCGGTAAAGCCCAGCGCTTCGCCTTCGGTGAAGGTGTCGCCGATCTGGATGGTGCCGTGGTTGTGCAGGCCGATGATGTCGCCGGCGTAGGCCTCTTCGAGCTGTTCACGCTCGGAAGAGAAGAACGTCAGGGCGTCGCCGATGCGCACATCCTTGCCGGTGCGCACGTGGCGCATCTTCATGCCTTTTTCGTATTTGCCGGAGCAGATACGCATGAAGGCGATACGGTCGCGGTGCTTGGGGTCCATGTTCGCCTGGATCTTGAACACGAAACCCGAGAACTTCTCTTCCACCGGTTCCACGGTGCGTTCGTTGGCGACACGGGCCAATGGGCGCGGCGCCCAATCCACCACGGCGTCGAGCACGTGGTCGACACCGAAGTTGCCCAGGGCGGTCCCGAAGAACACCGGGGTCAATTGGCCGTCGAGGAATTCCTGCTGGTTGAACTCATGGCAGGCGCCCTGCACCAGCTCCAGCTGGTCGACAAAACGGTCGTACTCGTCACCCAGGTGGGCGCGGGCTTCGTCGGAGTCGAGCTTCTCGATGATCTTGGTTTCGGTGCGCTCGTGACCGTGGCCGGCGGTGTAGACAATGATGTAGTCGTCGGCCAGGTGGTAAACGCCCTTGAAGTCGCGGTAGCAACCAATCGGCCAGGTGATCGGCGCGGCCTTGATCTTCAGGACGGCTTCGATTTCATCGAGCAGCTCGATCGGGTCGCGGATGTCGCGGTCGAGTTTGTTGATGAAGCTGACGATCGGCGTGTCACGCAGACGGCATACGTCCATCAGCGCGATGGTCCGTGGCTCGACGCCTTTACCGCCGTCGAGGACCATCAATGCCGAGTCCACTGCCGTCAGGGTGCGGTAGGTGTCTTCGGAGAAGTCTTCGTGGCCCGGGGTGTCGAGCAGGTTGACCATGTGGTCGCGATACGGGAACTGCATGACCGACGTGGTAATGGAAATACCCCGTTGTTTTTCCATTTCCATCCAGTCGGAGGTGGCATGGCGGTCGGACTTGCGGGATTTCACCGTGCCGGCCACCGCGATTGCCTTGCCCATCAGCAGGAGCTTCTCGGTGATGGTGGTTTTACCGGCATCGGGGTGGGAAATAATGGCGAAAGTGCGGCGTTTCGCGACTTCGGCGGCCTGGTGGGTCATGGGAAATCGCCTGGCAGGTGAGTCAAAAAAGGGCGGCGAGTATAGCGCAAATCAACGCTCCCGGACCACCGTTCGCCCATCAACCACAACCCCCCGTAGGAGCCAGCTTGCCGGCGATGAGGCCCTTGAATTCAACATTGGATCAAGGACGCCATCGCCGGCAAGCCGGCTCCTACGGGGGAGAAAAACGTCGGCAAGGGTGGCTAAATGCTGCCAAGTATGGAACCTTTTAAAAGGTCGAGACGTCCACTCCCCTGCTACCGCACTCGGAACAGGGGCTGATAAATCAGCAAGTTAGCCTGACGAGGCTGCGCTCATGGCTCGATCGCATACCGCGTTGCCGGTATCGGCGAGCTGCTTTTCGCGAACTCATTCGCCGACAGCCAGGAATGGCATTGCCGCCGGAGAATGTGTTCGCCGACAAAAGAAAAAAGGAGTCCGCCTGTGGCTATTCGCTATGGCAAAGGGCTGATAGGAGGCGTGGTTGTCGTCGCGCTCCTGGCCCTGCTGGTCCACTGGATCGGCATCAACACGATCGAACTGTACCGCGACGATTTGTTGTTTTACCTGCAAGCTCACCTGATCCTCGTTCTTGTCTCCATGCTGGCTGCCCTCGTTGTAGGGATCCCCGCCGGTATCCTGCTCAGCCGACCGAACATGGTCGGACGCGCAGAACGCTTCATGCAGATCTTCAACATCGGCAACACCGTCCCTCCCCTGGCCGTACTGGCCATCGCCCTCGGCGTCCTCGGCATCGGCAGTGGCCCGGCCATCTTCGCGCTGTTCCTCGCCTCCCTCCTGCCCATCGTGCGCAACACCTACGAAGGCCTGAAAAACGTCCAGGGCTCCCTGAAAGAAGCCGCCACCGGCATCGGCATGACGCCGCGCCAGGTGCTGTTTCGCGTGGAATTGCCCAACGCCGTGCCGATCATCATCGGCGGCGTGCGCGTGGCCCTGGCGATCAACGTGGGTACCGCCCCGCTGGCGTTCCTGATTGGCGCCAACAGCCTGGGCAGCCTGATCTTCCCTGGCATCGCCCTGAACAATCAGCCGCAATTGCTGCTCGGCGCCGCGTGCACCGCGTTGCTGGCCTTGCTGCTCGACGGTCTGGTGACCCTGGCCAGCCGCCTCTGGCTGGAACGCGGGCTGCGGGCGTCTTAAGGAATCGACATGAAAAAACTGACCTTGATACTGAGCTGCGTCCTGCTGTGTGCAGGCTTTGCGCAAGCCGCTGAAAAACCGCTGATCCGCATCGGCGCCCGGGTGTTCACCGAACAGACCCTGCTGGCCGAAATCACCTCCCAGTACCTGCGTACCAAAGGCTACGACACCCGCGTGACCGGCGGCCTGGGCAGCAACCTGGCGCGCAGTGCCCAGGAAAGCGGGCAGCTGGATTTGATCTGGGAATACACCGGCGTGTCGCTGGTGGCCTACAACCATGTCGACGAGAAACTCGACAGTGAACAGTCTTACGCCCGAGTGAAAGAACTCGACGCGAAAAAAGGCCTGGTCTGGCTCTCGCCGTCACGCTTCAGCAACACCTACGCCCTGGCGCTGCCGGAGAAGGTTGCCGAAGAGCATCCTGAAATCAGCAGCATCAGCGACCTGACGAAGGCCATGGCGGAAAACACCAAAGAAAACCGCCTGGTGGCGCTGGACACCGAGTTCGCCAACCGTTCCGACGGCCTGGCGGGCATGGTCAAGCTGTACGACATGAACCTGACCCGCAAGAACACCCGGCAGATGGACGCTGGCCTGGTCTACACCGCGCTGCGTAATGGCCAAGTGTTTGCTGGCTTGGTCTACACCACCGACGGTCGCCTGAACGCGTTCAAATTGAAGTTGCTGGAAGACGATAAGCACTACTTCCCGGACTACACCGCCGCGCCCGTGGTGCGTCAGGTGTATCTCGACGCCCACCCGGAATTGGCCGCCGACCTCAAGCCGCTGGCCGCGCTGTTCGACGACGAAACCATGCGCCAGCTGAACGCGCGGGTCGACGTCGACCACGAAAGCCCCTCCGCCGTGGCCGCCGATTTCCTGCGCCAGCATCCGATCAACTAACGAGGAGAAGACATGGAATTCCTGAACGCCTTTTCCCATCTTGATTGGGCCCAAGTCCTGCACCTGACCGGGCAGCACATCACCCTGGTCGGCATTGCCGTGATCCTCGCGATTCTCATCGGCGTGCCGCTGGGCATCCTGATGACGCGCTTCCCGACCTTGGCCGGGCCGCTGCAAGCCAGCGCCACCGTGTTGCTGACCGTGCCGTCCATCGCCCTGTTCGGCCTGCTGCTGCCGTTCTACTCCAAGTTCGGCCAGGGCCTGGGACCGATGCCGGCGATCACCGCCGTGTTCCTTTACTCCCTGCTGCCCATCATGCGTAACACCTACCTGGCCCTAACCGGCGTGGAACCGGGCATTCGCGAAGCCGCACGCGGCATCGGCATGACCTTCGGCCAGCGCCTGCGCATGGTCGAGCTGCCGATTGCCGTGCCGGTGATCCTCGCCGGTGTGCGCACCGCCGTAGTGATGAACATCGGCGTGATGACCATCGCCGCCACCATCGGCGCCGGTGGCCTGGGTGTACTGATTCTGGCTTCCATCAGCCGCAGCGACATGTCGATGCTGATCGTCGGCGCCGTGCTGGTCAGTCTTCTGGCCATCTTCGCCGACCTGCTCCTGCAATGGCTGCAACGCTCGCTGACTCCAAAAGGATTGCTCAAATGATCGAACTTCAAAACCTGTCCAAGACCTTTCAAAGCAACGGCAAGACCATCACCGCCGTCAACGATGTAAGCCTGACCGTCAACGAAGGCGAAATTTGCGTGTTCCTGGGGCCTTCGGGCTGCGGCAAGAGCACCACGCTGAAAATGATCAACCGCCTGATCAAGCCGACCTCGGGCAAGATCTTGATCAACGGCGAAGACACTACCGACCTGGACGAGGTGACCCTGCGTCGCAACATCGGCTACGTGATCCAGCAGATCGGCCTGTTCCCGAACATGACCATCGAGGAAAACATCGTGGTGGTGCCCAAGCTGCTGGGCTGGGACAAACAGAAATGCCACGACCGCGCCCGCGAGCTGATGAGCATGATCAAGCTGGAGCCCAAGCAGTACCTGCACCGCTACCCGCGTGAACTGTCGGGCGGCCAGCAACAGCGTATCGGCGTAATCCGCGCGCTGGCGGCCGATGCGCCGCTGCTGTTGATGGATGAGCCGTTCGGCGCAGTCGACCCGATCAACCGGGAGATGATCCAGAACGAATTCTTCGAGATGCAGCGCGCGCTGAACAAGACCGTGATCATGGTCAGCCACGACATCGACGAAGCCATCAAGCTGGGCGACAAGATTGCGATCTTCCGCGCCGGCAAGCTGCTGCAGATCGACCACCCGGACACGCTGCTGGCGCACCCGGCCGACGAGTTCGTCAGCAACTTCGTGGGCCAGGACAGTACCCTCAAGCGCCTGCTGCTGGTGAAGGCCGAAGACGCGGCGGATAACGCACCGTCGGTGAGCCCTGAGACGCCGGTGGCGGATGCGTTGGAATTGATGGATGAGCATGACCGCCGCTATGTGGTGGTCACGTGCGCAGAGAACAAGGCGCTGGGGTACGTACGACGTCGCGACCTGCACCGTCAGACCGGCACCTGCGGCCAGTACCTGCGTGAGTTCAACGCCACGGCGGCGTATGACGAGCATTTGCGCATCCTGCTGTCGCGCATGTACGAGTTCAATCGCTCGTGGTTGCCGGTGATGGATGCTGAGCGGGTGTTCCTGGGGGAAGTGACCCAGGAGTCGATTGCCGAGTATTTGAGCTCTGGTAAGTCCCGTGGGGGCAAGACCAGTATTGTGTCGCCTGCGGAAACCGCACTGGCCTAATGCTCAAGCGTTGCTGCCAAGCCTTGGCTTGGCAGCAATTGGCCCGCTTTATTTCAGCTGCGGGTTACAGCCTTGAGCTACCGCTTCTGCTTGAGAGACATAAGGACGATCCGGTTCCAGATTCCAAGTCTCTTTGCCTGCGGCAATGCTGGGTGTTGCAACATGGCATACGAACTGTCGGCGCATACTGGTGCCCATCCGGTCGAGATTCCACGAGGGCTGGTTGGCTGCCTTAAGCGCCAGCTCTGCAAATGCGACGTCAGTTTTTTCTGGACCAATGGTCCTCCCGCAAGCAGTCGGCGTAACCTGGAGAGAGGGGATGGTTTTCTTCGCAATAGGCTCATAGTAGTTGTTATTCCACTCTGCCTTTTCGATATAGCTATCGCAGGAACCTTTGTCAGCATCGCCTGGGGGCACTTTCTGATCTGCGGGAGAGTAGGTGAAGGTGGCGTCATCCGCTGTCGAGGCAGGCATTTTCACATCGATTACCGGTACGAACTCTCCTTTTCCCAATCGGGTCTGGGTGTCTTCAAACCACCTGCGTTGGTCATCCTGCGCCAAGGTGCGACCGGCGAAGGACTTCCCATCAGCGTCAGGCTGGCCCTTTATACCGGTGTATATAAACGCCAGAATAGGCAAACGAGAATTATCAGGCCACACGGCCAGTCGCGCCTCAGTCTGGGTTTTTATCTCTTCATCCTTGATTAACTTCCGGGCTTCGATCGCCGTATTAAACGCATCCGCCTTATTAAAGCTTCCGTAGTCTTTCACCGTATCAAAAATACATTGTTTCCTGTGATCACTCCCGACACTTCTATAATTGCTTAGCCATGCGGCGGCGGTTTTTACCCCCGCCTCCTGACACGTCTTTTCCACTTCAGCCGATGCCTTATAGTCAGCACAACCTGCATCAGTTCGATTATCTGTCCAGGCATCTACGGGCGCCATACACAGTGTTTTAATTTTGAGTTCACCCGGCGCAATAAAATCGTTGGGCTTTAATACAAACCCATTATTTTTAAGGAGACCCAGATCCTGATATTCAGAATCGATTCTGAAATACGAAACCGAAACCCCGCCGCTGACCTTTGAAGCAGGGCTTGCATTCCATACAACAAAGGGTTTCCCGCTGTCAGTGCCCCGAAGGTAAAGGCCCGAACATTCTGACGCGAGCCTGCCGGGCCCACAATCTCTTGCCGTGTGTTTATAGAAGTACGTCATCAGGGTGACGGCATCTGAGCCAGCACTGGCGTGAACGCCGGATGAAAACGCAACAATACTCATCACCCACAGTTTCACCCACGGTCCAATCAGTCCATATTTTTTCATGATAGCCTCGCAAGAAATTAACTTTCAAACTAAGCAGCCACTGCCTGGCCGCGCACTTATAAGCGCGCAGTTAAGTACCTGCCCACGGGCAAACCCATGCGCATACAGCGAGCATTAGCCGCAATTAACAGCCGTATGAAAAGTTAACTCTCCCGCTTTAGTATTCTCAAAAACACCTTGTCTTACTACTGTCAAACCTCACAGGCTTTCAGTGATTTTCTATACTGCTTCCTACTTACAAGGGTTCATTTAATTCCGAAATAGATCTATCGAACCTGCCTGACGGAAGCGCAAAGCCTCCCGTAGCCGGATCACAACGGTTTCAGACCGTAAACGCGTTCCCGTGGGCACCCTGGGGGAACATCTGCCTGTCATGCAGGTCGGTTAAACAGGAGCTGACCGCGATGCCGCGACGAACGCGTGCAAAAACGCGACATTTTTAGTTGATCTATGGCCCCTCACGTCCTAAAGTTCGCGCCGAACGTCCATGCTGGAAACGATCCATCCGGCTCAAGTACTGACGACGAGACAGCAAGGCCAAGGGAAGCGGTTGATCCCATGGCCTTTTTGCTTTCGGCGACATGCCTTGGGAAGTAGGCGAACCAAAGTGGGGATACGGAGGACGTTCATTTGCACCCATTGATCAATCTAGTTTGCCCTTAGGAGTTCCCAGCATGTCGATCCAGGTCGAAGATTATTTCGCGCGCGCCACTTTTGACAAAATGAAGGCGTTCGCCGACACGCAAGAAACCCCGTTCGTGGTGATCGACACCGCGATGATCAGCCAGGCCTACGATGACCTGCGCGCCGGTTTCGAATTCGCCAAGGTCTATTACGCGGTCAAGGCCAACCCAGCCGTCGAGATCATCGACCTGTTGAAAGACAAAGGTTCGAGCTTCGACATCGCCTCAATCTACGAGCTGGACAAAGTACTGGGCCGTGGCGTCAGCCCGGACCGTATCAGCTACGGCAACACCATCAAGAAATCCAAGGACATCCGCTACTTCTTCGAGAAGGGCGTGCGCCTGTTCTCCACCGACTCCGAAGCCGACCTGCGCAACATCGCCAAGGCCGCGCCGGGCTCGAAAGTGTATGTGCGTATCCTCACCGAAGGCTCGACCACCGCTGACTGGCCTCTGTCGCGCAAGTTCGGCTGCCAGACCGACATGGCCATGGACCTGCTGATCCTGGCGCGTGACCTGGGCCTGGTGCCTTACGGCATCTCCTTCCACGTGGGTTCGCAGCAGCGCGACATCAGCGTGTGGGACGCGGCGATCGCCAAGGTCAAAGTGATCTTCGAGCGCCTGAAAGAAGAAGACGGCATCCACCTGAAGCTGATCAACATGGGCGGTGGCTTCCCGGCCAACTACATCACCCGCACCAACAGCCTGGAAACCTACGCTGAAGAAATCATCCGCTTCCTCAAGGAAGACTTCGGCGACGACCTGCCGGAAATCATCCTGGAGCCAGGCCGTTCGTTGATTGCCAACGCCGGTATCCTGGTGAGCGAAGTGGTGCTGGTGGCGCGTAAATCCCGCACAGCGGTAGAGCGTTGGGTGTACACGGATGTGGGCAAGTTCTCCGGCCTGATCGAAACCATGGACGAGGCCATCAAGTTCCCGATCTGGACCGAGAAGAAAGGCGAGATGGAAGAAGTGGTCATCGCCGGCCCAACCTGCGACAGCGCCGACATCATGTACGAGAACTACAAGTACGGCCTGCCGCTGAACCTGGCCATTGGTGATCGCCTGTACTGGCTGTCGACCGGTGCATACACCACCAGCTACAGCGCAGTTGAATTCAACGGCTTCCCGCCATTGAAATCTTTCTACGTCTGATCACCCTTCCCGGGAACGATCACATCCCCCTGTAGGAGCCCGGCTTGCCGGCGATAGCGATCTTAAAGACGCCATCGCCGGCAAGCCGGCTCCTACAGGTTTAATTGTGTGGCGCGTTTCTGGTAAGCCTCGGCCATTGCGCGGATCTGCGGATCATTCGCCGCTTCCAACGCCTTTTGCGCCGTACGCAAAAACTTCAGATTCCCGCCCGCCAACGCCTCTCGCAACCACTCCAGCGCCGCGTCGATCTGGCCTCTGTCCGCCAGCACCGCCGCATAACTGAACTGCCCGCGAAAATCGCCGCCTTCGGCTGAACGTCGATACCACGCCTCGGCAGCGTCCAGATCCCTTGGGCAGCACTGCCCGTCTTCCAGATAACGCCCCAACAGGTTCATCGACTTGGCGTGCCCCTGCTCGGCCGCCTGGCGATAAAGCGCGAACGCCTGCTGCTGATTCTCGGCGACACCGCGCCCGGTCGCGAGCAAATTGGCGTGGTTGTACTGCGCCCAATCCAGGCCCGCCTCGGCCGCTTGCTGGTATTCCCGAGCGGCAGCGGCTTCGTCGATGGCGCAGCCCCAGCCATGTTCCAGGCAACGCCCGGCCATGTTGCGCGCCATCAGGTGGCCGCCCTGTGCCGCGATCTGGAACCAGCGCAGTGCCAAGGCTTCATCCCGCGCAATGCCACGGCCTTCCAGCAGGATTTGCCCAAGCAGCGCCTGGGCGTCCACCACACCCTCCTTCGCCGCCATCAGGATCGCCTGGGCCGCACGGACGGGGGAGTCGTCGAGCATCGATTGCAGTTGCTCGACGTTGAGCACTTCTTCACGGCGCAATAAAAAGCCCATGTCAGACCTCGACCCAGCGACGCAGCAGGTTGTGGTAGGTGCCGGTGAGCTGGATCAAGGCCGGGTGGTCGGGTACGTCGCGGGACAGTTGCTGGATCGCGCCGTCCATTTCGAACAGCAAGGTGCGCTGGCTGTCTTCGCGCACCAGGCTTTGGGTCCAGAAGAACGAGGCATAGCGCGCACCACGGGTCACGGCATTGACTTTGTGCAGGCTGGAGCCCGGGTACAGCACCATGTCGCCGGCTGGCAGCTTGACGCGCTGCAGGCCGAAGGTGTCCTGGATCTCCAGTTCGCCGCCGTCGTATTCGTCGGGGTCGCTGAAGAACAACGTGGAGGACAGGTCGGTGCGCACCCGCTCGTGGCTGCCCCGGGCCTGGCGTACGGCGTTGTCGATATGAAAGTCGAAACTGCCACCGGCGGTGTAACAGTTGAGCAAGGGCGGGAAGACTTTGTGCGGTAACGCCGCTGACATAAACAGCGGATTTTTCCACAGCCGTTCGAGCATTGCCGCACCGATTTCCTTGGCCAGCGGATGGCCTTCGGGCAGTTGCAGGTTGTGTTTGGCTTTGGCGGATTGGTGCCCGGCGGTGATTTTACCGTCGGCCCATTCGGTGGTTTCCAGGGCCTGGCGAATGCGCTGCACTTCCTCACGAGAGAACAGGCCGGGTATGTGCAGCAGCATGGGACAGTACCTGAAATCAGAGAGGCGCTAATGGTATTGATTCTTATCCGCCCTGTAAAACACGGCAGACGAACGAGTTCGTAAAAACCGTAAGCAAAAAGTGTAAAGAATGTAAATTCAGTGCAATTAGCAATTTATCGCAATTGATAGAAATACTTGTTCACCCTATATTCCGCGGCCTCACATCCTTGGGGAAAGGACACGTCATGCCGCGCACTACTCTAAAAACACCTGCCAGTTCACCACGCATGCTGGCTTCGGCCATCGGCGTTGCCCTCAGCGCCAGCTCTGCCGCCCACTTGGCGCAAGCGGCTGAAGACACCGAACAAAAAGGCGAGCGCAACAGCATCTCCCTCGGCGCCACCAGCATTACCGGTCAGGAACAGGACAACACCTCCTACCAGGTGGAAAAAGCCTCATCGCAGAAGTACACCGCCCCGCTGGTGGACACCCCGCGCTCCGTCACCGTGGTGCCACAACAAGTGCTCAAAGACACCGCCGCCACCTCGTTGCAGGATGCCTTGCGCACGGTGCCGGGCATTACCTTCGGCGCCGGTGAAGGCGGCAACCCTCAAGGCGATCGCCCATTCATCCGTGGTTTCGACGCCCAAGGCGACACTTACCTGGACGGCGTGCGTGACACCGGTGGCCAGAGCCGTGAGATCTTCGACATCGAATCGATCGAAGTCAGCAAAGGCCCCAATTCCTCGTTCGGCGGCCGTGGCTCGGCCGGCGGCAGCATCAACCTGGTGAGCAAGACGCCACAAGCGCGGGACTTCACCAACGGCGGCTTCACCTACGGTTCCGACCAGACCCGCCGCTACGTGCTCGACGTGAACCGCCAGTTCCTCGACGACAGCGCCGCGTTCCGCCTGAACCTGATGAGCCACGAGCAAAATGTCGCCGGCCGCGACGCCATCGACTACGACCGTTGGGGCGTGGCCCCGTCGCTGACCTTTGGCCTGGGCACCCCGACCCGCGTCAACCTCAGCTACTACCATATGGAAAGCAATGACCTGCCCGACTCCGGGATTCCGTATGGCTACAGCAGCCGCGCCTCAAACGCCGCCCACGTCCACGACAAACCCACCGACGGCGGCGACAGCAACAACTTCTACGGTTTGAAAAGCCGTGACTTCCGCAAGACCCGCGCCGACATCAGCACGTTCTCCATCGAGCACGACCTGAACGACAACATGACGCTGAAAAACACCCTGCGCCATGGCAGCACGGGCCAGGACTACGTGCTCACCCAACCGGATGACAGCCAGCACAACGTCAATCAGTTCGGCACCGTGTGGCGTCGTGCCAATACCCGTGTCTCCACCACCACGACCACCACCAACCAGACCGACCTGTTTGGCAGCTTCCAGGCCCTGGGCTTCAAGCACAGCTATTCCACCGGCCTGGAATTCACCGGTGAAGAAACCCGTGTCAGCGGCTACACCGTCAGCCCCAACGCCAATCCGACGTGCACCGTCATCAAGGGCTCTGCAAACGGCCAGTGCACCTCCTTGAGCAACCCGACCCCGGACGATGCCTGGACCGGCTCCATCGCACGCAACTACATGGGCACCAACACCAAGGCCACCAGCCGTGCGGCCTACGTGTTCGACACTATCGAACTGGACCCAAAATGGTTGCTGAACGTCGGCCTGCGCTACGACACCTTTGACACCGAAGCCAACACCAACGCGGTGCCGACGTCCACGGTCAAGGCGCGCAGCAAGGTCAAGGACGACAGCCAGTTCTTCAACTGGCAGGCGGGCCTGGTCTGGAAGCCGCTGGATAACGGCAGCATCTACACCTCCTACGCGACGTCGGCTTCGCCGGCCGGTGGCCTGGTGGGCGAAGGCGTGGACAGCAACGCGATCCCGACCGGCATCAACACCAGCGACCTGAAACCGGAAGAAACCGTCAACTACGAGCTGGGCACCAAGTGGGACCTGTTCCACAACCGTCTGTCCCTGTCGGCTGCGGTGTTCCGCACCGAGAAGAAAAACACGCGCATCCTGGTGGACTCCAACACCTACGAAACCGCAGGCGAATCGCGAGTGGACGGCCTGGAACTGTCGGCCAGCGGCAAGATCACCGATCAATGGCAAGTGTTCGCCGGCTACAGCTACCTGAAAGCCGAACTGGTTGACCCAGGCAAGAACGGCAGCCGTACCGGTGCCGTCGTCGCGGGTTCCAACAAAGGCAACCAGATGCCTAACACGCCGGAAAACTCGTTCAGCCTGTGGACCACATATGACGTGACGCCGAAGCTGACCATCGGTGGTGGCGCGTTCTACGTCGATCAGGTCTACGGCGACCCGGCCAACACGGTGTACGTGCCGTCCTACACTCGCTACGACGCCATGGCCAGCTACAAGCTGACCAAGAATGTCGACCTGCAATTGAATGTGCAGAACCTGACCGACAAGACCTATTACGACAAAGCCTACGCGGCCCACTTCGCCAACCAGGCGGCCGGCCGCACGGCCCTGTTGTCCACCAGCTTCCACTTCTAAACGCGGGCAACAAACGCGCAAAAGCCCCACGCATCGGATGCGTGGGGCTTTTGCGTGTTAAACAGAATATTTCTCGATAACCCACGGCATAATGCGCGCCGTGACAACAATATCCAGATGAGCGAGGCGGTCCGACGTGTTGAAGAAAACCCTGTTCCAGTTGCACTGGTTCTTCGGCATCACTGCCGGGCTGGTGCTGGCGTTGATGGGGATCACCGGGGCTGCGGTCTCGTTTCAGGATGAAATACTGCTGGTGCTCAACCCGACCGTGTTGAGTGTGCAAAAGCGCGAGGCCGGCGTACTGCCGCCTGCAGAACTGGTGCGCAAGCTCGAAGCCACCGAAGGCAAGACCGTGTCGATGCTGTGGGTCGAAAGCGAAAGCGGCCACGCCGCGCGCGTGTTCTTCACCCCGCCAGCCGGTGAACGTCGCGGCCAGATGCGCTACTTCGACCCTTACACCGGCGACTACATGGGCGACGCCGTCGGCCAGGACGTGTTCGGCTTTATCTTGCAGCTGCACCGCTTCCTCGTCATGGGGGATACCGGCCGCCAAATCACCGGTGCCTGCACACTGATCCTGGTGTTCTTCTGCCTGTCGGGCCTGTACCTGCGCTGGCCGCGCCAAGCGGCGAACTGGCGCGCCTGGCTGACCCTGGACTGGCGCAAAAAAGGCCGCAGTTTCAATTGGGACCTGCACTCGGTGTTCGGCACCTGGTGCCTGCTCGCCTATTTGCTGGCCGCACTGACCGGCCTGTATTGGTCCTACGATTGGTACAACCAAGGCGTGACGAAGCTCTTGTCCGACGCGCCACAAAATGAACGCATGCGCAAACGCGGCCCTCCACCCGCAGGCCCGGCGCCGGTAGCCAACTACGACGCCATCTGGAGCAGCATCTACAGCAATGCCGGACCTGGCTTGAGCGCCTACAACATCCGCATGCCAGCGGTCGCCGGCCAGCCGGCCACCGTCTACTACCTGCTTAAAGACTCGCCCCATGACCGGGCGCTGAACCAGATCAACCTCGACCCGGCCAGCGGCGAGGTCAAATCCCACGACCGCTACGCCAGCAAGTCCCTGGGCTCCCGGCTGCTGACTAGCGTCTATGCGCTGCACACCGGCAGCTACTTCGGTTTGATTGGGCGCATCATCCTCACCATCAGCGCGCTGTGCATGCCGCTGTTCTTTATTACCGGCTGGCTGCTCTACCTCGACCGCCGCCGTAAAAAGCGCCACGTCCGCGATGCCCGCCAAGGCCTTGTCGCCAACAGCAGCGATGCGCCAGCCTGGTTGATCGGCTTCGCCAGCCAGAGCGGCTTTGCCGAGCATCTGGCCTGGCAGACCGCCGGGCAATTGCAGGCCGCTGGGCTGCCGGTGAAGGTGCAGCCCTTGGGCAGCGTCAGCCGCGACGACCTGAGCCAGTCGCACCATGCGCTGTTCGTGGTCAGCACCTTCGGCGACGGCGAAGCCCCCGACAGCGCCCGTGGTTTCGAACGCAGCGTGCTCGGCCAGGACCTGTCCCTCAAGGGCCTGAACTACTCGGTACTGGCCCTGGGTGATCGCCAGTACGAACACTTCTGCGGCTTCGCCCGACGCCTGCATTTCTGGCTGACCCACCAAGGCGGCAACGCGTTGTTTGCGCCGGTGGAAGTCGACAGCGGCGACGCCGACGCCCTGCTCACCTGGCAACAGCAACTGGGCCAACTCACCGGCCAGGCGCCCGCCGCGACCTGGCAAGCGGCGCCGTTCGAAAACTGGTCACTGAGCCAGCGCACGCTGCTCAACCGCGACAGCGTGGGCTCGGACATCTACTTGCTGGGCCTCACACCGCCGTCGCCGCAAAGCTGGTTGGCGGGTGACCTGGTGGAAGTCCTGCCCCGCAACTGCCCGTGGGCCATCGAGCATTTCCTCGGTGGCCTCGGCCTGGCGGGCAGTGACGGTGTGGTGATCGACGGGCTGGCGCAGTCCCTCAGCCTGGCATTGGCGACACGGCAACTGCCGGAAAACCGCACCCATCTGGTCGGCCTGCATGCCCAGGCGCTGGTGAACGCGCTGGTGCCGTTGGGCATGCGCGAATACTCCATCGCCTCGATTGCCAGCGACGGTGTGCTGGAGTTGATCGTGCGCCAGGAACGTCACGCCGACGGCAGCCTGGGCGTGGGGTCGGGCTGGCTGACGGAACACGCGGCGATCGGTTCAGGCATCAGCCTGCGCCTGCGCCGCAACAGCGGTTTCCACCTGCCAGAAGCGCCAGTGCCGCTGATTCTACTGGGTAACGGCACCGGCCTGGCCGGCCTGCGCAGCTTGCTCAAGGCGCGCATCGTCGAGGGCCATACACGCAACTGGCTGTTGTTTGGCGAGCGCAATATCAAGCACGACTTCCTGTGCCAGGACGAACTGCAAGGCTGGCTGGCCAGCGGTGACCTGGCGCTGCTCGACCTGGCGTTTTCTCGCGATCAGGAAGAAAAAATCTACGTGCAGGACCGCCTGCGTGAGTCGGCCGATGTGTTGCGCAAATGGGTAGCCGATGGCGCCGCGATTTATGTCTGCGGCAGTCTGGAGGGAATGGCGACCGGCGTTGACCGGGCGCTGGTGGACATCCTGGGGAGCGAGGCGGTGGAACGGTTGATCGAGCAGGGCCGCTATCGTCGCGACGTGTACTAATGACTCCCGGACGAAGACGTTCAAATGTGGGAGCTGGCTTGCCTGCGATAGCGATGGTGAATTCACTATCGTCATCGCAGGCAAGCCAGCTCCCACAGTTTGATCGTATTCCAGGTCAGGCGGGTTGCAGTTTTTGTTCGAACACCGAGACGCCATCCAAATCCCGCAATATCACGGTCAATTCCGCCGTCTGCCCATCAATCTGCACCTCGCCGAAAAACTGAAACCCGGCAAACGGTGAACTGTTCTGCACCGCCGGCGCCTTCTGGAACACCACCTCGGGCCCGAAGGTTTTATCCAGCGCATTCGGCCCGAAACTCCCGGCGTTCAACGGCCCGGCGACGAACTCCCAGAACGGTTCGAAATCCTGGAACGCCGCGCGATCCGGGTGGTAATGGTGGGCAGCGCAGTAATGCACATCCGCCGTCAGCCACACGTGATTACGCACGTTTTGTGCCCTTAAAAAGCCCAGCAGTTCGGCCATTTCCAGCTCGCGCCCTTGGGGTGCGCCCGGATCGTTATTGGCGATGGCTTCCCAGCGCGGCACGCCCGGGCTGACCTCGCCGTCGGGCACGCCGAGGCCGATGGGCATGTCGGCGGCGACGACTTTCCACTGGGCCTGGGAGCCCTTGAGTTCGCGCTTGAGCCACTCCAGCTGTTCACGCCCCATGAAGGGTTTTTCGCCGCCCAGGTTGTCATCGTTGGGCCCGCGATAGCTGCGCATGTCCAGCACGAACACATCCAGCAACGGGCCATAGCTGAGCTTGCGGTAAATGCGCCCGCCACCGTCAGCCGCCTGCCGGCGCATGGGGGAATATTCCAGCCAGGCCTGGCGTGCGCGGCCGACCAGGGTGTTGATGTCCTTGGTCTGGTAACGCTCGTCCAGCTGCTTGCTCGGCGACCAGTTATTGACCACCTCATGGTCGTCCCACTGCCAGATCTGCGGCACCTCGGCGTTGAAGCGACGCACGTTTTCATCCATCAGGTTGTAGCGGTAGTTGCCGCGATACTCATCGAGAGTTTCGGCGACTTTGCTCTTGGCTTCGGTAGTGATATTGCGCCAGATGCGCCCACCTTCCGTGGTGAGCTGCGCGGGTACCGGGCCGTCGGCGTAAATGGTGTCGCCGCTGTGGATAAAGAAGTCCGGCAAACGCAGGCGCATGGCTTCGTAAATACGCATGCCACCGATATCCGGGTTGATGCCGAAGCCTTGGCCAACGGTGTCGCCGCTCCACACAAAGCGGATGTCGCGACGCTGTTGCGGCACGCTGCGCAAGTGGCCGAACCAGGGCTCGCTGGCGACGCCGGTCTGGGCATCTTCGAAGTGCACGCGATAGAAAATCGCCTGGTCGGCGGGCAAGCCGGTGAGTTCTACTCGAGCGGTAAAGTCGGTGCGGTTGTCGGCCAGAGGCGAGATGAATCTGCGCGGGTTGCTGAACACGCTGCGGGTGTCCCACTCCACCACCATCCGCGCCGGGCGGTCGCTGCGGCTCCAGATCATGGCGCGGTCGCCCAGCAGGTCACCGGACTGAACGCCGTCGGTGAGTTGCGGACGGTCTTTCACCGAAGCGATCACCGCCGGCGCCAGGCCCGGCAGCAACAGGCCAGCACCGACGGCTTGCATCACGCGGCGGCGGCCGAGGTCGAAGTGGCTCATGCAGGTTCCCTCTTGAGCGTCAAAAGGAAACTAAACCACGCGGGGATGAAAACCAGATGACACTTGTAGGAGCCGGCTTGCCGGCGATGGGGCCCTTGAGGACGCCATCGCCGGCAAGCCGGCTCCTACAGGTGGGAGTCATGCGGAAGTGACGGCCAGCTCTTCAGTGTCCGGGCGCTTGATCAGGGCGTAGACCAAGCCAGTCAGCACGCTACCAGCCACAATCGCCAGCAGATACAACAGCGCATGGTTCATCGCATTCGGGATAACCAGCACCGCCAGGCCACCGTGGGGCGCTGCCAGTTTGCAGCCGAAATACATCGAAATTGCCCCTGCCAACGTGCCGCCCGCGATGCTCGCCGGAATCACGCGCAGTGGGTCTTTGGCCGCAAACGGAATCGCACCTTCGGAGATAAACACCATCCCGAGAATGATCGCCGCCTTGCCGGCCTCTCGCTCTGTCTGGGCGAACTTGCGGCGCGCAAGGAAGGTGGCGATGCCCATGCCAATCGGCGGCACCATACCCGCCGCCATCACGGCGGCAATCGGCCCACCACTGTGCTCCGCCAACATGCCCACGGAAAACGCATAGGCCGCCTTGTTGATCGGCCCACCGAGGTCGACGCACATCATGCCGCCCAACAGAATGCCCAGCAGCACCGCGTTGGTCGTGCCCATATCATTGAGGTAGGCGGTCAAGCCAACGAGCATGCGCGCCACCGGCGGCCCGATCAGATAGATCATCGCCAGGCCGGTGACCAGGCTCGCCAGCAACGGGATGATCAGGATCGGTTTAAGCGCATCCAGGCTCTGCGGCAATCGGATCGCGCGGTTGACGAGCTTGACGCAGTAGCCGGCCACGAAACCGGCGAAAATCCCACCGATAAATCCCGCCCCCAAGGTCGTTGCCAGCAAGCCGCCGATCATTCCGGGGGCCAAGGCTGGTCGGTCTGCGATGGAGTAGGCGATGTAGCCTGCCAGCAGCGGCACCATCAGCATAAAGGCCTGACCACCGACGTTTTTCAAGGCCGCAGCGAGTGAACCTTGTTCTTCAAAAGCGGTGATGCCAAACATGTACGACAAGGCGATCAACAAGCCGCCCGCCACCACCATCGGCAACATGAACGACACGCCGGTGAGCAGGTGTTTGTACACGCCGGTTTTTTCCGACTGGGTCACCGCTGCACTGCCGGTGCTTTCCACCGCGCCTTCGGCCAACGCTTTTTTCAGCGTTGCCTCGGATTGCTTGAGGGCGATGCCCGTGCCGCAGCGGTAAATTTTCTTGCCGACAAACCGCTCGGTGGCCACCTCGATGTCCGCCGCCAACAGCACCACATCGGCCTCGGCAATCGCTTGCGCACTTAATGGCGTACGCGCGCCCACCGAACCCTGGGTCTCGACTTGCAAGTCGTAGCCCAGCCGCTTGGCGGCTTGCTGCAGGGCTTCGGCGGCCATGAACGTGTGCGCCACCCCGGTAGGGCACGCGGTGATTGCGACGATGCGCGGCGCGGTCTTGGCTGCCGTTTCAGTGGCGACGTAAACCTCGGCCTCTTCGGCCCCACGCCGCAATACCGCCTCGACGTCCGCCAGCGCCTGAGCCGGCGTGCTCTGGAACACACGCTTGCCGACAAACCGCTGCATGTCCACCGGCGTGCTGCTGACCAACAACACCCATTCGGCGGCGTCGAGGGTGGCCTGGGACAATTGGCGTTCAGGGCGCTGCCCATCGACCACTTCGACACTGGTGCTCCAGCCCTGACGTTGCGCGGCGGCGTCCAACAAGCGGGCGCACAGCACACTGGTGACCATGCCGTTCGGGCAGGCGGTAACAATGGCTAACTTCATCACAAACCCTCTTATTGTTCTGTCAGCGTACGCACGTGGACGCCGCTTTCGAGGCGCGCCAACTGCGCGTCATCGCTGATGCCGAAACCGATCTGCGTCACCGCCATCGCGGCAATCGCCGTGGCGCGGCGCAAGGTCTGCTCGGGTGCATCGCCAGCGAGCAAGCCGTGAAGCATCCCGGCCAACAACGAATCGCCCGCGCCCACGGTACTCGCGACCGTGACCTTGGGCGGCGTGGCCTGCAACGCCATCTGCGGGCTGTACCAACTCACGCCCGCAGCGCCATCGGAGACCACGACATGCTCCACGCCCAGTTGATGCAGGCGATGGATAGCGTCGGTGGCATTGCCCAGCGCCTCGGCCAGTTCTTCGGTGTTGGGTTTGACCAGCCACGGTCCAGCTTGTAGGCCGGCGCGCAAGGCTTCGCCACTGGTGTCCAGGGCGACTTTCAAACCCAGGCCTTTGATTTTCTCGAGCAAACCCTGGAACCATTGAGGGGTGATACCACGCGGCAGGCTGCCTGCCACCACCACCGCGTCGAATTCAGGGCCGACGATGGCGATGAGTCTTAGCAGTTCTTCTTGCGCCTCTTCACTCACCAGCGGCCCCGGCGCATTGATGTCGGTGACCCGGCCATCCCGCTCGGCAATCTTGATATTGCTGCGTGTCTCACCGGGCACCCGAATAAACGCATTGCCAAACTTACGACGGGCAATCAACGCGTCGAAAGCCTGGGGATTTTCCGCACCGAGAAACCCGCCCACACTCACCTGATGGCCCAGATCGGCCAGTACCTGCGCCACGTTCACGCCCTTGCCGGCCGCGTGGGTCAGCAAGGTTTCGCTGCGATTGACTTCACCCGGTTCCAGGTGCGCCAAGCGCACGGTCAGGTCCAACGCCGGGTTCAGCGTCAGGGTCAGAATCCTTGCCATTTACACGGCCTCCACAAGGGCACGCACGTCGGCGGGCGAACCCGCTGCCAGTGCTTTTTGCGCCAGGCCCTGGGCCTCGCTCAGGCTGAATTCACGCACCCGCGCCTTCACTTCGGGAATGCTGCGGGCGGACACACTCAACTCATCCACCCCCAGGCCCACCAGCACCGGCACCGCCAACGGGTCGGCCGCCAACTCGCCGCACACACCCACCCATTTGCCATGGGCGTGGGCGGCTCGCACGGTGATGTCGATCAGTTGCAACACTGCCGGGTGCAGGCCATCGGCCTGGGCGGACAAGGTCGGGTGACCACGGTCGATGGCCAGGGTGTATTGGGTCAGGTCATTGGTGCCGACGCTGAAGAAGTCGACTTCCTTGGCCAGCACCGGCGCGAGCAACGCGGCGGACGGCACCTCAATCATGATGCCCAGTTGCAGGTCGGCCACCGGGATTTCCAGGCGCAGGCGCTCGGTCATGTCACGGGCGGCGCGCCACTCGTCCACACTGCCGACCATGGGGAACATGATGCGCAGTGGGCGGTTGTCTGCCGAGCGCAGCAGCGCACGCAATTGCGCTTCCATGATCTGCGGGCGCTGCAAGGTCAGGCGAATGCCACGCACGCCAAGGAACGGGTTTTCTTCCTGGGCAATGGGCCAGTAAGGCAGCGGCTTGTCGCCGCCGACGTCGAGGGTGCGCACCACCAGCGGGCGACCGTCGAGGCCGTCGAGCACGCGACGGTATTCGGCTTCCTGGGTGGCTTCATCCGGCGCTTGCGGGTGGGCCATGAAAATCAGTTCGGTACGCAGCAGGCCGATCCCTTCGGCGCCTTGTTCAACGGCACTGGCAACGCCGGCGCTTTCGCCGATATTGGCGAACACTTCCACGGCGTGGCCGTCGCGGGTCAAGGCCGGTTCATGGCGTTGGGCCGAGGCCGCTTGCAGGCGTTGTTCGCGGGTGTCACGTTCGACGGTGGCGCGTTGCAGGGTGGCGGCGTCGGCGTCCACGTGCAGGCGACCGCGCTGGCCATCGAGCAACAGCGGTGTGCCCGGCGCCAACAGCAAAACGGCAGCACCTGCGCCCACCAAGGCTGGGATGCCCAGGGCACGGGCGACGATAGCGCTGTGAGCGGTGGCGCCGCCACGGGCGGTGAGGATACCGGCCACGCGGGCCGGGTCCAGGCGTGCGACGTCGGACGGGCCAACTTCATCCATTACCAGAATGTAGGGCTGGCTCGGCTCCTGGGCGGTTTCGACCCCGCAGAGTTGCGCCAGCACACGCCGGCCAATGTCGCGCAAGTCGGCGGCACGCTCGGCAAGCAAGGCATCCTGCAGCGATTCCTGCTGTTTGGCGGCGGCCTCGATCACGCTCATCCAGGCGGCTTCGGCGCTTTCACCCTGCTTGAGACGGGTATCGACTTCGTCGGTGAGTTCCGGGTCGTCGAGCATCTCCTGGTGCGTGATGAAAATCTCGCGGATGGCTTTGGCTGGGCTGCGTTCGATCAGCCCCTGGATATCACGGCGCACCTCGGCCAAGGCGTCTTGCAGGCGCTGACGCTCAATGGAGGAAGACTCGCCGCGCAACGGGTAATCGAACACCTGCTGGACCTGGACGTGCGCCGGGCCGATGGCAATGCCCGGCGCGGCGGCGATAGCCTGGATCTGGCTGCCGGACACGGGGGCGCTGATCACAGGCTCGATATCAACGGTGGCAGGCTGCGCGCTGGCCGTCGGCAACGGCTCGACCTCTTCACCCAACCCCGCTTCGACCGCTGCCAACAGAGCGGGCAGCGCATCACCGGCAATCGACGGCTCGGCAACAAATTCCAGCACCTGGCCGCGACGCGCGCCGAGGCTGAGCAACTTGCTCAGGCTTTTCACCGACACGGCGCCCACCGGGCCATCGATGACGCGCACCCGCAAATCGCCGTCAAACTGCTTCGCCAACTGCGCCAGCACCTTGGCCGGCCGGGCGTGCAGGCCGTGGGCGTTGGCCAAGGTAATCCGGGCGCTGGGCCAGTCGGCAGGCAGCTCGCCGCCGAGCACTTCGAGCACTGCACGGCTGCTGGTGGCGCGGCCCAGTTCCTGCCCGCGCCCTTCAATCAGCAACGCGCACAGGCGTTCAAGCAACGCTTGGTGCGCCTCGCCGAGGCTGGCCAGGCAGAACACGCCATTGAGGGGCTGGCCGAGGTAACGCATGGGTTTGTCGGGGGTGACGAAAGCAAGGCCGGGGCGCTTCACCGTCTGCTCGCTGTGCAGCCACCAGAGGCCATCACCCAGGGGCAGGGCGTCGACTTGCTGCAAGACGGCGGCGAAACCATTGCTCACGCAATCGGCCTGGCGCAGCAGGCGTGCGCCTCGCCATACCAGCTCTTCAAAATCATCGGCGGACACGCCCAGGCTGATCATCTGTGCATCCAGCGCCAGTTCCTGTGGCGCACCTTGCAGCAGTTTCAGCAAGGCTTCGGCGGAACCGACACGACGCAGCGCCTGGCCCAGGTCGGTTTCACCGAGGGCGCGGGTAAGCAGTTGCAGCAGGCGCAGGTGTTCATCGGATTTGGCGGCAATGCCGATGGCCAGGTAGACGATCTGGCCGTCGCCCCAATCCACCCCTTCGGGGAACTGCAGCAGGCGCACACCGGTGGAGAACACTTGGTCGCGGGTTTCGGGAGTGCCGTGGGGAATGGCGATGCCTTGGCCGAGAAAGGTCGAGCCTTGGGCTTCACGGGCTTGCAACCCACTGAGGTAACCCTCGGCGACCAGGCCGTCGGCCACCAGTTTGTCCGCGAGCAGGTGCAAGGCAGCAGATTTATCCACAGCCACCTGGCCCATGGAAATCTGCTCTACAGTGAGCTCAAGCATGCCGTTCTCCTAGTTAGTGCGAGGGGCGCACTAGGTATTGTTTTGAATAAATCAGCGCACGGGTGTTCAAAAATAACTGACTGAGTGGTCAATTGGCAGTAGCCACTTAGTCACGAACGTCGTAAAAATACGCCAGCTGAAACGTTTAATCTAGAATTTATGGCAGGTTAACCGCTAATTGAGCATCCTTGAAGAACCACTCGGCGCTTGAGCCCAGACGTTAGTCGCGTGCAGGAATCGGTTACGATTGGACAAAATGTCGGGGCAAGCTCTAAAAAACAAGGAAATCCCGGTTTGAAACTCAGCGATATTGCACGTCTGGCCGGTGTGTCCGTGACCACCGCCAGCTATGTCATCAATGGCAAGGCCGAACAGCAACGCATCAGCAACGCGACCGTCGAGCGCGTGCGAGCGGTGGTCGAAGCCCATGGCTTTACGCCCAACCCCCAGGCGGCCGGACTGCGCAGTCGGCATACGCGCACCTTGGGCTTTATCCTGCCCGACTTGGAAAACCCCAGTTACGCACGGATCGCCAAGTTGCTGGAGCAAGGTGCTCGCGCCCGGGGCTATCAGCTGCTGATCGCCAGCTCTGACGATGAGGCCGACAGCGAACGCCAACTGCTGCAACTGTTTCGCGCCCGTCGCTGCGACGCACTGTTTGTGGCCAGCTGCCTGCCAGCCAGCGATGACAGCTACCGCGAGCTGCAAGCCAAAGGCCTGCCGGTGATCGCCATCGACCGGGTGATGGACACGGGCCAGTTCTGCTCGGTGGTCAGCGACGACCGCCAGGCCTGCCAACAACTGACCAGCAGCCTGCTGCAACCACTGCCCAAACAGATCGTGCTGATCGGCGCACACCCCGAGCTGAGCATCAGCCAGGAACGCGCCGCCGGTTTTCGCGAGGCACTGCGCGACTTCAAGGGCGACGTGTTGATCGAACAGGGCGAAGCCTTCAGCCGCGATTGTGGCCGGCAACTGATGGAACAACTCCTGCAGCGTCTGGGGCATTTGCCGGATGCACTGGTGACAACGTCCTACGTGCTGCTGCAAGGCGTGTTCGACGCGCTGCATGACTTCCCGCTCAAATCACGACCGCTGCGCCTGGGCACCTTCGGTGATACGCAGTTGCTGGACTTCCTGCCTTTGCCCGTCAACGCCATGGCCCAACAGCATCAACTGATCGCCGACACCGCTCTGCGCCTGGCCCTGGCCGCGATTGAAGAAGAGCAGTACCAACCCGGCGTGCACGCCATCAGCCGTACCTTCAAGCAGCGTATTCACGAGGCCTGAGTGTGGAGCTGATCGACACCCACACGCACCTGGACTTCCCGGACTTCGACAGCGATCGCCGGGAAGTCCTCGCCCACAGCCGTCAACTCGGGGTACGGCGCATGGTGGTATTGGGGGTCTATCAGCAGAATTGGCAGCGCGTGTGGGATCTGGTGCAGGCTGACGACAGCCTCTTCGCCGCCTTCGGTCTGCATCCGGTCTACCTCGATGAACATCGCCCGGCCGACCTGACGGAATTGGGCGACTGGCTGAGCCGCCTCCAGGGCCATCGGCAAGTGTGCGCGGTGGGCGAGATCGGCCTGGATTTTTTTCTTGAACACCTGGACCGCGAGCGCCAGCAACGCCTGTTCGAGACGCAACTGAAACTGGCCGTGGACTTCCAACTGCCAGCGCTGTTGCACGTACGCCGCAGCCACGCTGCCGTGATCGCCACACTCAAACGTATGCGCGTGCCACGAGGCGGCATCATCCACGCGTTTGCCGGCAGCTACGAAGAAGCCCGCGAGTACATCAAGCTCGGTTTCAAGCTGGGCCTGGGCGGTGCCGCGACCTGGCCCCAGGCCTTGCGCATGCACAAGGTTCTCGGCCAACTGCCCCTGGACGCCGTAGTGCTGGAGACCGATTCACCGGACATGGCGCCCGCCATGTACCCCGGCCAACGCAACAGCCCGCAACACCTGCCGGACATCTGTACCGCCCTGGCCGAACGCATGGGCATCAGCCCGTCACGGCTGGCTGAGACGAGCACACGCAATGCGTGCGAGCTGTTCAATTGGTAACCCGCCGACAGGTTTGGCAACTTGCAGGCTGAGCGTTATCCGCTGCCGATGATGGGCATAACGCAACACCAGGAAATGGACCAATACCACCACCAGCGAAATATTGAGTTGCTCAATCACGCTGACCAAACCCACCCACTCGGCGACCAAGGCCACGACCAACACCATGCAGGTCAGTATGAACATGCTCGGATGCACCAGGGCCCAGTGATCCAGCGCCTTGAACTGACGCAGTTGTTTGGGACAGTTCAATTGCAACGTTCGCTGGCAGTACGGGCAATCAAAAGGTTCATGGATAGCAATGGCATTCAATTGCCAAGACTTGAGTTCAAACGTGATATCGCAATGGGCGCAGTGCCCTTTGATGCCGATGGCAATGGTCATGGTGGTGCCCTCCCCTGATCCGTGACTAGCTGAAACAAATTCTCACCCATTCACTCGATCAAAAAAGGGACACGGGGAAATCAAGACATGCACCACGCCCCATACCGAGTATTCCTACCCAAAAGCCCTACACGCGAAACGCGCCGATCAATTGCTTCAACTCGATGACCTGCATCGATAGCTGACGGCTGGCTGCTTCAGTCTGATGCGCACCCTGCGCTGCATGCTCACCCGCACGGTTGATTTCGACGATGTTCCTGTCGATATCGTGGGCCACCGCGGTTTGTTGCTCGACGGCGGCAGCAATCTGTTGGTTCTGATCGACGATCATGCCCACAGCACCAAGGATGTTTTCCAACGCCTGCTGAACCTTTTCCGACTGCCCAACCGTTCCGCTGGCCATGGCATGGCTGGTGCCCATGGCCTTGACCGCCGCGCCGACGCCCGTGTGCAG
Organism: Pseudomonas sp. GW821-FHT09A09; assembly: GCF_059418405.1. Lineage (NCBI taxonomy): Bacteria > Pseudomonadati > Pseudomonadota > Gammaproteobacteria > Pseudomonadales > Pseudomonadaceae > Pseudomonas > Pseudomonas sp. GW821-FHT09A09. The sequence goes on from NZ_JBWKPU010000011.1 coordinate 178,204, forward strand.
CCGGCTGATCATCTGTTCGATCTCTTCAGTCGAACGCTGGGTGCGACTCGCCAGGGTGCGCACTTCGTCCGCCACCACCGCGAAACCACGCCCCTGCTCGCCGGCACGTGCGGCCTCGATCGCGGCATTGAGCGCCAGCAGGTTGGTTTGCTCGGCAATGCTTTTGATCACTTCCAGCACACTGCTGATGGCCTGGCTGTCCGTGGCCAGTTGGTTGATCACCTGCACCGACGCATCAATTTCGGACGCCAAGCGCGCGATGCTGCCCTGTTGGGATTGCACCAACCCACGGCCGCTGACCGTCTCATCGTTCACGCTATGGGCACTGCTGACGGCTGCCGCCGCGCTACGCGCAACCTCCTGGGCGGTGGACGACATCTGGTTCATGGCCGTGGCCACTTGTTCGATCTGGCTGCGTTGGCCGGAAACCGCCTGGTTGCTCTGGGCCGACACGCTCTCCACTTGGCCGGCTTGCACCTCGACCTGGCTGACGGTCTGGCCGACGCGCTCGATCAGATCGTGGATCTTGGCGACCGTGCCGTTGAACACCTTGCCCAACTCCCCCAACTCGTCGCGGCTGTGCGCCACAAAGCTGACCGTCATATCGCCCGCTGCCACGTTGTCCATCATCAAGCCCAGGCGCCGCAAGGTGGTGCGGGTGGACGCATAGAACCCTGCATACAGGTAGAAAATCAGTGAAAACACCGCTGCCAGTGCACACACCAGCACCACCATGTGCGTACGGTTTTGTGCCAGGCGCTGCTCCAGTTGCTGTTGAATGAAGGCCAAAGTGGCGTCATCCAACTGGTAGGTCTTGGCCATCAATTGGCTGACGCTGGCATAGAACCCTTGCCACGGGGCGTCGAGGGTTTCGGCCATCACCACCTGTTCCTCGAACAATTCGCTGCCTTGCTTGAGGCTGGCCTGGCTGGCTTGCGCCATTGAATCGAGGGCGCCATGCGCGGCGTTGCTGGCACCCAGTGCGTCTTGCAGTTTCAGGGCGTATTCGCCTTGCAGCTTCTCCAACTGCTGCAACAACTCATCAAACCGAGTGCTGGAAGAGGAATTGATAAACCCCTGGCCCAGAGAGTAAGCCCCCATTGCACGCCCTTCGCCGAGGGCCTGGGTCACTTGCGGAGTGATCCCGGTCACTAGGTCGCTGAGCTGGCGCAGATCACTCTGCGAGTCGCGACTCAAGCCGGATTGGCTGGCAATAATCTGGCTGAGCATCTGGGCTTTATTGAGCAGCTTGCCGATCAACGCACTTTTGTTCAGCAGTGACGTTTCCTGCTGCTGGGCCTTGAACGCTGTGATCAATTCGTCGCGCTTGCTATCAAACGCAGCAATTTGCTCGGGGTCGGTCGCCATGGCGGTGAGGCCTTGCAGGCGCGAGAGCACGTTGTGCTCCAAAGCGCTGATCTGGCCTTCAAGGTCGCCCGCCTTGCCTGACTGGCCGAGGGTTGCGTTGATTTGTACCTGGTTGTTGAGGGTTTCCAGATCACGCCGCAGGGTCAGGCTGCTGCCAAGCAAATCGAGGCTTTGCAACTCGATACGCGTACCCTGGAATTCACGCCAGGAATCACGCACCAGGAAATAGTTGGTCGCCAGCATCGGCAGCAAAAACAGCACGCTGATCAGGCTGAACTTCATGCCGAAGCTCAAGCGGTTCATCAGCGCGACGGCGGGATAGAGCAAGCTCTTCACAGGTGAACTCCCTTTCTTTTATTTTTATTGAGGCGCAGGGCGGCGGCAGATAGCCACTATTTGGCGCTCTGTCTGTATAGCTCAATTCGAAAGGGAGTTTTGTAACGTAAGGTTAACGGCAGGGAAGGCTGAAGCTTCCCTGCCGGTGGGTATCAGGGCAACACGGTCCAGATGGCGAACCCGGCATACCACAGCACCGCCGCACGCAGCAGCAGTTCCCACAGGCGATCCAGGCTGTTGATGCCATCGGCACCCACCACCGGTGGCGGAATTTCTGCCGCAACCAAACCAACCTTTTCTACCAGTTGGGCAGCGCTGATGTCCCAACTCAGCAACTCGTGGAGCATCACCCGGCTGACCGCGACAAAATTGCCCACCAAAGCAAAACTGGCTGCCAGCAAGCGGACCGGCAACCAGTCGAACGCGTGGCGCAGTTGCCCGGCGCGCTCGGCCACCAGAGGGTTCTGACTGTGCTCGCTGGCCAGCGCCAGCAGGCGATAAGCCAGGGCCGCCACCGGCCCGAGCAGGAAGTACCAGAAGATCACCGCGAAAAAGCTCTGGTACGCCTGCCACAGCAGATGGCCCTGAACCCGTTCGAGCAGTTGTTCGCCACTGTCAGCGGCAAGCTTGAGATCACGCTCGGCCACATGTTCGGCGGCCTGCAAGTCACCACGGCGCCAGGCATCACGGAAAGGCCCGAGCCCAGCCAGCAGGTCGCCCCGCCCCAGGCTGTAGATCACCACCAGCAGGTGCACCGGCAATGCCAACAAGCCATAGGCCACAGGTTCCAGCACCACCAGCAACAAGGCCAGTAGCGCCACCGGCAGTAGCACCAACAACGCAAGAATCAGCCAGGGCTGCTTGCCCATTCGCGGACTCGACTCCAACTTGGCCAGTTCACGCAGCCATCCGCCGTCGCGCTGCAGCCGCTGGCGCAAGGCCGAGAACTTCTCGATCCACACCGCCAGCACCAACACCAGGAAACTCATTGTGCGTGTCCTCCATCCTGCAGGGCGCTGCGAAAGCGCGCCCAATCAAAAGCGGGGCCCGGGTCTGTCTTGCGGCCCGGGGCAATATCGCTGTGACCGCAGATACGCTGACGGGTGATGCCTGGGTAGGCCGCCAGCAGCTGGCGCGTCAGGTCGATCAGCGACGCATATTGCGCGTCGGTGAACGGCAGCTCGTCGGTGCCTTCCAATTCAATCCCCAGTGAATAGTCATTGCAGGTGTCCCGCCCTTCAAAGCTGGAAACCCCGGCATGCCAGGCACGGTCCTGGCACGCCACAAACTGCGTCACGGCACCGTCGCGCTCAATCAGGAAATGCGCTGACACACGTAGGTGAGCGATCCCTTCATAGTAGGGATGTTCCGTGACATCCAGCCGGTTCTGGAAAAACTCGTGCACCTTGCCCGTGGCGAACTGCGCCGGTGGCAAGCTGATGTTATGCACCACCAACAGAGAGATTTCGCCTGTCGGGCGCTCGTTGAAGTTGGGCGAAGGGCAATGACGAATGCCCTTGCACCAACCGCTGGTGGGGTCCAACTGCATACGGGTTCCTTGATTGAGACGAGGTGTTACCAGTATGCCGCGTTCAGCCCTGCGGTTGCGATCACTTGCCGCGATTGAGTTGACGCAGGTTGTCGGTCACGGAGGCCAGCGCACGCTCAAACAGCAAGCCTTCGTCCAAACGGCGCAAGGTGCCGCCCTTGAACGCCAAAGCCAGTTGGCCCGCGCTTTTCTCCTGGACCTTGAGCCCCATGCGGCTGACGAAAATGTAGGTGTTGGACGGCGCAACAATCGCCATCAGCTTGCAACGCAGGGCTGCGGCATCGTTCTGCTGGAACTCAAACCAGCCACCGGCCTGCAGCTGTCGCGCCTTGAGCAGGTCAGGGTCATCGCCCGGCAGGGTATCGACAGCATCGGGCAACCTGCTGTCGAGCACAAACGGCTCACGCACTTCCATCAATGCCTCAAGCCCCTCACCGTCAAACGCTTGCACATGCATGGCCTGCAAGCGCACGAAGAATTCACGGGTACTGAACGGGTCGAACGCGGCGCTGGTCAACCCGTCACGCAGCGCCTTGAGCAACCCGGGCAGTTGCTCCAGCAAATGCCGTCCGGCCTCGGTGTCTTTCTGCAGGCCTACGCTCCAGATCAGCTCGTCCATGGTGCGCAGCCCCACCTGCCACTGCACCGACTGCTCGCCATGCTTGAGGCTGGCCAACAACAGCACCTGGCTCCAGGCCTGCTGCAGAAACTGCACCACTGCCTGGGGCAGCGTCTTACCCAACAACCGCCGATTAAGCACGTCGGCGACACGTTGGCGGGCGGCATCCGTGCGCATCCGACCTTCTTCGGCATCGCGGGTGTGTTGTTCCAGCAGCTCGCAGCGTCGGCGCTCATCAGCAGTAAAAGTGCAGAACTCGGCCAGCAGTTGGGAGAAAATCCCCTGGTCCTCGACGAACTCATTCAATAAACGCTGCACCACCTGCTCGATGCGCAGGTACAGGCTATCGCGCAGGTAATCATCGTTCGGGCTCCAGCCCAGGGCAGCCCTGGCAATTTCGTTGAGCAAACGACGCGCCGGGTGGCTGGTGCGGCTGAACAAGCTTTTGTCCAATACCGCGACTTTTAGCAAGGGCACTTGCAAGCGGGCGATCAAGGCCTTGAAAGCGTCGGGCACGGCGTGATCTTTAAGGATGAACTCGAAGAGCAGCGCGATCAGATTGATAACGTCTTCGTCGGCGTTTTCCACCACCCGGGACTTGCCACTCTTGACGCTGACCCGGGTCAGCAACTGCTCAAGATGGTTGCGCAGATCGAAATCGTCCTCGGCCTCGGGCTCAGGTACGTATTGCTGCAAGTGAGAGAGCAGGCGCAACAGGTCACGCGAGGCAATGGGTTGTGGCTCGGCACTGGCTTCAAGGGTAGGGGCCACACGACCGCGCACGGCCACCAATAAGGCTTGCAGGGCGGTGAAGGCTTCATGGCCATTATCTTCGAACGGCGGCTCGGTCATCGGCTGCCGGCCTTCGCGTTGCTGGTCACGTTCTGCTCGACCGCCGGGGCGACGTGACGGCACCGCCTTGAGCTGGGGCAGTACGCCGATAGCCACCAGCAACTGATTAGCCTCGCCATACAGTTGGTCAGCGTCACTGAGTACGTATTTCTCAAACAGCTTGAGCATGATCAGTTTGACACGGATCTCCACACCCAGGCTGCGCCCTGCCCGCAGGAAAAACTCGCAGAGCAGCGCCGGGCCCAAGGGGTTCTCACGTTCTTCCAGTTGCTTGTCCAACAACGCACTCAAACGTGCGGTGAGTTGCGCAAGCGCCAAGCCATCGCGATGTCGTACGCGACCGAGCATAGCCTCCAGTGCCACGGCCTTTTCCAGATCATCACGGGAGGTGCCCGGTATTGCATCGTAAGACACCACCGGCACCAGGTGCAGGTCGCTGCGCCCTGACTGCCCCAGCAGCGCGAAGGCGGCGAACAGTTGCTCCATGAACACGCGTTCGAAATTCTTGCGCTTGAGGCGCAAGTCGCGCATGGCTTCGAAAAAAATATGGTGATCGACGTTGCTTCGAGCCTTGTCGGCCATTTCGAACAGGGTGTCGTCGGCGTTATCGAACAGTTCCTGCAGGCCCTGCTGCAGCTGCTGCGCCGCCTTGTCACGCACCTGCAACAACACCACCGGCAGGCGCGCGAGCGGCGATGGCGTGGCATGTACCTTGTTGATAGGCACCACCTTTCCGTCATTGTGCATCCTGGCCTCCTGAAACGGCGGTGTTGATGGGGAAATGCTCGGGCACAGGCCCGGACGGGCACTGCGAATACCCAGTCATTACCAAGACGTCAAAGCTATGACGCCAATTGCAAGGCGCGAGATTATCTTGCAAACGAGGGCTGTTGCGCCAGCGAACTCTGTCATTTGGTCGTAAATGAGCAGGTCGCTGGGTTCAAACGCGCACTGCCCCTATAATCGGGGCACTTTGTTTGTGGAGCCTGTTATGCCGAATCTCCGTCTTGCCGACCTCACCGCCGAAATCGAAGCCAACGTGCGCCGCGCACTGCTGGAAGACATCGGCAGCGGCGACATCACTGCACAGTTGATCCCGGCCGAACGGCTGGCCAAGGCCACGATCATCACCCGTGATGCGGCTGTGATTGCCGGTACAGCGTGGGTGGATGCTGTGTTCCGCCAACTGGACCCGCGTGTGGCAGTGCATTGGCAGGTGGCCGACGGTGAGCGCGTCAGCCCCAATCAGGCGTTGTTCCATCTCGAAGGCCCGGCACGCTCGTTGCTCAGCGGTGAACGTTGTGCGCTGAATTTCCTGCAGCTGCTGTCCGGCGTGGCCACCCGTGCGCAAGACCTGGCGGATTTTGTCGCCAGCACCCAGGTCAAGCTGCTCGATACCCGCAAAACCCTGCCGGGGCTGCGCCTGGCGCAGAAATACGCGGTGACCTGCGGCGGCTGTCACAACCATCGCATCGGGCTGTATGACGCGTTCTTGATCAAGGAAAACCATATCGCCGCCTGCGGCGGCATTGCCCAGGCCATTGCGGCTGCGCACAAGATTGCCCCGGGCAAGCCGGTGGAAATCGAAGTGGAAAGCCTGGAAGAACTGCGTGAAGCGCTGGCGGCAGGCGCCGATATCATCATGCTCGACGAATTGAGCCTGGATGACATGCGTGAAGCCGTGCGCCTGAACGCCGGCAAGGCCAAGCTGGAGGCCAGCGGCGGAATCAACGAAACCACGCTGCTGCCCATCGCGCAAACCGGGGTGGACTACATCTCCATCGGGGCGATGACCAAGGATGTGAAGGCAGTGGATCTGTCGATGCGCCTTAGCATCTGAAGCACTGTAGGAGCCGGCTTGCCGGCGATAGCGCTCGTGAGATTACCTTGAACCTCACAGGCCTCATCGCCGGCAAGCCGGCTCCTACGGGGTAATCAGACGACCAGGTCGTTCATCTCGCAATATTCTTCCCAGTCGACACCCAGCACCTCGGCGGCCTCTTTGTGCAAGGCCAGCCGTGCGGCTTCAAACGCTTCCGGTGTCGAGGTGTACTTGAGGGTCAACTCCCAAGGCTGGTAGCCCTGGCTCTCTGCCTCGTCCTCGAATGCCCATTGGATCTGGTCGCGCTGATCATCGGCGCTCAGGTCCTTGATCTCTTCTTTAAGCTGCGGCGTGTCCTCAAGGTATTTCTTGAGTGCTTCTTCGTGCCGAACTTCCTGGGTCATTTCAGTCGTGGTCATGTTGTTCTCTTAGATCGAGGAATGGGGATGCATCTGGGTCATCAAGGTTGCGCAGATACAAAAGAACAGGCAGGAACGCCCGCTCGTCTGGCCTTCAGAACCATTCTGGGATCATCTGAAAACGTTGCCTTTGAAGCCGTGTTGCCTTATTGCCCGAGACAGGAATCGAACCTGCGACCTTCGCGTTACGAGTGCGCTGCTCTACCGGCTGAGCTACACGGGCGGTGGGCTAAAGCTAGCACCGCATCGGGCGTCCGGCAACTTACTGGCCAGGGAGTGCGATCACACCCTGGGCCCAGAAGCGTGGCTGCAGGTGATCATGACCGGCGCGCAGGTAGTCCGCCTGGTCTTGCACGGTATGAGGCAGGTCGCGTGCAGCGATAAATAACATCAGACCAACGGCCATCACACCGGCTATTTGACACGCTGCGCCCGCCCACTTCAGCCCGCTGTCCAAGGGAGTTCGCCCTACGTGCAACGCCATCAACCAACCTACCACCAGCGCCAGCCATACCTGTGAGTTGGGCATCACGATGACACCGTCGACCATCGACTGCACCAACGCACCCACCAACGCCGCAAACAGGCACAGCCGCAGCAGGTCTTCACCGGCCTCAGACAATGCTCGTGCGCGCACTACCCTGCACGTCGCCCAGCCAGCCCGCCACGCCAGGACGGCCACACATAGGGCTGACGGCACGCCCCACTCACTGGCCCACTGCAGAACCGCCTGGTGCGGGTGGGCCGCTATTTCATTGGCGATATCGGCAAAATGCATGGGACCGAACCCTAGCCAGGGGCGCTCTTCAATCATGTGCCAAGCTTGTAACCAGATCGGACCGCGCCCCGACAGCGAGGTGGTCAGGCGATCGCCTGCGCCACTGCCAACTTCAATCCCCAGATAGCCCGCCAACCCCACGAACAACAGCCAATACAACACCAGGCCGCCACATAGCGCCGCCAGTTGCCAGGCAACCCAACGCCGCCCCCAAGGCCCCAGCACCGTCAACACCCCAGCCGCCACCGCCAGGCCAAGCCACGTACCGCGCGTGCCGCCACTGATGGCGATCAACCACCAGACACACAGCAGCGCAAACACCCCGGCACGCATGGCGCGGGTAACATTCGCTAAAAGCAAAGGGAGCGCCAACAGCGCCAAGGTGAAGGTCTGAAACTGGCCATAAAATCGCTTGTTGGAAAACCCCGACAGCAGATGGTCGAGGTTCAGCAGATCGTTACTACTGGTAAAGGCCGATGCTGCGGCCCACAGGTACTGCAAAGACTTGACCAGGCACAGCAGCAAGACAATCAGGATCAGGGCGCGATCCATCGGCTCACCACCCTGACGTCGAAGCAAGGCGAACGCCACGGCGATCGCGCCACAACCGACAAACAGCGCCACTTCGGTGAGCGCCCACAACGGCTGATGAGCCAATACGGAAGAGATCACGCCCAGCCCGATGATCGCCATCAGCCCATAGGTGCTGGGCCGGTCCAACAACCGCTCGCCTGAACCGGCCGACAGCCCATACAGCACCGCGCCCAGGCTCATGACAATCTGTGTGGAACGTTGCAGATCATGCCCACTGAACGGCAAGCAGATGCCCACCGCCAACAGGCATGCAGCCACTACCAGAAACACATTGCCTCGCTGTTGCAGGGACAACGACATGGGCCACCCTTACTTCCGTGTTGTGAGGTCAGGCAATCAGGCGCCGCAACCTTTGGTGACGTACTGCGCATCCGCCGTGGTTGCGCACTTCCAACCCGTGGTTGCACTACGCGTCAACGTGATGGTCTTGCCCAGCACAGGCGCCGGGGCGTCAAGGATTTCGCAACTGATGGACCCTGCCCCCGTGGCCACGTCCCCAACTACGTCGATCTTGCAATTGGCGGTAGGGCTGGTGCCGCCGATCAAGGCCAGGGTCGGTACAGTGCCTTGATTGAGGGTGTCTTCATAGCCGGCCTTCAATGCGGAGATTTCCGCCAACCCCGCCGTGAACTTGGCCTTGGCCTGGTGCTTGGTGTACATGGGCAAGCCGATGGTGGCCAAAATGCCGATGATTGCCACGACGATCAATAACTCGATCAAGGTAAAGCCTTTCTGACGCATCGCATTCACTCTCCAGGATAGAACTCATGACAAGGCGCGTCCTGCGCCTCGTGGTTTATTGCCGCGCCAGTGTACTCACCCAAATGGGGTCAATCGCGCTCAAGACGCACATTCTGACATTTTATCGTGCAACACCGGCCGGCCCGAATCCGTCATCTGACTAAGCTATAAATCTTCCACTCCCTCAGTGCGCAAACGAGACATGAACGACACTTCGACGATCTACGCCTGGGAAGGCATCAACCGCAAGGGGCGCAAGGTGTCCGGGCAAACCGTTGGCCACGATGTGGCACTGATCAAGGCACACTTGCGCCAGCAGGGCATCTGCCCCGAACGCGTGCGCAGGAAACCTGCCGGCATGCCCCGCCTGGCCGCAACGATCAAGCCTGCGGACATTGCCCTGTTCACCCGGCAGTTGGCGACGCTGCTGAAGGCCGGCATTCCCCTGTTGCAGGCCTTCGACATCATCAGCGAAGGCTTCGAAAACCGGCAGGTGCGCGAACTGGTAAAAGGGCTCAAGCACGCGATAGCGACCGGCAACAGCCTGGCGACGGCACTGCGCAAGCACCCGCGCTACTTCGATGAGCTGTATTGCAACCTGGTTGCCGCAGGGGAATTGGCCGGTGCTTTGGAAACCCTTCTGGAACGCGTCGCCATCCACCTGGAGAAAAGCGAACAGCTCAAGGCCCGCATCAAGAAAGCCATGACCTACCCCATCGCGGTACTGCTGGTCGCCAGCGTGGTCAGCACGGTGTTGCTGATCCATGTGGTGCCGCAATTCCAAAGTCTGTTCGCCGGGGTCGACAGCCAATTACCGGGGTTTACCCTACAGGTCATCGCCCTGTCGGAGTTTCTGCAGCGCGCCTGGTGGGGTGTTGCACTGGGGCTGGGTACCGCCATGGTCGCAGTACGCCAAGCCTATCGGGGGTCCCGTAGTTTTCGATACAAAATAGATACGGGTTTGTTGAGGGTTCCACTAGCAGGCACACTGCTGAAAAAATCCGCCGTCGCTCGTTACGCCCGCACGCTTTCCACCACCTTTGCAGCAGGCGTGCCCCTGGTACAAGCGCTGGGCTCCGTGGCAGGCACCGTGGGCAATGGGCCCTTTAAACAGGCAATCGAACACATGCGTCACGACGTCTCAACCGGCATGCCGCTGAACCAATCCATGGCCGCCAGCAACCTGTTCCCGGGCATGGCAATCCAGATGACTGCGATTGGCGAAGAATCAGGCACCCTGGACCACATGCTGGAAAAGGTCGCCAACCACTATGAGGCCGATGTGGAACACCTGGTCGATAACCTCACCAGTCTGATGGAGCCATTGATCATGGTGGTGCTGGGCGGCATTGTCGGTGCGCTGGTGATTGCCATGTATCTGCCTGTCTTCCAATTGGGTTCGGCATTTTGAGCCTGCTGTTGAGTGAGCACCCGTGGGCGTTTACCGCGATGGCGCTGGTGCTGGGCCTGATTGTCGGCAGCTTCCTCAATGTGGTGGTGTGGCGCCTGCCGAAAATGCTCGAACGGGACTGGCGTATCCAGGCCCAGGAAGTGCTTGGGTTGCCTGTTGACCCTCCCGGTCCCACCTACAATCTGATGCGCCCCAATTCTTGCTGCCCGCATTGCAACCAACCGATTCGCCCCTGGGAAAACATCCCGCTGCTCAGTTACCTGATGCTCAAGGGGCGCTGCGCCCGATGCCGCGCGCCCATCAGCACCCGCTACCCCTTCACCGAGCTGGCCTGCGGGCTGCTCTCGGCCGTGGTTGCCTGGCATTTCGGCTTTGGCGGGCAAGCCTTTGTGGTGCTGGTATTGAGTTGGGGCCTGCTGGCAATGAGCCTGATCGACGCCGACCACCAACTGTTGCCGGACGTGCTGGTGTTGCCCCTGCTGTGGCTGGGACTGATCGTCAACAACTTCGAACTGCTGGTGCCACTGCCCGATGCCTTGTGGGGCGCAGTGATCGGCTACATGAGCCTATGGTCGGTGTTCTGGTTGTTCAAGCTGGTCACCGGCAAGGACGGCATGGGCCATGGCGACTTCAAGCTGCTGGCGCTGCTCGGCGCCTGGGGTGGCTGGCAAGTGCTGCCCATGACCTTGCTGATGTCATCGCTGGTCGGGGTGTTTGTCGGGCTGCTGTTACTGCGCCTGCGCAAGGCCCAGGCGTCGACCCCGATGCCGTTTGGTCCGTATCTGGCCATTGCCGGCTGGATTGCATTGCTCTGGGGTGGTCAAATAACCGACTTCTATTTGCAGTCTGTCGGTTTCAGATGACCACTTCTGTTGCAACACCCTGGATTCTTGGCCTCACGGGCGGCATCGGCAGCGGTAAAAGCGCCGCCGCGCAGCACTTTATTGACCTTGGCATTGACCTGGTCGACGCCGACCATGCTGCCCGGTGGGTCGTGGAACCTGGCCGGCCGGCGTTGGCTAGCATCGCCGAACACTTTGGTGCAGGCGTGCTGCAACCTGACGGCCAATTGGACCGCGCTGCGTTGCGCAAACTGATCTTCGAAGTGCCCGAAGAGCGGCGCTGGCTCGAAGCCCTGCTGCACCCGCTGATTGGCGAGGAAATTCGCAGCCACCTGGCGCGTGCTCAATCGCCCTACGCGATCCTGGTGTCGCCGCTGCTGATCGAATCGGGCCAGTACAGCATGACCCAGCGCATCCTGGTGATCGACGTGCCGCAATCATTGCAGATTCAGCGTACCCTGCAGCGCGACGGCATCAGCGAGCAACAGGTGCAGGCGATTCTCAAGGCCCAGTCCAGCCGTGAAGACCGCCTGAAACATGCCGACGATGTACTGGTCAATGACAAGGACCTCGCGTGGTTGCACAGCGAGGTCGAGCGACTGCACCACTTTTACCTTACTTTGCGTGGAGGCCGATCATGAGCCAACCCCTGACTGTCGACTGCCCAACCTGCGGCGCCCCCGTGGAATGGAAAGCGACCAACCTCAACCGCCCGTTCTGCTCGGACCGTTGCAAACTCATCGACCTGGGCGCCTGGGCAGCTGAAGAACACAAGATTCCCGTAGCACCGGACGCCGAAGACGAGCTGTTTTCCGAAGACCTGCCGCCACGCCACTAAGGGCGCATAAAGGCGTACTCCTGCTGGTCGTCGAGGTTCTCTGCAAGGTATTGCAGCTCGTCGGCCAGGTCTTCGAAACTGCGCACGCCTTTGCTCTGCTGCACCACCGCACTGAGCATGGCGCGCAGCGTCAGGCCCGGGTCAAAGCCGATTTCTTGCGCGGCATCCTGGCTTCTACGCAGCTCTTGCCGTGCCCATTCGTACACACTCATGATTCGTGCTCCCACCTTTGCCCAGGAAAATTTCGCAGAGCATGGGCTTGCTCGGCTGTGCGGGATTTGATCCAGGTCAACGCTGCGAATCGTCATCCTTCCAGGGCGCCGAGAGATAGCGCGTACGGTTGAAGGTCTCCAGCCATTCAGGGCAGAACACCACGAGGGCGCTGATTACCATGCCGTTGATAAAGGCCTCGGGAAAGATCATCAGCCACAGGTAGCCGACGAAATCTTCCAGCCATTCCGGCATCGCGAAACGGCCGTCGAACCACAACAGGCCCAGCCCCATCAACAGGCAGAGCAACGCCGATAGCGCGGCGGCAAAAAAGCCGGAGCAAAAGATGTACACGAAGGGGTTCCTGGGTTGCGCCCGTTCGACCAGCAGCGCACAGGTCTCGGTCACCAGCACGGGCAAACCGATCAACAGCAGGCCGTTGACCCCCACCGCTGCCAGGTCCTGGCGCCCCAACAGCACCAGGCCCATTTGGGCCGCAACACCGCCGACGATTGCCAGCGGCCAGTCAAGCAACAAGGTGACGGCGGTCATGCCGATAAAGTGATAGGAAACGCCGGTGTCGAAATCCCGCCGCACCAGCCACAGCATGAACAACGCGAACACCGTGCCGAACAACAGGTGCTGGCGCCGACGGTCGGCGAACAACTCAAGCCAGGACGAGCGCAGGACCGCCCACATCACCACGGGTGCAAACAACAGCCACCCGATCGTGAGGGTTTCTGGCGCCAGCACCGCGGCACTGATCACGGTGCCACCTGCTCCAACGCCTGACGCAGCTCAGCGGCAGAACCGTATTCACGCTGCGCAACCAGCTTGCCCTTATCCAGTTGCAACCACAGCACTTTATCCACAGGCCCCGGGTAGCGCGGCACGACACGCGCGTCGCGATCCAGCATCACCCGATAGCTGTAGGCCTGCATGGCCGGCACCGCGAACAACTTGGCGATCAGCCGAGGCATGCGCTGGATGTCAGCGACAAACACGGCCTGTCGCGCTTCCAAATACCCCTTGGGCTGGCCTTGCAACGCCGCATCCACCAGCTTTGCGCCTTCCATGCTGCGGGCGACCAACAGAATCTGCGCCTGATCATTCAAACTGTAGGCCTGATCGAACTGGTCCAGCAACGTCCAGGGCGCAAGCCGCTCACCCACTTCAACGGCCTGGGCCCAAAGGGGCAGAAGACTCAAAAACAGCACAACAAAAAACTTCACGACGCACTCCCCATGCCCGATTGACCTTTGTACGGCCAGTCTACACCGCGCTTTTGCAGCAGGACTTCCTGCGGTCATCATTTGGGCGCTAAGCTGCAAGCATGGATGACTCAGATTACTTGCGCCTGCTCACTGTAGCGGCCGAACAAGCCAATGCGTTCTTGTCCAATGCCCGCAAATGGGAGCGTGAGCGTTGGGTCTGCCAGCGCCTGCTGCAAGGCTTGAATGTGCCCTACCGCGCCGAAGAGTTTCACGCGGCTGGGCAGGAGCCGCCGGACGTGCTGTTTCGAGACGCCAGTTTCGAGGTGTTTTTCGTTCTGGATGAAGGCCGGCGCCTTAACGACGAATGGCGAGATGAGCTGCTCAGGCGGCGCAGCGCATTCTCCCTGAGCCAACTGGTGCGGCGCGAAGCCAAGCCGCGACGCATCCCCGCCCATGAATTTCTGCTGCGCCTGGCACCGACGCTGCGTAAAAAAGCGCACAACTATAAAGAACGGGGCATGGACCTGGGGGAGCTGGACCTGATCGCGTTCACCAGCCTAAAGCGCGAGGTGCTGGACCTCAACAGCCACTTCCCGCCGCCCACCGAGTACCTGCGCCAGGGTTGGCGCTCGCTGTCGCTGGTGGGGCCGACCTTTGCGCGGGTGCTGTTCGCCCACCCCGACGCACCGGATTTCTTGCGCAACAACCTGGGGCGCAGCATAGTATTCGACGTAGGTATCAGCCTGTGACGCGGGCACCGGCTAAGCTTGTGGCGGTGCCGCCCACTCACAGTCTGTAACGTGGCGCCCTTTTGCAACGTCTACCTGACGAGGCCTTTATGACCAGCCGCCTGAACCCCGATGACCAACAGCATGTCGAAGAGTACCTGCAACTCTCCCAGAACCGAGTCGAGCGCAAGCCTTTCAGGCCGTGGCTGCTCCTCGTTGTGGTGCTGGCGGCCGTGATCGGGCTTGGCCTGCTGAGTCGCCTTCTGAGTTACCTGACGCTATGAGCTGCCTGGCGCTCGCGGGGGTAACTGCTCCGATTTCTTTTAGCCTTGCGAGATATCCCCATGACCCATCGTATTATTATCGTCGGCGGCGGCGCCGGCGGCCTGGAGTTGGCTACCCGCCTGGGTAAGACTCTGGGCAAGCGCGGCACGGCCAGCATCACGCTGGTGGACGCCAACCTCACCCACATCTGGAAGCCTCTGTTGCACGAAGTGGCCGCCGGCTCCCTGAATTCATCGGAAGACGAACTCAATTATGTCGCCCAGGCAAAATGGAACCACTTCGAGTTCCAGCTGGGGCGCATGAGCGGGCTTGATCGTGAACAGAAGAAAATCCAGCTGGCCGCCACCCTCGATGAAGAAGGCCGTGAACTGGTGCCCGCGCGCGTGCTGAGCTACGACAGCCTGGTGATCGCCGTTGGCAGCACCACCAACGACTTTGGCACCGAGGGCGCGGCGCAACACTGCCTGTTCCTCGACACCCGCAAACAGGCCGAGCGCTTCCACCAACAACTGCTCAACCACTACCTGCGCGCCCATGCCGGGCAAACCGACGTGGAAGAGAAAATCAGTGTCGCCATCGTCGGCGCCGGTGCGACCGGTGTTGAACTGGCCGCCGAGCTGCACAACGCTGCGCATGAACTGGCGGCCTATGGCCTGGATCGCATCAAACCGGAAAACATGCACATCACCCTGATCGAGGCTGGGCCACGGGTGCTGCCTGCCCTGCCGGAACGCATCGGCGGGCCTGTGCATAAAACCCTGGAAAAGCTCGGCGTGACCGTGCTGACCAATTCGGCGGTCAGTGAAGTGACAGCCGATGCGCTGATCACCAGCAGCGGCCAGGTGATTCCAGCCAGCCTCAAGGTGTGGGCGGCCGGCATTCGTGCGCCGGGGTTCCTCAAAGACATCGACGGCCTGGAAACCAACCGCATCAACCAGTTGCAAGTTCTGCCAACACTGCAAACCACCCGTGACGAAAACATCTTTGCCTTCGGCGACTGCGCTGCCTGCCCGCAACCGGGCACCGACCGCAACGTTCCGCCACGCGCCCAGGCTGCTCACCAGCAGGCATCGCTGCTGGCCAAGTCGCTGAAGCTGCGTATCGAAGGCAAAGACCTGCCAACCTACAAGTACACCGACTACGGCTCGTTGATCTCGCTGTCGCGGTTCTCGGCGGTGGGTAACTTGATGGGCAACCTTACTGGCAGCGTGATGCTGGAAGGCTGGTTGGCGCGGATGTTCTACGTGTCGCTGTACCGCATGCACCAGATGGCGCTGTACGGGTTCTTCCGTACGGCCATGTTGATGCTGGGTAGCAAGATTGGTCGCGGGACCGAGCCTAGGCTCAAGCTGCACTGATTGACGATCTCGCTGCAAAAAAAATCCCCCTACCAAACGGCAGGGGGATTTTTTATTGGGCCGCGTAAAACTCGGCCATGTGGTCGACAAACGCCCGGACCTTCGGCGCCAGATGCCGGGACTGCGGATAGAGCGCGTAGTAGTGCCGCTCGCCCAGCGAATAATTGGGCAGGATCGGTACAAGCCGTCCCTGCGCCAAGTCATTGCGCACCGTTGCCTGGGTGAAGCATGCAATGCCCGCCCCGGCCAATGTCGCCGCGTGCAGTGCACTGATGGTATTGCTTCGAAACTGCCCCGGGGGCGTGACCTTGATGGTCTCGCCCCGCGCCGGGCTCAGCGCCCAATCCGAAGTCGCGCCAATGAAGGTCAGCAAGCGATGCGCGTCGAGTTCCTGGGCCGAACGGGGCAAGCCATGCCGGCCAATGTAGCTCGGTGATGCCACCAATACCTGCCTGGAGACCGTCAGCGTGCGGGCCACCAAGGTCGTGTCCGCCAAGGTGCTGGCGATGCGTATCACAACGTCAAAACCATCAGCGACCACGTCAACGAATTGATCGTCGCCATGCAATTCAAGCTCGATATCGGGGTAACGACGCTGAAAACCCGGCAGCCAGTGCGGTAGCTCCAACGTGCCCACCACCAGCGGCACGCTGACCCGCAGCAGGCCTTCCGGGCGTTGATGTCCCTGGGCAATGGCTTGGGACGCGGCCTCGACACGATCGAGGATATCGACACACGCCGCGTAGTACTGCTCTCCCGCCGAGGTCAGACTGAAACGCCGTGTATTGCGGTTGATCAGTTGGGCGCCCAGTTCAATCTCCAGCTGTTGCAACTGCCGTGAAATCGTCGAATGCGTGGTGTCCAGGCGTTCTGCGGCGGCAGAAAAACCCTTGGCTTCAACGATGCACCGAAAGGCGCGCATGGCGGACAACTGGTTCATGAAGCAGACGATCCCTGGCTGTTCAGAAGGGCTCAGTTAACCGGCAAGGCGATGATTTGCGCCGTGCTCAGCACCGAGCCGAAGGTGTCTTCGATCTCGGCCAGCGCCGAGTTTTGCAACTCATCCTTGGTCACCGAACGGCCATCGGCACGGGTGATGGCCCGCGTGGCGGTGGCATCGGATGCTACCACAACGTCATAGCCCAACGGCGCAGCGTCTCGAGCGGCGCCGGCGACACAGGCGTGAGTCATCAGGCCGGTGATAATCAGGGTTTTGACGCCCACTTGCTTCAATTGCGCATCAAGATCGGTGCTGGCAAATACACTGACGGAGGTTTTCTGCACGAGCTTGTCTTGCGGACGCGGCTTCATCAGCGGTTGAAAATCGACGGTTTTGCCGTTTGTGGCGAATACCGCCGCATCCTCCGGGGCGATGTGCTGCACGTGGATGACCTGAATATGCTCCTTGTCGGCAAATTTGATCAGACGCTGGGTGTTGTCCAGGGCCTTCATGCCGTCGGGGATCGGCATACGGCCGGTGAAGTATTCATTCTGGAAATCGATGACCAGCAAGGCTGTGGTTTTCGGATCCAGCCGACCGATGGGCTCGGCGCCTGACATGGCGCGAATGGTCGGGTGCTTATTCGCCGCAGCGTCGGCAGCAACGGCAAATTGACCGAGGCCCATGATCATGCCCAAGCCCACGAGCGTGGATTTGATCAACTGAGGTAATGAGCGAGCAGGTTGAGCAGCGAGGAAAGAAGCGGTGCGGTTCATGATGCGAATTCCTGTTGGGGAGAGATACTGACGTGGCCCAGTCTAGGAGCACACCGCGTTCGCACCAACGCACCAATCAGCACAATATCTGTTTGGAATTTGCACAAATCGAACTGAAAAAAAGGCAAAAAAAATCCCCGTATCTTTCGATACGAGGATTTTTAATATGGTCGGGGTAAGGGGATTCGAACTCCTGACATCCTGCTCCCAAAGCAGGCGCGCTACCGGACTGCGCTATAC
>NZ_JBWKPU010000012.1:0-14642 GCF_059418405.1 Pseudomonas sp. GW821-FHT09A09
ACGGGACTCGAACCCGCGACCCCCGGCGTGACAGGCCGGTATTCTAACCGACTGAACTACCGCTGCGCGTAACACTTGAAACGAATGGTGGGTGATGACGGGATCGAACCGCCGACATTCTGCTTGTAAGGCAGACGCTCTCCCAGCTGAGCTAATCACCCTTCGCTTCGGTGTGGCGCGCATTCTACGGAGCGACCTTGGGTCTGGCAAGCACTTTCTTAAATCTTTTTTTTGAGCCCTTCCAATGGCTTAGGCAGGGTTGGCCTGAGGCGCTATCAAGAGAATAATGCCCTCCTTTGTATAAAGGAGAGACTCACCCCATGTGGTTCAAGAACCTGCTTATCTATCGCCTGACCCAAGATCTGCCTGTTGATGCCGAGGCGTTGGAAGCGGCCATGGCCACCAAGCTGGCGCGCCCCTGTGCCAGCCAGGAGTTGACCACTTACGGTTTCGTCGCGCCGTTTGGTAAAGGTGAAGACGCTCCCCTGGTTCACGTCAGCGGTGACTTCCTGCTGATCGCCGCCCGCAAGGAAGAACGTATCCTGCCGGGTAGTGTGGTGCGTGACGCACTCAAAGAGAAAGTCGAAGAGATCGAGGCCGAGCAGATGCGCAAGGTCTATAAGAAGGAACGCGACCAGATCAAGGATGAGATCATCCAGGCCTTCCTGCCGCGCGCCTTTATCCGTCGTTCGTCGACCTTCGCCGCCATCGCGCCGAAACAGGGCCTGATCCTGGTGAACTCGGCCAGCCCCAAGCGCGCCGAAGACCTGCTGTCGACCTTGCGTGAAGTGATCGGCACCCTGCCGGTTCGCCCACTCACCGTCAAAACCGCGCCAACCGCGATCATGACCGACTGGGTCACCACCCAGAAGCCGGCCGATGATTTCTTCGTCCTCGACGAATGCGAACTGCGCGACACCCACGAAGACGGCGGCATCGTGCGCTGCAAGCGCCAGGACCTGACCGGCGAAGAGATCCAACTGCACCTGACCACCGGCAAGGTCGTGACCCAGCTGTCTTTGGCGTGGCAGGACAAACTGTCCTTCATGCTCGACGACAAAATGACCGTCAAGCGCCTGAAGTTCGAAGACCTGCTGCAAGACCAGGCCGAACAGGACGGCGGCGACGAAGCCCTGGGCCAGTTGGATGCGAGCTTTACCCTGATGATGCTGACGTTCGGCGATTTCCTGCCGGCGCTGGTTGAAGCACTCGGCGGTGAAGAAACACCACAGGGCATCTGACGCCCTCTCTTTGTAGGAGCCGGCTTGAGCCGCTTCGTCGGCAACACCTTCGCCTACTGGGTGTTGATCTTTGCCGTGCTGGCGTTCCTCGAACCGGGCTGGTTCATCGGCCTCAAAGGCGCCATCGTGCCGCTGCTGGGCCTGGTGATGTTCGGCATGGGGCTGACCCTCAAACTCGAAGACTTCGCCGAGGTCGCCCGCCACCCGTGGCGCGTGGCCCTGGGCGTGGTTGCCCACTTCGTGATCATGCCCGGTGTGGCCTGGTTGCTGTGCCAGGCCTTCCACCTGCCGCCGGAAATTGCCGTCGGTGTGATCCTGGTCGGTTGCTGCCCAAGCGGCACCTCCTCCAACGTAATGACCTGGCTGGCCCGGGGTGACCTGGCGCTGTCGGTGGCCATCGCCGCCGTCACCACCCTCCTCGCCCCGCTGCTGACACCCGCACTGATCTGGCTGCTGGCCTCGGCCTGGCTGCCTGTTTCGTTCATGGAGCTGTTCTGGTCGATCCTGCAAGTCGTGTTGCTGCCCATCGTGCTCGGCGTACTGTCGCAACGGTTGCTCGGCGAACGTGTACGCCATGCGGTGGAGGTCTTGCCGCTGGTGTCGGTGGTGAGCATCGTGATCATCGTCGCGGCCGTGGTTGCCGCCAGCCAGGCGAAGATTGCCGAGTCGGGTCTGTTGATCATGGCGGTGGTGATGCTGCACAACAGCTTTGGCTACCTGCTGGGTTATTTCACCGGCCGCCTGTTCGGTTTGCCATTGGCACAGCGCAAGTCGTTGGCGCTGGAAGTGGGCATGCAAAACTCCGGGCTGGGTGCTGCCTTGGCCAGCGCGCATTTTTCGCCATTGGCGGCGGTGCCGAGTGCACTGTTCAGCGTCTGGCACAACATTTCCGGAGCGTTGCTCTCGACCTACTTCCGCCGCATGAGCGAAAAGGAAGACCGCAGCGCACTGGAAACCACGCCGTAAACTTGATCGCCCGATCAATATTCGGCACTCTACCGAGCTTCGCGGGGACGACCTCGCGACGCTCTTAAGCGCCTAATCCGGGGACGACCCCACGTCTGTAGAGAGGGTCATCATGTCCTGGATCATTCTGTTTTTTGCGGGTTTGTTCGAAGTCGGCTGGGCCGTTGGCCTGAAGTACACCGACGGTTTCAGCAAGCCTTTGCCCACAGCCCTGACCATTGCGGCCATGGCGATCAGCCTGGGTTTGCTGGGGCTGGCGATGAAGGAACTGCCGCTGGGCACCGCCTATGCGATCTGGACTGGCGTGGGTGCGGTGGGCACGGTGATCGCCGGGATTATCCTGTTTGGGGAATCCATGGCGCTGTTCCGGCTGGCGAGTGTGGCGTTGATCATTTGCGGCCTTATCGGCCTCAAGATCAGCACCTGACCCACTGGCGCACCGCACTGTAGGAGCCCGCTTGCGGGCGATGGCAGTCATACGGACGCCATCGCCGGCAAGCCGGGCTCCTACAGGACCGTGCCGCGCAGCTCGGTTACCTGTTGCTGCAGATGTGCAGGCGTTGCCGCCTCCGTAGATACCGGCTCACCCGCCACCAGCACCACCCGCGACCAGACCCGATGGAAAACCCCCTTCTTCGGATCACGACTGAAGAAACTCCCCCACAACCCCTGCAAAGCCATCGGAATTACAGGCACCGCCGTCTCCTCCAGAATGCGCGTCACGCCGCCACGAAACTCGTTCATCTCGCCATCGGTCGTCAGCTTGCCCTCCGGGAAGATGCACACCAACTCCCCTTCCTTCAGGTACTGCGCAATCCGCGTGAAAGCCTTTTCGTAGATCTGGATGTCTTCGTTGCGCCCCGCAATCGGAATCGCCCCGGCGGTGCGGAAGATAAAGTTCAGCACCGGCAAACGGTAAATCTTGTAGTACATGACAAAGCGAATCGGCCGACGCACTGCGCCGCCAATCAACAGCGCATCGACAAACGACACGTGGTTGCACACCAGCAGGGCCGCGCCCTCATCCGGGATGGCTTCCAGGTTGCGATGCTCCACGCGGTACATGGAATGGCTGAGCAGCCAGATCATGAAACGCATGGTGAACTCGGGGACAATCTTGAAGATGTAGGTGTTGACCGCGATGTTGAGCAGCGACACCACCAGGAACAGCTCGGGGATCGACAGCTTGGCCACGCTGAGCAGCAGGATCGACACGATGGCCGACACCACCATGAACAGCGCGTTGAGAATGTTGTTGGCCGCGATCACCCGGGCCCGCTCGTTCTCGGCGGTGCGCGACTGGATCAACGCGTACAGCGGCACGATATAGAAGCCGCCGAACACCCCCAGGCCGAGGATATCGAACAACACCCACCAGGCCTGGCCATAGCTGAGCACGGCGAGCCAGTCGTTGGCCTGCACGTTCTGCGGGAAGCCACCCGAGTGCCACCACAGCAACAAGCCGAACACCGTCAGGCCGAACGAACCGAACGGCACCAGGCCGATTTCGACTTTGCGCCCCGAAAGCTTCTCGCACAGCATGGAACCCAGCGCGATGCCCACGGAAAACACTGTGAGGATCAGCGTCACCACGGTTTCGTCGCCGTACAGCCACTCTTTGGCGTACGCCGGGATCTGCGTCAGGTAGATCGCGCCGACAAACCAGAACCACGAGTTACCAACGATGGAACGCGAAACAGCCGGCGTCTGCCCCAGGCCCAGGCGCAAGGTGGCCCAGGATTCGCTGAAAATGTTCCAGTTCAGGCGCAGCCCCGGAGTCGACGCCGCCGCCCGAGGGATGCCTCGGCTGGCCAGGTAGCCCAGCACCGCCACGCCGACAATCGCCACCGACACCAGCGGCGCGTAATGGGTCGACGACATGATGATCCCGGCGCCGATGGTGCCGGCCAGGATCGCCAGGAACGTGCCCATTTCCACCAGGCCGTTGCCGCCGACCAGCTCATCTTCATGCAGGGCCTGGGGCATGATCGAGTACTTCACCGGGCCAAACAGCGCCGAGTGGGTGCCCATGGCAAACAGCGCCAGCAGCATCAACTCCAGGTGGTTGAACATGAACCCGGTGGCGCCCACGGCCATGATCACGATCTCGCCGATCTTGATCGCGCGGATCAACGCGTCCTTGTTGAATTTCTCGCCAAACTGCCCGGCCAGCGCCGAAAACAGGAAGAACGGCAGGATAAACAGCAACGCACACAGGTTGACCCAGATCGAGCGGTCACCGTCGATGGTCAGCTTGTAGAGGATGGCGAGGATCAGCGATTGCTTGAAGATGTTGTCGTTGAAGGCGCCCAGCAACTGGGTGACGAAAAACGGCAAAAAGCGCCGTGTGCGCAGCAAAGTGAATTGCGAGGGGTGGCTCATCGTCCGTGTTCCTGCGTGGCCTGTTGGGCTTTTATTAAAAACAGGCCACGACTTTACCTAATCCCGCTTACTTATTCCCTAGTCCTGCAATGCAGGGGGAAACAAAAAGCTCACCTTTATAGGCGCCCTGCACCGTGCGCTTGGCAACGATCAGCCACATCAGCGCCAAGGCCACCACCAGCACACTGCCCATCACACTGAAAAAACCCAGGTGCAGCACGTTCGCCAGCTTCAGCGTCGCCAGGGCATACACCCCCAGCGGGAAGGTAAAGCCCCACCAGCCGAGGTTGAACGGGATACCAGCACGCAGGTAACGCAGGGTGATCAGCACCGCGATCAGCATCCACCACAACCCAAAACCCCACAGCGTGATGCCCGCCACCAGGCCCAGGCCGTTGGCCATCTCACCGACACCGGGCAAGCCATTGGCGGCGAAGATCGCCGGTGCGTCACCGCCAAGCAACAGCATGCCAAGGGCGCCGGTGCCAATCGGGCCCAGGGCCAACCAGCTCGACGCCGCCATATTGGCGTGGGGCAACTTATGCAAGGCCATGCGCAACATCAGGATGGTCAGGATGCTGAACGCCACCGGCAGCGAAAACGCCCAGAGCACATAGCTGGTCACCAGCATCACCAGTTGCGAATGGGCGTCTGCCAGGTGCGGCGCGAGCAAGCCGCCGCTGGCGGCGGCCACTTCGGCGGCAACCACCGGCAACAGCCATACGGCGGTCATCTGGTCGATGCTGTGCTCCTGGCGAGTGAACATCATGAACGGGATCAGCACGCCGCAGGCCAGGGCCATCGCCACGTCCAGCCACCAGATCACTTCGGCCAGGGGAATCACACTGTTGCCCCAACGGGGCAGGCCGAACAGCAGCAATCCATTGAGAATGGTCGCCAGCCCCATCGGGATGGTGCCGAAGAACATCGAGACGGTGGAGTGCCCGAAAATCCGCCGCGCCTCGTGGAAAAACATCACCCAGCGGGCGGTGTACAGGGCGCTGAACAGCACGAACAAGCCGATGGTGAACACCCACAGCGCTTCGGCAATGGCCTGCAGGCCTGGCACGTTGACGGGCAACTGGGCCAAGGCCAACGCCAGTACACCGGTGCCCATGGTGGCGGCGAACCAGTTGGGGGTGAACTGGCGGATCACTTCCCGTGGTCGGGTCAGGTGACTGAAGGGTTTGTAGCTGATGGTAGTCGAGCAGGTCATGGTGGTATTCCTCTTCCTCGCATGAGGTTGAGACCATCATAGAACCCTATCGAATATCTATATAACGGGTAATATCTCTATCTGTTATCTACTTTACAGATATACGATCAAACGCTGCCTTCGCACTCAATCACCAAAATTCGCGCCGTGCCTTGAGGATGGGCCACATGCTCGGTGCCGACACTGGCGTAGAAGATATCCCCCACCGCCAGCTCTGCCACGTGCTCAAAGCCGTTATCGCGGTAGTGCATGTGCACCCGGCCATCGAGCACCACGAAGACTTCTTCACCGTCGTTGATGTGCCAGCGATACGGCTGGTCGGTCCAGTGCAAACGGGTGGTGATGCCGTTCATGTTGGCGATGTCCAGCGCCTCCCAGGCGCGGCTGCCGGTGAAGTCCTTGCTTCGGATGATCTTCATGCGTGAACCTCGATCAGGCGGTACGGGAGGCGATTATTACCCATCAAGCGCCTGTCGTCGCCCTGGCCCGCGCCGAATCCTGCATCAGCAAGCCGCCCAAGGCACCGAGGGCCAGCACGATCAACACGACGCCGTAGCCGTCGGTGGTCACGATCAGGCCAAACACCCGGCTCAGGTTGCCGGCCAACAGCGCCGGCAGGCAGAACGCCAGGTAGCTCAGCACATAGAAGGCCGACATCAAGCCCGCCCGTTCATGGGGCAACGCCAGCCCGACGATGCTGCGAATGCTGCCCATGAAGCCGCCGCCAAAGCCAAAGCCCGCGATCACACTGGCGACAAAGAATAGCCACAGGCTGGCGCTCTGCACGGCGACCAACAGCAACGCCACGCCGACAGCCAGCAACAGCGCGGACAAGCGCATGACTTTGTCAGCCGGGTATTCGCGCAGGCGGTAGATCATCACTGCGCCGCTCAAGGTCACCACGGCCACCAGGCCGCCGCCGATCAGGTGGGAGGTCGAGCCGGTTGCCGTCTTCACCAGCGAAGGGGCCAGGGAGGAAAAGAACCCACCCAGTGCCCACACCGCCACGTTCAAGGGCATCGCCAGCCACAAGGCACGGCGGGCCTGTGCGGGTACATGCAGGGTCGGCGCCAGGGATTTCAAAGCCCCCGGAATGCGGCTGACCGTTTCGGGCAAACGCCACACGTATAACGCCTGCAACACCATCAAGCCGAGCATCACCAGGTAGATCAGTTGAGTCGGCCGTGGCGCGAACTCCACCAGCAAGCCACTGCCCAGTCCGCCACTGGCCATGCCCAGCAACGGTGCGAGGCTGTTGAGCATTGGGCCGCGCAGGCGATCGGTGTCGAGCAACGTGGCGCTCAACACCGCTGTCGCCGTGCCGGTGGCGAAACCTTGCAGGGCGCGTGCGGCAATCAGGTAGGCGGTGCTGTCAGCGTTGATAAACAGCAGCATGGCCACACTATTCAGCAACAAGGCGACGAATATCACCGGCTTGCGCCCCAGGTAATCCGACAGCGAGCCCACGGTCAGCAGCGCCGCCAGCAGGCTCACGGCGTACACGCCAAAGATCACCGTCAGCATCGCCGCCGAAAAATGCAGATTGTCCTGATACACCTGATACAGCGGTGTCGGTGCACTGGAGGCGGCGAGAAAGGTCAGCACCGTGATGACCAGAAACGCCAGGTTCGAACGGTTGGAAGTAGGACTGGACATCGGCACGCTCCGCTAAAGCTAACATTTTGCTTTTGCAGAGTGTGCTACCGGAAAGCGCTTAAAGCAAATTCTTTGTGTTAAGGTTTTAGGCATGGCTATTAAAGAAGGTCTTCGCCCGGGGGGCCGCAGTGCCCGGGTCCAGGAATCAGTGCACAACGCCACGCGCGAACTGCTGGAAGCTCACGAGCGCTCCAGCGTGACCGTGCCGATGATTGCTGCGCGCGCGGGCGTTACGCCCTCCACCATCTATCGACGCTGGGGCGACCTTTCCGTGTTGCTGGCGGATGTCGCCCTGGCACGCATGCGCCCGGACAGCGAGCCGGCCAATACCGGCAGCCTGCGTGGCGACTTGCAGGCCTGGGCCGAGCAATACCTGGATGAAATGAGTTCGGAGCCGGGGCGCAACATGATGCGTGACCTGCAGTGCACGATCACGCCAGGCTACTGCGTGAGCATCCTGAGCGGGCAGTTGCAGGCGATTGTCGACCGTTACCCCGATGCGGCACCGCCGAGCGTGGACCACCTGATCAACCTGATCGCCGCGCCGACGGTGTTTCGCATCCTGTTCTCGACCGCACCGCTCTCGGTGCAAGAGCTGCACGCGCTGATCGAGCTAGCCCTCAAACCCTGAAGGCCTGCACTCATCAAAATGTGGGAGCTGGCTTGCCTGCGATAACGGTGGGTCAGCTGGCATATCATTCACAGGCAGACCGCTATCGCAGGCAAGCCAGCTCCCACATTGACCTGATCACACTCCAAAAAAAAGGCCTCATCTGAGGCCGTTTTTTTAGAGGATCGTCGCTTACGTGCGCATCCCACGCCCGCTCACCAGCAACTTGGCGCAGCCGATATACAGCACCACAGTCGCGACCAGCATGAAGGTGATCGCCACGCTGATCTTGATGTCCGACACCCCCAGGATGCCGTAGCGGAAGGCGTTGACCATGTGCAGCACCGGGTTGGCCAGCGACACGGTCTGCCAGAACGGTGGCAACAGGGTGATGGAGTAGAACACCCCGCCCAGGTAGGTCAGCGGCGTCAGCACGAAGGTCGGGATGATCGAAATATCATCGAAGTTGCGTGCAAATACGGCGTTGATGAACCCCAGCAGCGAGAAGATCGTCGCCGTCAGCACCACCACCAGCAAGGTGACCCCCAGGTGATGCACCTGCAGGTGGGTGAAGAACAGCGACAGCAGGGTCACGATCACCCCGACCATCAGGCCGCGCAGTACACCGCCCAGGGTGTAGCCGATCAGGATGGTGTGCGGCGATACCGGCGATACCATCAGTTCCTCGATGGAGCGCTGGAACTTGCTGCCGAAGAAGCTGGAAACCACGTTGCCGTAGGAGTTGGTGATCACCGACATCATGATCAGGCCCGGCACGATGTACTCCATGTAGGTGAAGCCACCCATGTCGCCGATCTGGCGACCGATCAGGTTACCGAAGATCACGAAGTACAAGACCATGGTGATCGCTGGCGGCAGCAGGGTCTGCGGCCAGATCCGGGTAAAGCGCTTCACTTCGCGATAGACGATGGTTTGCAGCGCGACGAGGTTGGGTTGCAGTTCGGAACTCATACCGCCACCTTCGCCAGATTTTTCTCCACCAGGGACACGAACAACTCCTCAAGGCGATTGGTTTTGTTACGCAGGCTCAGCACTTCGATGCTCTGGGCTGCCAGTTGAGTGAACAGCGCCGTGATACCCATGGCCTTGTCCACCTGGACTTCCAGGGTGTGGCTGTCCACCAGGCGGCTCGGGTAGCCGAGCAGTTGCGGCGGCGCCGACAGGTTGTTTTTCAGGTCGAGCAGGAAGGTTTCCACATGCAACTGGCCCAGCAGGTTACGCATGCTGGTGTTTTCGACGATGGTGCCGTGGTCGATGATGCCGATGTTGCGGCACAGCTGCTCAGCCTCTTCCAGGTAGTGGGTAGTGAGGATGATGGTGATGCCCTTCTCGTTCAGCTCAGTGAGGAAGGTCCACATCGAACGGCGCAGCTCGATATCCACACCGGCCGTTGGTTCATCGAGGATCAACAGGCGCGGCTCGTGCACCAGGGCGCGGGCAATCATCAGGCGGCGCTTCATGCCGCCGGACAGTGAGCGCGAAGGCACATCACGCTTGTCCCACAGGCCTAACTGGGTCAGGTACTGCTCGGCGCGCTCCTTGGCGACTTTCGCCGGGATGCCGTAGTAACCGGCCTGGGTCACGACGATGTCGAAGGTCTTTTCAAACTGGTTGAAGTTGAACTCCTGGGGCACCACGCCGATGGAACGCTTGAGCGCCGCCGGGGATTTGTCCAGGTCATGACCAAAGATATTCACCGTGCCGCTGGTCTTGTTGACCAGTGTCGAGAGGATACCGATGGTGGTGGATTTGCCGGCACCGTTGGGGCCGAGCAAGGCAAAGAAGTCACCTTCGGCAACGTCCAGATCGATACCACTCAGGGCCTGGAAACCGTTGCCGTAGGTTTTGGTTAGCTGCCGGATGGACAGAGCGGAACTCATATCGGATTACGCACCAAAGAAGGGAATTGGAAGAATAGATGAGGGCGCAGCGCGCGTATTCAACGGCGGCGCATGACAACCATGTTGGCTGCCCGCGCCGCACAAGTACAGTCACCTGTATTAATAGTCAGTATTAAGTCAACGCAGTCATGACCGCTTTGCGGTAGGCCGGGCGCTGCTGCAGGCGCTGGTACCAGGCCTCTAGATGGGGCATTGCAGGCCGCTCGATGGGCATTTCAAACCAGGCGTAGGCAAAGCAGCCCAGGGGGATGTCGCCCATGCCGATCTCGTTGCCCGACAGATACGGCTGTGTGGCGAGGGCCTGGTCGACGGTCTTGAGCACATCGATGCAGGCTTGGCGCCCGGCGTTGATGCTGTCCCAGTTCTGCTTTTCGGCGGGGGTGCGCAGGATGCCCCAGAACACAATCTTGAACGGTTCGGCGAGGGTAGACGTGGTCCAGTCCATCCACTTTTCAGCGTTGGCTCGCGCCTTCAAGTCGGTGGGGTACCAGCTGGAGGCTTCCTTCGCACAGAGGTAGCGCACGATGGTGTTGGACTCCCACAGCACAAAGTCGCCGTCTTCGATCATCGGCACCCGGCCATTGGGATTCAGTGCCCGGTATTGCGGGGTGTCGACCACACCAAAAGCCCCGCCCGCATCAATTGCCTCATAGTCCAGACCGAGTTCCTCGGCGCACCACAGTGCTTTCCTGACGTTTGATGAATTTTTACGACCCCAGATTTTCAGCATGACCGCGCCTTATCGTTGATGAACATGGCTTGATGAACGCAGCAGCATACGCCGGTTCACGCGCGGCTTAAATCGCTCTGCATGTCGCCCAGCAGGTCTGGCATGTCCTCGGCAAACAGGTGCGGGTAACACTGGCGGATATGGGCGAAGAAAAACGCCTCGGGCACGTCGGGAAACTGCCCGTGGTCCAGCACATATTCCATCGAGCGCTGGCCCTGGCGGTTGAACGCGTGGAACACGCTGTCATGCAGGCCATCGAACGCCAGCGGCGGCACATCGAACAATTCACACAGCTGGCTGTTGAACGCCGGAGTCGCCTTGACCCAGCGCCCGCGCAAGTACAGCTCGGTGTAGCCATGCATGGCGAACACATCGCTCTTGAGCAACGCGATCAGGCGCGGCGTCGACAGGTGGTTGCGCACGTCAGCCAGACCGATGCGCGCCGGTATGCCGCAGTGGCGGGCACAGGCGGCGAGCAAGGTGGCCTTGGGCACGCAGTAGCTCTCACCGGTGGCGAGGGCGAAGCTGGCGTTGAGGGTGTCTGGGTCACGGCTGAAGGTGTACGGGTTATAGCGAATCGCCTCACGCACGGCGTAGTAGAGACTGACTGCCTGGTCACGCAAATCTGCGCTGGGGCCACGATGTTTTTCGGCGAACTCCACCACCGCAGGGTGGTCACTATCGATGAAGCGGCTGGGACTCAGGTACGTATCCATGGGCGTTATCTCCGAAGCAAGCCTTGAGTGTAACGACAGGTTTGCCCTGTAGATAACGACGATTCGGCCAAATGTCGGCGCCTGGCGACCGGTGCTTCCCGTACAACTCGTAACACCCTGATCACCGCGCTTTTTCGGATGCCGACTAAGCTCCTTGGTGGTTTCGCCCCTGGTTTCACGGAGGATTGAATATGCTGTTGTTGTGGATACTGGTTCTGGTGGTCGGCATTGCCTACCTGGCACACCGCCGCACCGCGCCGCTGCCCGCCCTGGGTGTGGTCGCCGTCTACCTGCTGGCGATGGGCGCCTGGAGCCACGCACCGGGTTGGCTGCTGCTGATCTTCTGGGTGTTGCTGGCGGCTGTCGCTGCACCGCTGCTGCTGCCGGACCTGCGCCGCCAATACTTCACCAAGCCGCTGTTCAGTTGGTTCCAGAAAGTCCTGCCGCCGATGTCCGAGACCGAGCGCGATGCGATCGACGCCGGCACCGTGTGGTGGGATGGCGAGCTGTTCAGCGGTCGCCCCGACTGGGACAAGTTGCTGGCCTACCCCAAGGCGCAACTGACCGAAGAAGAACAGGCCTTCATCGACGGCCCCACCGAAGAACTCTGCGCGATGGTCAGCGACTGGGAAATCGGCCAGGCCATGGACCTGCCGCCCGCCGCCTGGGAACACATCAAGACCCACGGTTTCTTCGCCCTGATCATCCCCAAGGAATATGGCGGCAAGGGTTTCTCGGCCTACGCCCACTCCCAGGTCGCCATGAAACTCGCCACCCGCAGCGGTGACCTGGCCTCCACCGTGATGGTGCCCAATTCCCTCGGCCCGGCCGAATTGCTGCTGCACTACGGCACCGACGAACAACGCAACCATTACCTGCCACGCCTGGCCCGTGGCGACGATATCCCCTGCTTCGCCCTTACCGGCCCATTGGCTGGCTCCGATGCCGGCGCCATGCCCGACACCGGGGTGATCTGCAAAGGTGAGTGGGAAGGCAAGGAAACCCTGGGCCTGCGCCTGAACTGGGAAAAACGCTACATCACCCTTGGCCCGGTTGCGACCTTGCTGGGCCTGGCCTTCAAGGCCCATGACCCGGACCACCTGCTGGGCGAAGAAGAAGACCTGGGCATCAGCCTGGCGCTGATTCCTACCGACACCCCGGGTGTAGAAATCGGCCGCCGCCACCTGCCCCTGGGCGCCGCGTTCATGAACGGCCCCAACTCCGGCAAGGACGTGTTCATCCCTCTGGAATTCCTCATCGGCGGCCAGGAGATGCTCGGCAAGGGCTGGATGATGTTGATGAACTGCCTGTCGGTCGGGCGTTCGATCTCGCTGCCGGCTGTCGGCACTGGCGCCGCCAAGTTCACCAGCCTGGTGACCGGCCAATACGCGCAAGTGCGTGAGCAGTTCAACGTACCGCTGTCGGCCTTCGAAGGTATCCAGGAAGCCCTGGCGCGCATCGGCGGCAACGCCTGGCTGATGGACAGCGCGCGCATGCTCACCGCCAATGCCGTGGACCTGGGGGAAAAACCCTCGGTGCTGTCGGCGATCCTCAAGTACCACCTCACCGAACGCGGCCGCGAGTGCATCAGCCACGCCATGGACGTGCACGGCGGCAAGGGCATCATTATGGGCCCAAACAACTACCTGGGCCGCAACTGGCAAGGTGCGCCGATCTTCATCACCGTGGAAGGCGCGAACATCCTCTCGCGCAACCTGATGATTTTCGGTCAGGGCGCCATCCGCTGCCATCCGTTCGTGCTCAAGGAGATGGCCCTGGCCGGTCGTGAAGACCATGACCAGGCGTTGAAAGAGTTCGATGGCTTGTTGATGCAGCACATTGGCTTTGCCGTGAGCAACGCCGCCAGCACGCTGGTACTGAACCTCGGCATCGGCCACTTCGAGAAAGCGCCGGGCAACCGTTTGAGCCAGGGTTACTTCCGTGCGCTGAACCGCCAGGCTGCCGCCTTCGCCCTGCTCGCCGACTTGAGCATGATGTTGCTGGGTGGCGAACTGAAGCGTCGTGAACGCCTGTCGGCACGCCTGGGCGATGTGCTGAGCCATATGTACCTGGCGTCGGCCGCGCTCAAGCGTTACCACGACCTGGATTCGCCGGACCATCTGGAGCCCCTGTTCGCCTGGGCCATGGAAGAAAGCCTTGGCCAGTCGGAACGTGCGCTGGATGAACTGCTGAGCAACTTCCCGAACAAGGTGCTCGGTTGCCTGCTGCGGGTGATCGTGTTCCCGTTTGGCCGTCGCCACACCGGGCCGTCCGATGCGCTGGATGCCGAAGTGGCTGCGGTGATCGGCCGGGCCAAGGGCGACCCGACCCTCGAAGAGCTGTTGGCCGGCTGCTACCGCCCGCAATCGGCGGACGACCCGGTGGGCGCCCTGCAACACGCCTATGACCTGCTCGGCGCCAGCCAGCCCTTGCAGAAAAAGCTCCACCAGGGCCTCAAGAGCGGCCAGGTCAAACCGGCGGCCGGCGAGCATGCCATCGACGCCGCACTGCACGCTGGCGTGTTGCAACCGGCTGAAGCGCAGACCCTGCGTGATGCCGAAGCGGCACGGCGCAAGGTGATCGACGTGGATGATTTCAGCAAGGAGGAGCTGACCCAGGCAGAAGGCAAAGTCCGCTGAGTCGAGCGGTCATATAAAAACGGGCGCGTGAGCTATATACTCTCGCGCCCGTTTTTGCTTTAGAGGACTTATCTCGTGTCCAACGTCGTTGCCGATCATCTCGTCTTGCTCGACCACCTGCGCAGCATCCTGGTTGCCGTCGGCGAAGCCGAACAGGTTCCCGAGGAAAGCCACTCGCTGTTCCTGGAGCGTTTCGACGAATTGCGCGCCCTGCTGCCCATCGACCCGATCGAAAGCCAGTACCTGGGCCAGGACCTGATGAGCCAGGTCATTCTGCGCTACCCACAAATCGCCCACCTGGTGCCACGCGACCTGCTGTGGTTCTTCGGCGGCGACTGCCTGCACTTCATGCCCGACGAAGAACTGGACATGTACCAGGCCCTGGAAGAGCGTCGCTTCGAAGCCGAGCAGAACGACGAGCCCTTCGACTGGAACCAGGAGAAGCAACTGCTGGCCATGTCGGACGACCAGAGCAAGCACTGATTTTCTAGAACCACACGACACTCACTGTAGGAGCCGGCTTGCCGGCGATGAGGCCCTTGAAACCAACATTGGACTCAAGGC